>DASXQQ010000315.1:0-10307 GCA_036507085.1 Piscinibacter sp. | reverse complement strand
GCGCGCCGCGCACTCTGATCATCTACGCCGCGATCATCGGCGTCGTCGTGCTGTTCCTCGCGCGCCTGCCGGCGTCGTTCCTGCCGGCCGAAGACCAGGGCTACATGATCGTCAACGTGCAGTTGCCGCCGGGCGCGACGGTGAACCGCACCGTCGAGGTGATGCAACAGGTCGAGGGCTTCATGCTCAAGCAGCCCGAGGTGCAGGGCATGGTCAGCGTGCTCGGCTTCAGCTTTTCGGGCCAAGGCCAAAACGCCGGCCTCGCCTTCGTCACGCTGAAGGACTGGGATCAGCGCAAGGGCGCCGAGCACACGGCGCAGTCGGTCGCCGGCCGGGCCTTCGGCGCGCTGATGCGGGTGCGCGATGCGTTCATCTTTCCGCTCAGCCCGCCGCCGATTCCGGAGCTCGGCACAGCGTCGGGATTCAACTTCCGCTTGCAGGACCGCGGCGGCAACGGCCACGCCGCGCTGGTGGCGGCGCGCAACCAGCTGCTCGGCCTGGCCGCGCAAAGCAAGGTCGTCGCCGGCGTGCGGCCCGACGGGCTGGAAGACGCGTCGCAACTGCAGGTCGACATCGACCGCGACAAGGCGAGCGCGCTCGGGGTCGGCTTCGACGCGATCAACGCGGCGATCTCCACCGCGCTCGGCTCGGCCTACGTCAACGACTTCCCCAACGCCGGACGCCTGCAGCGGGTGATCGTGCAGGCCGATGCGCCGTCGCGCATGCAGGCCGAGGACCTGTTGCGCCTGAACGCGCTGAACGCGCGCGGCCAGCCGGTGCCGCTCGGCGCGTTCGCGACCACGCGCTGGATCAGCGGGCCGATGCAGACGATCCGCTACAACGGCTACCCGACGATGCGCATCGGCGGCGACGCCGCGCCCGGACGCAGCACCGGCGAAGCGATGGACGAGATGGAGCGCCTGGCGGCCCAGCTGCCGGCCGGCTTCGCCTTCGAATGGACCGGCCAGTCGCGCGAGGAGAAGCTCTCCGGCGCGACCGCCTTCCTCCTGTTCGGCTTTTCGCTGCTCGCGGTGTTCCTGTGCCTGGCGGCGCTCTACGAGAGCTGGTCGATCCCGCTGTCGGTGATCCTCGTCGTGCCGCTGGGCGTGCTCGGCGTCGTGCTCGCGGCGACCGGGCGCGGACTGTCGAACGACATCTACTTCAAGGTCGGGCTGATCACGGTGATCGGTTTGTCGGCGAAGAACGCGGTGCTGATCATCGAGTTCGCGAAGGACCTGCATGCGCAAGGCAAGAGCGTGATCGAGGCGGTGCTGGCCGCGGCGCACCTGCGCTTTCGCCCGATCCTGATGACCTCGATGGCCTTCATCCTCGGCGTGCTGCCGCTGGCGATCGCCTCGGGCGCCGGCTCGGCGAGCCAGCGCGCGATTGGCACCGGCGTGATGGGCGGCATGTTCTCGGCCACCCTGCTCGCGGTGTTCTTCGTGCCGGTGTTCTTCGTCGTCGTGCGGCGCTGGTTCAAGGGCAGCGAACGCCAGCGCAAGATGTATGCGCACGAGCTCGACGCCAACAACGGTGGCGGCGGCGGCGCCACCGGCGCCGCGGTCCCGCCGTCGAAGGACTCGCATGAGTGAGGCGCAACGCATCGTCTCAGCGGCCGCCCTGGCCGCCGCCGTCTCGCTCGCCGGCTGCATGTCGCTGACCCCGGCCTACCAGCGCCCGAGCGCGCCGGTCGCGCCGAGCTTTGCCGACGCCGCCTCGGCACCGGCAGGTTCGACACCGGCGGCCGACCTCGAGTGGCAGCGCTTCTTCGCCGATGCGCGGCTGCAGCGGCTGATCGCGATCGCGCTCGCCAACAACCGAGACCTGCGGGTGGCGGTGCTGAACATCGAGC
Source organism: Piscinibacter sp. (assembly GCA_036507085.1). GTDB lineage: Bacteria > Pseudomonadota > Gammaproteobacteria > Burkholderiales > Burkholderiaceae_C > Albitalea. The sequence continues at coordinate 8,455 of DASXQQ010000315.1, read as the reverse complement.
AGGCGCGCGCGCAGGCGCAGATCCGCCGCGCCGACGAATGGCCGACGCTCAATGTCGGCGTCACCGCCTCGCGCGCGCCGGGCAGCAACGGCAACCTCACCAGCCTCTACAGCGCGGGATTCGCCGTCACCGGCTACGAGCTCGACCTGTTCGGCCGGGTGCGCAGCCTCGGCCAGGCGGCGCTCGCGCAATACCTCGCGAGCGCCGAAGCGCGCAAGGCGGCGCAGATCAGCCTGATCGCGGCGGTGGCGACAACCCACCTCGCTCTGCTGGCCGACGACGAGCTGCTCGCGGTGACGCGCGGCTCGCTCGCCACCCGCGAAGAGTCGTTCAAGTTGACCCGGCTCAAGTTCGACAACGGCGCCGCCTCCGAGCTCGACCTGCGCCAGGCCGAGTCGCTGCTCGAAGGCGCGCGGGTCGCGCTGGCGCAGCAGACGCGCCAGCGCGCGCTCGACGAGAACGCGCTGGTGCTCTTGCTCGGTCAGCCGTTGCCCGCCGATCTGCCGGCGGTGCCGGCGCCGCTCGCCGAGCCGACGCTGCCCGAGCTGCCGGCCGGCGTGCCGTCGGATGTGCTGGTGAGACGGCCCGACGTGCTCGCCGCCGAGCAGCAGTTGATCGCGGCCCACGCCAACATCGGCGCGGCGCGCGCGGCCTTTTTCCCGCGCATCACGCTCACCGGCAGCGCCGGCACCGCCAGCAGCGAGCTCAGCGGCCTGTTCAAGGGCGGCTCCTTCGCGTGGACCTTCGCGCCGCAGGCGCTGCTGACGATCTTCGACGCCGGGCGCAACCAGGCCAACCTCGACGCCTCAAACGCCGGCCGCGAGATCGCGCTCGCGCAGTACGAGCGCGCGATCCAGACCGCATTTCGCGAGGTCTCGGACGCGCTCGCCGGCCGCGCGACGCTGGGCGAGCAACTGCGCGCGCAGCGCGCGCAGGCGAACGCCGAAGAGACGCGCTATCGCCTGGCCGACCTGCGGTACCGCAACGGCGCGGCGAGCTACCTCGACGTGCTGGACGCGCAGCGCTCGCTGTTCGCGGCCCAGCAGGCAGTCGTGCAGGTCCGCGCGCAGCAGGTGCAGAACCAGGTCACGCTGTACAAGGTGCTGGGCGGCGGCTGGAGGGAGTAGGGTGGGCTTCAGCCCACGGGGTTTCTGTGGCCTTCGCGTGGGACGCGTGGGCTGAAGCCCACCCTACGCCCACCCTTCGCGCAACCCTGCGAGTCCTCTGCTGCGCGCCGGCCCTACGGCCGGTAAACGACGCGCGTGTCGACCGCGTACAGAAAGCAGCGGCCCGAGTTCGTCTTCTCGCATTCGTGCAGCGCGCGCTCGACCGGGCTCGCCGGCAACGACGGGTCCTTGGGCCGCACGCCGAAGGCCTGTGCCCATTTGCCGCCTTCGGAGATCGCGAACGCGCGCGGCACCGGGCGGCCGAGGAAGACGCGGTAACGCTCGCGCATGCGATCGCTGGCGTACGGCAGGCGGTCGACGTCGTCGATGCTGGCAAACGCTCCGTCGGCCGTCGGTGTGGCGGCCGCAGCCGGCGCGGCGACGGCCACCGTCGTCGTCGCCGCGCTGGCTGGTGCCGCCGGTTTCGACAGCTTCGCATGGCGCTGCGGCAAGTCCTTGATCCACTCCACCGGCACCGCGAAGTTCAGGTTCTGCGTGTCGGCGGCCACCGAGCCGATGGTCGTCAAGCCGATCAGCGCGCCCTGCTCGTCGAACAGCCCGCCGCCGCTCGACCCGCCGGAGATCGCGGCCGAGGTCTGGATCAGCACGATCTGGCCGTTGTCATTGCGACGGACCGACGACACCAGGCCGGCGCTCATCGTCAGCTCCAGCCCGCGCGGGTTGCCGATCGCGAACGCGTTCTGTCCGACCACGACTTGCGACGCGTCGCCGAGCGCGACGGCCGGCGCGCCGAGCCCCGCTGCGTTGATCTGGCAGACGTCGCGCTGCACGTCCCACAGCTCGAGCTTGGCCTCGACACGCAGCTTTTCGCGCCGCACGACGACGCGTTTCGCCTTGGCCAGCACATGGCAGTTGGTGACCAACGTGTCGGCCGCGATCACGACTGCGCTGCCCTGGGCCAGCGGCAGGCCGTCGAGGTCGTAGGTCTGGACCCGCCAGACGCTGGGCGACACCTGGGTGTAGACCTCGGCGGGCGTCATCGCGGCGGCGTGCATGGCCGAACCGACGGTCGCGAGCAGCGTCAGCACGAAACGGATGCGATGCATGCTCATTGCCCGATCAATCCTTGCAGGTCTTCGGCGGTTGCACCCTGGCGCAGCACCGCGTCGGGGCTGGTCTGGCCCGCGTCGGTGCCGGCCACCGACGCGGCCTTGGATTGCGCCAGCGGCACACACAGGCTCGCGCCCGGGTTGCGCCGCAACGCGGTCGGCTCGGGCCGCAGGTTGTCGGGGTTGCTCATGTCCATCACCCGCGCGCCGCAGGTGGTGGCGTCGAGCGCGGCGCCGCTGAACAAGTAGGTCTTGCCGGCCACCGGCGTGAACGACCAGCGAATCGAGCAGAACTTCTTGTCCGGCTTGAGCAGGAAGAATTCGACCGTGGTGATCTGGTTCGCCGCCAGCGTGGTCGATGCCGGGTTGCGCGTGCTGCTGCCGGCGCCCATGGAGCGCAAGCCCTTGCAGTGCTCGGCGTCGTCGAAGATGTAGACGCTGTACAGGTCGCCCGCGGGCACCGACCCGCGCATCACCAGCTTGGCGGTGGGGCCCGCCGTGGGGCCGGCGTACTTCGGCAGCGGCTTGGAGGGCGGCACCGCGCAGGCGGCGAGCAGCAGCGGCAAGGCGAGCGCGACGCGCTGGCCCAAAGTATCGATCACGGACTGCGACACGGAGCCTCCAGGACGAGCGGAGATGAGAGCCGCTCGCGTGGGCGCGCGCTCGCTTTTCAGTGTAGGGGCGCCGGATGGCGGCTCGCGCGAAGGGCGGGCGTGCTTTGTGAAATTTGCAACGCCGCCGCGCAGCGCTGCGGCTTGCGCAGCGAACCGCCGTGGCTACAGCGTCTTGCGCTCCGATGGCATCGGGCCGAGCGGCTCGAAGCGCGGCTCGCGCTTGTCCTTCCAGGCGGCAATCGCTTCGGCCATCTCGGCGGTGTCGAAGATCGCGCTTTGCAAGAGCGTCATCTGCTCGAGCGCCGCCGCGGTGCCGTGGTCGCGCGCATGGTTGAGCGCGAGCTTGCTGCCGGCGACCGCGAGCGGCGACTTCGACGCGATGCTGCGCGCGACCTGCATCGCGTGCGCGAGCAGGGTCGACGCGTCGGGCAGCACCGCATTGACCAGACCCAGTTCGAGCGCGCGCTCGGCGCCGAGGCGCTCGCCGGTGTAGGCGAGTTCGCGCACCACGCCGGCCGGCATCAGCTTGGGCAGGCGTTGCAGCACGCCGAGGTCGGCCGCCATGCCGATGTTGATCTCCTGGATGCAGAAGAACGCGTCGGCGCTGCAAAAGCGGATGTCGCAGGCGGCGGCGAGATCGAACGCGCCACCGATGCAGCCGCCCTGCACCGCGCAGATCACCGGCAGGCGCGCGGTGTCGAGGACGTCGAAGCAGCGCATCAGCCGGCGCAGGCCGTCCTGGAAACGCAAGCGTGCGCGCGACGTGCTCGTGTCCAGCAGCGCGCCGTCGCCGGCGAAGGTGTCGAGCGCCATGCCGGCGCTGAAATGCTTGCCGCTCGACGAGATCAGCAGCACCCGCGCCGAGGCGTCGTCGTGCAGCGCCTGCACCGCGTCGCGAAAGGCGGGGAAGAACGGCGGGGCCATCGTGTTCATGCGCTGCGGCTGGTTCAGCTGCAAATGGGCGATGCCGTTGTCGGTGCTGAGCTGGAAGAAGTCATTCATGCGGGCTCCGGGAGTCTGACGGCTGCGGCCATGATATTGACCGTGTGCGCCATTCGCGCCTGTCGCCCACCGGACAGGACCCGCGCTTGCCTACACTGCCGGCCATGAACGACACCCTCACCACGGCCGACGGCCTGCGGCTTCACATTGCGCACTGGCCCGCGGCCGCCGCAGCGCGTGGCACCGTGCTGATCGTGCACGGGCTGGGCGAGCACCACGCCCGCTATGCGCATGTGGCGGCGCATCTCAACGGCTGGGGCTGGAACGTCGTCAGCTACGACCACCGCGGCCATGGCCTCAGCGGCGGTGCGAAGGGCCGCTTGAACGAGACCGACGACTTGCTGCGCGACCTGGCGCTCGTCATCGGCCGCGTCGGCGCGCAAGTCCCCGGCCCACTGGTGCTGCTCGGCCACAGCCTGGGCGGGCTGATCGCCGCGCGCTTCGTCGCCGAAGGGCTGCTGCCGCGACCTGCGCGCTGGTATCGCCCGGTCGATGCCTTGGTGCTGAGCTCGCCGGCGCTCGACCCCGGCATGAACGCGGCGCAGAAGCTGCTGCTCAAGGTGATGGAGCCGTTGGCGCCGACGCTCGCCGTCAACAATGGCCTGAAGCCCGCGTGGATCTCGCGCGACCCGGCGGTGGTCGAGGCGTACCGGACCGATCCGCTGGTCCACGACCGCGTCACGCCGCGGCTGGTGCGCTTCGTCCTCGACGGCGGCGCGCTCGTGCTGCAGCAAGCGCCGCACTGGACCCTGCCGACGCTGCTGCTCTTCGCCGGCAGCGACCGCTGCGTCGCGCCGGCCGGCAGCGCCGCGTTCGCCGCGGCCGCGCCGAGCGCAGTGCTCGAGGTGCGCGAGTTCAAGCCGCTGTTCCACGAGATCTTCAACGAGCCCGAGCAAGCCGAGGTGTTCGCCACGCTCGGCGCCTGGCTCGCACAGCGCGCGCACTGAGCGCGGGGCGATCGCTCGTTCTACACTGCCGGCTCCCCACGAAGGAGCCCCGTCATGAACGCACGCGACCCGCTGCTGCCCCTGCAACCCGACGAAGCGAGCGCGCTGGGCGCCTTTGCCGCGCGCACCTGGGACGAGGAGATCGTCCCCGCCCTTACCGACTACATCGCGGTGCCCGCGAAGAGCCCGATGTTCGACGCCGACTGGCAGCAACACGGCTACATCGACCGGGTGGTGCGCGACGCAGCGAGCTGGGTCGAGAGCAAGAAGGTTCCGGGCCTCAGGCTCGAGATCGTCCGCCTCGAAGGGCGCACGCCAGTGATCTTCTTCGAGGTGCCGGCGACCCGCCCGGGCAGCACCGACACGATCTGCCTCTACGGCCACCTCGACAAGCAGCCCGAGTTCAATGGCTGGCGCAGCGATCTCGGACCGTGGACGCCGAAGTACGAGAACGGCCTGCTCTACGGCCGCGGCGGCGCCGACGACGGGTATGCGATCTACGCCTCGCTGACCGCGATCATGGCGCTCGACCGGCAAGGCATCGCGCGGCCGCGCTGCGTCGGCATCATCGAGAGCTGCGAGGAAAGCGGCTCGTTCGACCTGCCGGCCTACATCGACCTGCTGCGCCCGCGGCTGGGCAACGTGAGCCTCGTCGTCTGCCTGGACAGCGGCGCCGGCAACTACGACCAGCTGTGGCTCACGACCAGCCTGCGCGGCAACGTGACTGGCACGCTGAAGGTCGAGATCCTCACCGAAGGCGTGCATTCGGGCGACGCGAGCGGCCTCGTGCCGTCGAGCTTTCGCGTCCTGCGCCAGGTGCTCGACCGGCTCGAGGATTCGAAGACCGGCCGGCTGTTGCCGCAGAGCTTTCACTGCGCGATTCCCACCGACCGCATTGAGCAGGCGCGCGCCACCGCGCAGATCCTCGGCGACGAGGTCTGGAAGCGCTTCCCCTGGGCCTGCGGCGCCGACGGTGGCCCGACGCTGCCCACCACCACCGACCCGCTCGACGCGCTGCTCAACCGCACCTGGAAACCGACGCTGAGCGTCACCGGCGTCGACGGTTTTCCCGAGCTGAAGAACGCCGGCAACGTGCTGCGGCCCTACACCGCGTTCAAGCTGAGCCTGCGGCTGCCGCCGCTGGTCGACGGCAACGACGCGGCGCAGCAACTCAAGACGCTGCTCGAAGACAACGCGCCCTACAACGCGAAGGTGACGTTCGCCGCCGATGGCCGCGTCGGCGCGCAGGGCGCCACCGGCTGGAACGCGCCGAGCCTGGCGCCGTGGCTGGAAGACGCGCTGCACGCCGCGTCGCGCGCCCACTTCGGCGCGCCCTGCGGCTTCATCGGGCAGGGCGGGACGATCCCGCTGATGAGCATGTTGCAGCAGGGCTTCCCGGCCGCGCAGATGATGGTCTGCGGCGTGCTCGGGCCGAAGAGCAATGCGCACGGGCCGAACGAGTTCCTCCACGTGCCCTACGGCAAGCGACTGACCGCGGCGGTGGCGCAGGTGATGGCGGCCTGCCCCTGACGCGTGCGGTCGCCGAAAGAGCGGGCGTTTGGCGTGAGGTTTTCACGCGTTCAAGTCGCGGCGGCTGGGCTGTAATCGAGGGGCTGTTGCCGTCCCCCGCCATGCCGAAGAAACCAACCGCCAAGCTGCGCGCGAAAGCCGTCTCGCCCAGCACCTCCCGCCCGCTCTACACCATCGCCGTCATCACCGCGCTGATCGCGGTGATCGTCGGCGTGTCCGCCGGCGTGTCGATGCTGCAGACGCCGCACGCGCTCGCGCGCTCGGGGCCGGCGCCGCAGTGGGTCACCCCGGGTGAGGTGCGCGCGACCACGCGCGACGGCATGATCGTCAAGGTCCGCGTCGCCCTCGGGGCGCCGGATGCGTCGGCCCGATCGGCGGTCGAGCGCCGGATGCAGCAGGTCGGCCTGGTGCTCGAGCTCAGCGTCGGCGCGCAAAGCCGCGGCGAGCTGATCGGCGCGAACGGCATCGCCCGCCTCGCCGCCGACATGCGCAATCGCGTGAACGCCTACCTGCAGTCCGAAGGGATCGATCCCTTGCGCTCGGTCGCGATCCAGGACCTCTGGTACACCCAGCGCTGAAGGCCGCTCACGCCCCGATGCCGAGCATCGAGCGCGCCACCGCCTCGGCCACCTCGATGCCGTCGACGCCGGCGGACATGATGCCGCCCGCATAGCCCGCGCCCTCACCGGCCGGATAGAGGCCCTTGACGTTCAGGCTCTGCCCGTCCTTGCCGCGCGTGATGCGCAGCGGCGACGAGGTGCGCGTCTCGACCCCGGTGAGCACCGCGTCGTCCATTGCGAAGCCGGCAATCTGCTTGTCGAAGGCGGGCAGCGCCTCGCGAATCGCCTCGATCGCGTAGCCGGGCAGGCTGCTCGCGAGGTCGGTCAGCTGCACGCCGGGTTGGTACGAAGGGAGCACGCTGCCGAACTCGCGCGAGGCCTGGCCGCGGATGAAGTCGCCGACGAGCTGGCCGGGCGCCTCGTAGGTGCCGCCGCCCAACTCGAACGCGCGCGACTCCCAGCGGCGCTGGAAGGCGATGCCGTCGAGCGGGCTCACCGGCCCGGCAGCCTGGCGATCGAGCACGTAGTCCTGCGGCGCAATGCCGACGACGATGCCGGCGTTGGCGTTGCGCTCGTTGCGCGAGTACTGGCTCATGCCGTTGGTGACGACACGGTTCGGCTCCGAGGTGGCCGCGACCACCGTGCCGCCGGGGCACATGCAGAAGCTGTAGACCGATCGGCCGTTGCGCGCGTGGTGCACCAGCTTGTAATCGGCCGCGCCGAGCAGCGGATGGCCGGCGTGGGGCCCGAAGCGGGCGCGGTCGACGAGGCTTTGCGGGTGCTCGATGCGAAAGCCGACCGAGAAGGGCTTGGCCTCCATCGCGACACCGCGCTCGTGCAGCATCGCGAAGCTGTCGCGCGCGCTGTGGCCGAGGGCGAGCACGACATGGTCGGCGCGCAGCTGTTCGCCGCAAGCCAGCGTGACGCCGCGGATGTGGCCTTGCTCGATCAGCACATCGCTGACACGCTGCTCGAAGCGAATCTCGCCGCCCAGCGCCTCGATGTCGGCACGCATCTTCTCGACCATGCCGACGAGGCGGAAGGTGCCGATGTGCGGCTTGCTGACGAAGAGGATCTCCTCCGGCGCCCCGGCCTTGACGAACTCGGTCAGCACCTTGCGGGTGAGGTAGCGCGGGTCGCTGATCTGGCTGTAGAGCTTGCCGTCGGAAAAGGTGCCGGCACCGCCTTCGCCGAACTGCACGTTCGACTCCGGGTTCAGGATGCCCTTGCGCCACAGGCCCCAGGTGTCCTGGGTGCGCTGGCGCACCGCCTTGCCGCGCTCGAGCACGATCGGACGCAGGCCCATCTGCGCGAGCACCAGCGCGGCGAAGATGCCGCAGGGGCCGAAGCCGATGACGAGCGGGCGCGGGCGATCGGTCGCGTAGAAGTCCGCGCTCGCGTGGCCGGCGAAGCGGTAGCGCGTGTCGGGGCTCGGCTTGACATGGCGGTCGCCTTCGAACGCGCGCAACAGGGCGGCTTCGTCGGCGACGTCGCAGTCGACGGTGTAGATGAAGACCATCGCGTGCTTCTTGCGCGCGTCGTGGCTGCGCTTGAAGACGCTGAAGT
>DASXQQ010000314.1:0-11183 GCA_036507085.1 Piscinibacter sp. | reverse complement strand
GGTTGCACTGCGGGCCGAGCGCCGGGCCGCTCCCAAGCCGGCCCGCATCCCCTCGGGGGATCGTCCGACGTACTCGTCGGGCGAGGGGCACCAATGACCCGTTCCGATCTCGTGGCCCAGCTGGCCGAGCGATTCAGCCAGTTGACCCACCGCGACACCGAGTTCGCCGTCAAGACGATCCTGGATGCGATGTCCGACGCGCTCGCGCGCGGGCACCGCATCGAGATCCGCGGTTTCGGCAGCTTCTCGATCAACCGCCGCCCGCCGCGGGTGGGGCGCAATCCCCGCTCCGGCGAGCAGGTGGTGATCCCCGAGAAGCTGGTCCCTCACTTCAAGCCGGGCAAGGCGCTGCGCGAGTCGGTCGATTTGCAGGTGCCGGTTGAAGACGCACCGGTCGAGAAGGCGCCCGCCACGGGCACGTGATCGCTCTTCTCCATCCCCGTGATCGCTTGATGGGCCACTAGAATCGGCCGGGGAGATGCGATGCGGTTTTTCATCTGGCTCGTTCGAGCCTTCATTTTTTTCGCCCTGTTCGCCTTTGCACTGAACAACCAGCACGACGCGAGCGTGAAGTGGTTCTTCGGCCAGGAGTGGCGCGCCCCGATGGTGTTCATCGTGCTCGGCGCGTTCGGCCTGGGCTGCGCCCTCGGCGTGTTCGCGATGGTGCCGAGCTGGTGGAAGCACTGGCGCGTCGCGCGCCGCTTGCAGCCCAGCAACGATGTGATCGACACCACCGCCCCCGCACCCGCCGTCTCGCCCGATCTCGCGCCCGAGCACCCGCCCCGCGATGGACTTTGACCTGCAATGGCTCTTGCTCGCCCTGCCGGTGGCGTTCGCCCTCGGCTGGCTCGCGTCGCGGCTCGATTTGCGCCAGTGGAAGCGCGAACAGCGCGAGTCGCCGAAGGCCTACTTCAAGGGACTGAACCTGCTGCTCAACGAACAGCAGGACAAGGCGATCGACGCCTTCATCGAAGCGGTCCAGCACGACCCCGACACCTCGGACCTGCACTTCGCGCTGGGCAACCTGTTTCGCCGCCGCGGCGAGTACGAGCGTGCAGTGCGCGTGCACCAGCACCTGCTGAACCGCGGCGACCTGCCTGCCGCCGAGCGCGACCGCGCCCAGCACGGCCTGGCCCAGGACTACATCAAGGCCGGCCTGTTGGACCGCGCCGAAGAGGCCTGGCGGGCGCTCGAAGGCACCGCCTTCGACACCGAGGCGCGGCTCGCGCTGCTGACGCTGCATGAGCGTTCGCGCGACTGGCGCGCCGCCGTCGACGACGCGCAAAAGCTCGAGCGCAGCAGCGCGACGGGCTCGTACGCATCGCGCATCGCCCACTACTGGTGTGAGCTGGCGAGCGAGGCCGACGCGAAGCAGCAGACCGCCGACGCCGACGACGCGGTGCGCAAGGCGCGCGAGGCCGCACCGCAGGCCGCGCGCCCGCTGGTGCTCGCCGGCGAACGCGCCCGTGCAGCCGGCGACCACGCGCAGGCGGTGCAGCACTGGCGCACGCTGCTGACGCTGCATCCCGGCGCGTTCGCGCTGATCGCGCGCGACTACGCCGCCAGTGCGCTCGTCGCCGGAGAACAGGCGGCCGCGCGCGAGGAACTCGACGCGCTGTACCAACGTGCGCCGTCGCTCGACCTGCTGGGCGCGATCGCCGTCCTCGATCCGCGCCCGTCGGCGCAGCGCCAGCGCGTCGCCGCGCACCTCATCCGGCACCCGAGCCTGTCAGCGGCGCGCGAGCTGCTGCAGCTGCGCATCGCCGAACTCGGTATGGGCGACGACGCCGAAGCCCAAAGCATCACGGCCGCCGTCGCGCACGCGGCCAAGCCGCTGCAGCGCTACCGCTGCGCCGCCTGCGGTTTCGAGGCGCAACATTACTTCTGGCAGTGTCCCGGTTGCCTCAACTGGGACTCGTACCCGCCGCAACGACTGGAGAATCTGTGATCAGCCCCGCCGTGGATCGTGCCCGCCTGGCCCAGGCCCGCGTGCTCGTGGTCGGCGACGCCATGCTCGACCGCTACTGGTTCGGCGCGGTCGAGCGCATTTCGCCCGAGGCACCGGTGCCGATCGTGCATGTCAACCGCGAGGAAGAGCGGCTGGGCGGTGCGGCCAACGTCGCGCTCAATGCCAAGACCCTGGGGGCGCAAACCACGCTGCTCACCGTCGTGGGCGACGATGAACCGGCGCGCAAGCTCGAATCACTGCTTCAGAGGCAGGGCATCGAGGCGCTCTACCACAAGGATCCGCAGCTCTACACCATCGTCAAGCTGCGCGTCATCGGTCGATCACAGCAGCTCATTCGCGTCGACTTCGAGAACGAACCCGACCACGAGCTCCTGAAGGACATGCTGCCGGAGTACGAGGCGGCGCTGTCGCAGCGCGATGTGGTGCTGTTCTCCGACTACGGCAAGGGCGGCCTGACCCACATCCCGCGGATGATCGAGCTCGCCAACGCGGCGAAGAAGCCGGTGCTGATCGACCCCAAGGGCAGCGACTACAGCCGCTATGCGGGCGCGACCGTCATCACGCCGAACCGCGCCGAACTGGCGCAGGTGATCGGCATGTGGAACAGCGAAGCGCAGCTGCACGAACGCGCGCAAAACCTGCGCCGCCAGCTCGGTCTCACGGGCCTGCTGCTGACGCGCTCGGAAGAAGGCATGTCGCTGTTCGACGATGCCGGCCACACCCAGGTGCCGGCGCAGGCGCGCGAGGTCTTCGACGTCACCGGCGCCGGCGACACGGTGATCGCGACATTGGCGGTCATGCTCGCCTGCGGCTTGAGCTTGCGCGACGCGATGACACACGCCAACCGCGCCGGCGGCATCGTCGTCGGCAAGTTCGGCACCGCCGGCGTCAGCTACGAGGAGTTGTTCGAATGAGGATCATCGAATGAAGGTGGTGGTGACCGGCGCGGCCGGCATGATCGGCAGCAACCTCGTGCACGGGCTCAACGCGATCGGCATCGACGACGTGATCGCGGTCGACGACCTGAGCGACGGCCCGAAGTACCGCAACCTGCTGGGCGCGCAGCTCAGCGACTATTTCGACCGCAGCGAGTTCTACGCCCGCTTCGCCAAGGGCGAGTTCGGCCATGTCGACGCGGTGCTGCACGAAGGCGCCTGCTCCGACACGATGGAGCACAACGGGCGCTACATGCTCGACACCAACTACCGCTGCTCGAAGGACCTGCTCGACGCTGCCCAAGCGCAGGGCACGCGCCTCTTGTACGCCTCGTCGGCGGCCACCTATGGCGGCAGCGCATCGTTTCGCGAGGACCCGGCGTTCGAGCGGCCGCTCAATGTCTACGGCTACTCCAAGCTGCTGTTCGACAACGTCGTGCGCCGCATGCTGCCGGCGGCGACGACCCAGGTCGCTGGCTTTCGCTACTTCAACGTCTACGGTCCGCGCGAACAGCACAAGGGCCGCATGGCATCGGTCGCGTTCCATCACTTCAACCAGTTTCGCGACAGCGGCAAGGTCAAGCTGTTCGGCGAATACGGCGGCTATGCGGCGGGAGAACAGTCGCGCGACTTCGTCTTCGTCGACGACGTGGTCGCCGTCAACCTGTGGTTCCTGCAGAACCCGCAGGCGAGCGGCATCTTCAACCTGGGCAGCGGCCGCGCCCAGCCGTTCAACGATGTCGCGCTCGCCACCGTCAACGCGTCGCGCGCGTTGACGGGCGAGCCGCCGCTGGCGCTGGCCGAGCTGGTGCGGCAGGGCCTGATCGAATACGTCGACTTCCCGGCGGCGCTGGTCGGCAAATACCAGAGCTTCACGCAAGCGGACCTGGCGCGCCTGCGTACCGTCGGTTGCCAGCATGCGTTCGCCGATGTGGCGAGCGGCGTCGAGCGCTACGTCGCCTGGATGGCCCGGCAAGCCTGACCCTGCTCGCCCGCGGTCAACTGCGCCGGCGCCGCGACCGTTGTAGCGGTCCGGTCCCACTTCACTGAAAAGGAAGACTCATGTTCAAGACCCTCATGGCCACCTTGCTGGCCTTCTTCGCGGCCGTGGCCTTCGCCGCCGCGGTCGATGTCAACAAGGCCAGCCAGGCCGAACTCGAAGCGGTCAAGGGCATCGGCCCGGCGATCGCGACCAAGATCCTCGACGAGCGCAAGAAGGCGCCATTCAAGGACTGGAGCGACATGATCGGGCGCGTCAAGGGAGTGGGCGAAGGCAGCGCGGCAAAGTTTTCCGCCGAGGGGTTGACCGTCAACGGCGCCGCGTTCAAGGCCGGCGCGGCGACGAAGGAACCCGCCAAACCGGCCAAGGCTGCATCGGCCGCCTCCGCCGCTGCGGGTGAGAAGAAGGTGGCAAAGGCCGCCGAGCCCAAGGCCTCGGAAGCGAAGCCGGCCAAGAAGTAAGTCGAAACGCGGCGCCGGCCGCGAAATCCATTCCAGACGGCCCGTTGTCATAGCGGCATCGCGTCAGTGTCGAGCATCGCCGGGATCGGTGCCGACGCTTGCCGCGGGCACCAGCCAAAGAACGCCATCACCTCCTCGCGCCGGGCGAAAGTGTCTGTCCTTCCCAGCTTCATCAACTCTCGCGTGTAGGGCGATTCGAACAGAAGGTAGCTCGCCAGCGCCGCGCCGCGGACTTCGTCGCCACGGCCCGACACCCCCACGCCGCGCAGCAGCGCGCGGATCGGCGCCGGCAGGCTGCCGATGTGCTTGGCGGCGATATCGTCCAGCCGCTGGCTCGGTGCGATGACGAGCACGTCGATCGGCCGCAGGCTGGTCATCTTCCGTGCCTCTGCGGGCAACAGCGACAGCGTGCTGTTGATGCGCTGCAGGCGCTCCACATCGACCGCCAGCGCATCGAGGAAGATGTTCGACAGCGCATGGCCCGCGATCTGCGCCACGTTGGGATACTCGCCGCTGCCTGCGCGTTCGCCGGCGGGTTCGTGCATGCGGCCCGCGCCGATCACGAGGATGCGTTGCGCGCCCAGGTGCACCGCCGGCGAGATCGGTGCCGACTGGCGCATCGAGCCGTCGCCGAAGTATTCGATGTGGCCTTCGAGGTTCAGCGGCACCGCCGGAAAGACGAATGGAATCGCCGACGAGGCGAGCAGATGCGGCACATCGATCGCGCTGCGCACCGCGATGCGTTGCGAGCGCGTCCACGGCACGATGTCCTTCACCGCGTCGTAGAACGTCACATGCATGCCCGAGCCGTAGCTCGACGCGGTGATGGCCAGCGCCTGCAGTTGGCCGTCGCGCATCACCTGTCGCAGGCGCGCGGTGTCGATCAGCTTGCCAAGCAGCGTGTTGAGCGGGCTGTTGTCGAGCAGCGAGCGCGGCCGGGCGCGCTGCCAGCGCGCGATGATCCAGCCGAGCGACATCATCGACAGCCAGCGCGCGCCGGTGCGCATCACGCCGATCGAATCGGATCGATAGACCTGCTCCGCGTGGATATGTCGCCAGACGTGGACGAGACCGGCCACCGCCGCGTCGAAGTCATCGGCGCGGCAGGCCAGCGCGGTGGCGTTGATGGCGCCGGCCGAAGTACCGGCGATCACCGGAAAGGGGTTGTCCGGCGGCGCGTCGCAGCTGCGCCGGATGTGCGCGACGGCGTCGAGCACACCGACCTGGTAGGCGGCGCGTGCGCCGCCACCCGTGAGGATCAGGCCAGTGGTTTTGGCATCGGGCATGGCCTGCAGTGTAGACAGGCCTGATGCCCGGGCCGATCGGGTTCAGCCCGCAGATGCCGCCCAGTAGAGCGGCAGCTCAGTCCTTCGACAGGCTCAGTCGCCGTGCTTGTTGCCCTTGCCCTTGCCATGGCCCTTGCCGTTGCCCTCGCCGTGCCCCTTGCTCTTCTCATAAGCGGGAACGTATTGCTGCTGGTACCAGTCTTCGCGAACGAAGTAGACCGGCTGGCCGCAGGCGCTGTACTTGCCGCAGTGCTTGGCCCAGTTCTTCGCGTGCCCCGGAGGGACATGCAGGTAGATCGGCTGCTGTTGCACCACGACTCGGGCTGGCGCGATGACCACCGGCTGCGGGTACACCAGCACCGGCGCCGCCACCGGCACAGCGCCGATGTCGATGCGGCCATACACCCCCGGTTGGCTGACACTGACAGACACACCGACGTCGGTGGCGAAACTGGGCGCAGCCAGGGCGGCGAGCGCAAGAGACAAGCAAATTCGTTTCATCGTGGAACCTCCAGAGTGAATCTTCCCACGTCGACAACGCGATCGCTGTGCACATTGCCGACCTGTGTCGAGATCAGTGGTGACTACTCGTAAACGACGCTCGCCCGTCCGTGACTTCCTTCACACCAGCGCGCGAGTGCCGCATCGCTCGGGAAGAATCGACCTTCGTCACCGAGGTCGAGTTCGGCGCGCGCCGCCTCGCGCTGCAGCACCAGGCGGACCGCGAGGCCTTGGGTCAGCGACCCTTGTTCGGTCGCGATGCGCCGGCTCGGAAAGTCGCGCAGCACCTCGGCCACCGGCGGCACGCTGCCGTTGACTTCGACCCGCAGGTACTTGCCGAAGCGGCAGCGCGCGGTGGGCAGGTCCCACACCTGCTGCACGTTCAGCCGCAGCCCGCCGGAGAAGCGATCGGGCTGCACCTTGCCCTGCACGATGATCAGTTCATCGTCCTTCAGCAGTTCCTTGTGGGCATTGAGCAGCTCCTCGTGGGCCACCGCCTCGATCGCCTCGGTCTTGTCGTCGAGCTTGAAGATCGCGACCCGCCCGCGCTGCCCGTTGACGACGCGCAGGTCGCTGACGATGCCGGCCAACAGCTGCGGCTCTCGGCTGTCGATGATGTCGACGTTGCGCCGCTTGGCGAACTGGCGCACCTCGTCGGCGCTCTGGTCGAACAAATGGCCCGACAGGTAAAAGCCGAGCGCCGCCTTCTCGCAGGTGAGCCGCTCCTTGATGCTCCACGGCTCGGCGGCCACGAGCTCGGGTTCCTGCGTCGACGCGGCATGCGAGTCGCCGAAGTCGAACAGGCCGCCCTGGTCGGCATGCGCGGCCTGCGTGTCGGCCCAGTCCATCGCGAGCGCGATGCTGGCCAGCGCGCGCGCGCGGTCCGGATGCAGCGCATCGAAGGCACCGGCCTTGGTCAGCGCCTCGATCACGCGCTTGTTGATGCGCTGGCGATCGACCCGCGCGCAGAAGTCGAACAGGCTGCGGAACGGGCCGCCTTCGGCGCGCGCCGCGACGATCGCCTCGATCGCACCCTGGCCGGTGCCCTTGATCGCGCCGAGCCCGTACTGGATCGCCCGGTCCGAGACCGGCTCGAAGCGGTGCACGCCGCGGTTCACGTCGGGCGGCAGCAGCGTGATGTCGAAGCTCTTCGCGTCGTTCATCAGCACGCGCAGCTTGTCGGTGTCGTCCGCCTCCACCGTCATGTTGGCGGCGAAGAACTCGGCCGCGCAATGCACCTTGATGTACGCGGTGTGGTACGCAAGCAGCGAGTACGCGGCGGCATGCGACTTGTTGAAGCCGTAGCCGGCGAACTTCTCCATCAGGTCGAACACTTCATCGGCCACGCCGGCGGCGATCTGCTTCTTCGCCGCGCCTTCGCGGAAGATCTCGCGGTGCTTGGCCATCTCCTCGGGCTTCTTCTTGCCCATCGCGCGGCGCAGCAGGTCGGCGCCGCCGAGCGAGTAGCCGCCGAGCACCTGGGCGGCCTGCATCACCTGCTCCTGGTAGACCATCACGCCGTAGGTCTCGCCGAGCACGCGCTCGAGCAGCTGATGCGGGTAGCTCACCTCCTCCTTGCCGTGCTTGCGCAGGCAGAAGGTCGGGATGTTCTCCATCGGGCCGGGGCGGAACATCGCGTTCAGGGCGATCAGGTCCTCGATGCGGCTCGGCTTGGCGTCGCGCAGCATGCGCTGCATGCCGGCGCTTTCGAACTGGAACACCGACTCGGTGCGGCCCTCGGCAAACAGCCGGTAAACCTTCGGGTCGTCCAGCGGCAGTTGGTCGTAGTCGAAGTCACGCCGCTCGGGGCGGCGTGCCACGATGAACGCCCTGGCGAGTTCGAGGATGGTGAGCGTGGCCAGCCCCAGGAAGTCGAACTTCACCAGGCCGATCGCCTCGACGTCGTCCTTGTCGAACTGGCTCACCGCGCTGTCACTGCCGGGCTGCATGTACAGCGGGCAGAAGTCGGTGATCTTGCCCGGCGCGATCAACACGCCGCCCGCATGCATGCCGACATTGCGGGTGATGCCCTCGACGCGCGCGGCGAGCGACAGCAGCTCGGCCACCTCTTCCTCGGCCGCTTCGCGCTGCTCGAGCTCGGGCGCTTCACGGCGGGCGTAGATGACGCCGGGGTCGGGCTTCTCCGGCACGCGCGCCAGCGTCACCGTCTTGCCCGGCGGCGCCGGAATCAGCTTGGCGATCGAGTCGACATGGCCATAGCCCATGCCGAGCACGCGGCCCACGTCGCGCAGCGCCGCCTTCGCGGCCATCGTGCCGAAGGTCGCGATCTGGCTCACCGCGTCGCGGCCGTACTTTTCCTTCACGTAGTCGATCACGCGATCGCGGTTGCCCTGGCAGAAGTCGATGTCGAAGTCGGGCATCGACACCCGCTCGGGGTTGAGGAAGCGCTCGAACAGCAGGTTGTATTGCAGCGGGTCGAGGCCGGTGATATTCAGCGCGTAGGCCACCAGCGAGCCGGCGCCGGAGCCGCGACCCGGGCCCACCGGGCAGCCGTTGTTCTTGGCCCAGTTGATGAAGTCGGCGACGATCAGGAAGTAGCCGGGGAAGCCCATCTTCAGGATCGTGTCGATCTCGAAGTCCAGCCGCTCGACATAGCGCGGTCGTTCCTTCTCGCGTCGCACCGGGTCGGGATAGAGCTGCGCGAGACGCAGGTTCAGTCCATCGTGCGACGCGACGCGGAAGTACTCGGCCATCGGAATCGGCGCGCCGTCGACGAGCGGCGTCGGAAAGTCCGGCAATTGCGGCTTGCCGAGCGTGAGCGAGAGGTTGCAACGGCGCGCGATCTCGACCGTGTTGCGAACGGCGCTCGGCAGGTCGGCGAACAGCGCCTCCATCTGCGCTTGCGTCTTGAAGTACTGCTCGCGACCGAAGCGCTTGACGCGGCGCGGGTTGGTGAGCGTCTCGCCTTCGGCGACGCAGACGCGCGCCTCGTGCGCTTCGAAGTCGTCGGCGCCGAGGAACTGCACCGGATGCGTCGCGACGACCGGCAGCTTCAATTCGGCCGCCAGCGCCACCGCGGCGCGAACATGCGCTTCACTGCCGGCGAGCCCGGCGCGCTGCAGCTCGATGTAGAAGCGCTGCGGAAAGAGCCGCGCAAGTCGCTGCGCCACGTCGCGCGCGCGCGCCGCGTCCTGCGCGAGCAGCGCCTGGCCGAGCGCGCCCTGCTCGGCGCCCGACAGCGCGATCAGGCCGCTGCCGCGTTCGGCCAGCCAGTCCCACTTCAGCCAGGCCTGCGCGCGCTGCGCGTTGGTGAGCCAGGCGCGCGACAGCAGCTCGCACAGGTTCAGGTAGCCGGCGCTGTTCTGCACCAACAGCAGCAATCGGCTCGGCGACTTGTCCGAGCCCAGCGGCTCGAGCCAGGCATCGGCGCCGATGATCGGCTTGACGCCGGCCAGGCGCGCGGCGCTGTAGAACTTGACGGTGCCGAACAGGTTGCTGAGGTCGGTGATCGCGAGCGCGCCCTGCCGGTCCGCGCACGCCGCGTCCACCGCCTCGTCGATCCGCAGGGTGCCATCGACGACGGAAAACTCGGTGTGGGTGCGCAGATGAATGAAAGCCATCGGGCGATTTTAGGGAGGCCGCGCTTCGTAAAATGCCCGCCGTGAAATCGATTTTGAACATCAGCGCTTACCTCTTCGTCCCGCTCAATGACCCGGCGGCGTTGCGCGAGAGCATTCGCTCACAAGCCGGCGCGATGGCGCTCAAGGGGACGGTGCTGCTGGCCAACGAAGGCATCAACCTCTTTCTTGCCGGCGCCGCGGCGGACGTGCGCGGCTTCGTCGACTGGCTGCGCGACGACGCGCGCTTCGCGGCGCTGGCGCCGAAAGAGAGCTGGTCCGCCGCGGTGCCGTTCGGCAAGCTGCGGGTGAAGGTCAAGCGCGAGATCATCCGGATGAACGAGCCGGCGATTCGTCCTGCCGACGAGCGCGCCCGCGCCGTCGATGCGGCCACGCTCGCGCGCTGGCTCGACCGCGGCCACGACGATGCGGGACGGCCGATCGCGATGCTCGACACGCGCAATGCGTTCGAGGTCGCGCAGGGACGCTTTCGCGACGCGATCGACTGGCAGCTGTCCAAGTTCAGCGAGTTCCCGCAGGCCCTGCTCGCCCGTCGCGCGCAACTCGACGGCAAGACCGTCGTGAGCTACTGCACCGGCGGCATCCGCTGCGAGAAGGCCGCGATCTTCATGGCGCAAGCCGGCGTGGCCAACGTGCTGCAACTCGACGGCGGCATCCTCAAGTACTTCGAGGAGGTCGGCAGCCGCCACTTCGACGGCGAGTGCTTCGTCTTCGATGGGCGTGAAGCCGTCGACGCGTCGCTCGCCGAGGTCGCGCCGGTCTGAAGTGAAATCGTGCTGCCATGCCGACCGGGCGCGAGCGTCGTCTTTCGGCCCGTTGCGGACGTCCTCTTTCGTTCGCTGGATGACTGGTTCATGCCTGCGTGCCGGGTCCCGGCCCGGCGGCCGGGTAACTTTCATTTGCTGGCCCAAATGAAAGTCACCAAAGCAAACGGCCTCAATACAACACCCATTTGGCCGGCGCGCTTCGGCAGCTTGGCACCGCCATGCCAACACTCCGGAGGCTGCGCGATGCGCCCCCGCCCCCATCGAGGCGATGCGCAGCGAGCCGAATCGTCGAGCGAGCCGCCGGTTCGGTGTGGCACGGCCTATCCAGTGGCCCGCTGGGCCGACTGGCCGAAGCGAGACGGCCAAATGGGTGTTGCATTCAGGCCCTTTGCTTTGGTGACTTTCATTTGGGCCTGCAAATGAAAGTTACCCGCCCGCCGGGGCGGGACCCGGCACGCAGGCATGAACCAGTCATCCAGCGAATGAAAAAGAGAGTTCGCACGAGCCGTCAGTCATGCACGCGATCAGTCGTTGAGCACGCTCAGCACGTCGGAGTGGAACTCGCGCTGGTAGAGGATGTAGATCACCCCCGCCGTGGCGAGCATGAAGACGAGCGGGGAGAAGAACGCGCCGATCGCGGCGAAGGCGAAGTAGTAGGCGCGCAG
>DASXQQ010000313.1:0-6798 GCA_036507085.1 Piscinibacter sp. | reverse complement strand
TCCTTCGACACCTGCTCCATCGTGACCTTGCCGATCGCGCAGCCGACGAACAGGGTGGGCCCGACCGGCGGCGTGATGAGCCCGATGCCCAGGTTGAGGATCATGATCATCCCGAAGTGCACCGGGTCGATGCCCAGCGTCTTGATGACCGGCAGGAAGATCGGCGTGCAGATCAGCAGCATCGGCGCCAGGTCCATGAAGGTGCCGAGCAGCAGCAGCAGGATGTTCGCCATCAGCAGGAAGACGTACTTGTCGTGCGAGACGCTGAGGAAGAACTGCGTCGCCTTCGCCGGAATCTGCATGATCGTCATCATGTAGCCGAAGGCCACCGAAAAGCCGATCAGCATCATCACCATCGCCACCGTCTTGACGACGCGGTGCACCAGGTGCGGCAGGTCACGCCACTTGTAGTCGCGGTAGACGAACAGCGTCACGAGGAAGGCGTAGATGCAGGCCACCGCCGCCGATTCGGTGGCGGTGAACACGCCCGACAGGATGCCGCCCATGATGATGAAGATCGTCACCAGCCCCCACAGCGCGTCGAGGGCGATCTTGCCGATCCGGTTCAGCGGCACCGCCTCGGCCTTCGGGAAATCGCGCCGGTGCGACATCCACAGCACGAGGCCAATGACGCACAGGCCGAACAGCAGGCCGGGGAACACACCGGCGAGGAACAGGTGCGCGATCGACACCGTGCCGCCGGCCGCCAGCGAGTAGATCACCGCGTTGTGCGATGGCGGGATCATCAGCGCCTGCACCGAGCCGCAGATCGTCACGTTGGTGGCGAACACGCGCGGGTAGCCGGCCTTGATCATCTGCGGGATCATCACCGAGCCGATCGACGCGGTGTCGGCCACCGACGAGCCGGAGATGCAGCCGAACAGCGTGCTGGCGAGCACGTTCACGAGCGCCAGGCCGCCGCGGATGAAGCCGACGAAGACCTTCGCGAGATTGATCAGCCGCACCGCCATGCCGCCTTCGGCCATGATCGCGCCGGCCAGCACGAAGAACGGGATCGCCAGCAGCGAGAAGTCGTCGGTGCCGTCGGAAATCTTCAGCATCACCGCCTCGAGCGGAATGTCGACGTAGATCGCACCGATGATGGCCGCGAGACCCAGCGCATAGGCGACCGGCACGCCGATCGCGCACAGCACCGAGAAGGAACCGAGAAGAATGAGGGCGTCCACGTTCACTCCACTTCGGTCGCCTGATCGCTGTACATGATCGATGTCGCCGGCGCATCGCCGACCCAGACCCGCTCGATGAGGAACAGCAGCGTCAGCAGGCCCGCGATCGGGATCGGCATGTAGACGTAGCCGACCGACAGCGACGGGAACTCGGCCATCGTCTGGTAGCGGGTCGTCAGGCACAGCTGGACGCCGTAGCCGAGCATGAACAGCGCCGTCGCCGCCATGCAGGCATCGGCGGCCCACAACATCAGCCGGCGCTTGGTCGCGCTGACCGCGTCGAGCAGCGCCTGCACCGCGATGTGCACGTTGGCGCGGTAGACGGCGGCGCCGCCGACGAACGAGAAGATCACCATCATGATGACCGACGCGGGTTCGGGCCACGACAGCGGGTTGTTCATCGCATAGCGCATGAACACGCCCAACGGGATGATCAGCGTGATGATCACGAGCGCACTGCCCGAGATCACGACGCAGATCAGGTACAACCACTCCATCGCCTGTTGGTAGCGCTGCTTCATCGCACGCCCTCGCGGTCAAAGGAAAGGCACGCGGACCTTCGTGGGCCGCGTGCCTTCCGGGTTGCGATCACTTCGTGTCTTCGATGCGCTTCATCAGCGCCGCATACTTGGCGCCGTACTTGTCGCGGATCGGCTGGGTGGCCTTGTAGAACGCCGGCTTGTCGGTCTGGACGAACTGGATGCCGGCGGCTTTCAGCTTGGTCTCGGCTTCGCCGACGTACTGGTCCCACAGCTGGCGCTGCTCGAACTGCGCCTCGCGCGACAGCTTGCGCACGAGATCCTGGTCGGACTTGGAAAGAGTCTCCCAGGTGCGCTTCGAGAAGACGAAGATCTCCGGGATGATCAGGTGGCCGGTCAGGCTGTACACCTTGCTGACGGTGTAGTGGTTCTGCGCCAAGAGCGTCGGCGGGTTGTTCTCGGCGCCGTCGACGACGCCGGTCTGCAGCGCGCTGAACAGCTCGTTGAAGCCCATGGCCACGCCGTTGCCGCCCATCGCGTTCATCGTCTCGACGAAGAGCGGGTTGCCCATCATGCGGATCTTCATGCCCTTCAGGTCGGCGGGCTTGGTGATCGGCTTGTTGGAGTAGACACTGCGCGTACCGGCGTCCATCCAGCCGAGCACGATCAGCTTGGACTGCGGCGAATTCGAGACCCGATCCAGCAGTTCTTGGCCGATCGGGCCGTCGATGACTTTGCGCATGTGCGCTTCGTCGCGGAAGATGAATGGCATGTTGAAGACGTTGAGGTCGTCGACCACCGGCCCCATCGCACCCACCGAGATGCGCGCGATCTGCAGCGCGCCGACCTGCGCCTGCTCGATCATTTCCTTCTCGCCGCCGAGCTGCATCGACGGGAACATCTGGATCGAAATACGGCCGTTGGTCTGCGCCTCGAGCTTCTTGCCCATGCGCTGGATCGCCTCGACCGTCGGATAGCCGAGCGGGTGCACGTCGGAGGCCTTCCACACCATCTTCTCCTGGGCCCAGGACGGCCCGGCGACTGCGCCCGCGGCGAGGGACGAGGCGCACAGCTTGATCACTTCGCGACGCTTCATGAGTGTCTCCTTCTCTGGTTGCAGCTTGCTTTGGATCGTCTTGGCGTGATCAGTCGAACGGTCCGGCTCGAACGAACGCGCCGCCCTGGTACATCACGGTCGGATCGGTCGGGTCGAGCACCGGCTGACGCGCTTCGGTCTCGGCGCGGAACGGTTCGGAGCTGTCCTCGGCAACGAAGCCGAGGTGGCGCGCGCTGGTGTTGTCCCACCAGCGCGCGCGGTTGTCCGACACGCCGTAGATCACCGAGTGTCCGACCACCGGCGCGGTGAGGCAGGCGACGACGAGGCGCTCGAGGTCGTCGAAGCTCAGCCAGGTGGCGAGCATGCGCCGGTCCTTCGGCGCGGGGAACGACGAGCCGATGCGCAGGCATGCGGTCTCGATGCCGTAGCGGTTGAAGTAGAAGCGCGCGAGGTTCTCGCCGAAGGCCTTGCTGACGCCATAGAAACCGTCGGGGCGCATCGGGTCGGTCGGCGAGATCACCTCGTCCTGCCGGTAGAAGCCGGTGACGTGGTTCGAGCTCGCGAAGACGATGCGCTTGGCACCTTGAATTCGAGCGGCTTCGTAGAGGTTGTAGACGCCGATGATGTTGGCCTGCAGGATCGGATCGAACGGGCCTTCGGTGGAGACGCCGCCCAGATGCACGACCGCGTCGACGCCCTGCAGCAAGGCCGTCAATGCGGCGCGATCTTCGAGCCTCGCCGGCACCACTTCCTCACCCTTGGCGGCGCTGCCAAGGTCGGCCACGTCCGACAGGCGCAGCACCTCGCAATACGCCTTCAGCCGCGGGCGCAGCACGCGGCCCAGGCCACCGGCCGCGCCGGTGAGCAACAGCCGATGAAAGCGGATCGGGCTCAGCGAGCCGGGCGACGGTGGGGAAGACATTCGGGACCTTGGTTGGACATCGCCAGCGGTTTTGCTACATTCGAGCCATGACTTGATGTACGTTATCGGTTGTCGTACAACTAGGTCAAATGGTCGTCAAGCCAGCCTCTTCTGTCAAGCCGCCACCTCTAGGGATTACCCGGGAACCCATGGAAACCTCGCCCCACGCCGCCACGCCGCGCCGGCCGCGAAGCCTCGCACTTGGCCTGGTGAACACGATGACCGCGCGCATCCGCGACGGTCACATGCGCTCCGGCGACAAGCTGCCCACCGAGGCCGAGATCATGGGCGAGTTCGGCGTCAGCCGCACTGTCGTGCGCGAGGCGCTGTCGAAGCTGCAGGCCGGCGGACTGGTCGAGACGCGCCACGGCGTGGGCACCTTCGTCGTCGGCACCGGCGAGGCGACCAACTTCCGCATCGCCCCCGAGCAGATCGCGACCGCGCTCGAAGTGATCGCGGTGCTCGAGTTGCGCATCGGCCTGGAGACCGAGGCGGCGGGCCTCGCCGCGGTGCGCCGCACCGAGGAGAACCTGCGCGTCATGCGGGAGGCGCTGGCCGGCTTTGCGGCAGCCATCCGCGACGACGGGGACGCGCTGGCCCCCGACTTCCAGTTCCACCTCGAGATCGCGCGCGCGACGCAGAACGTTCACTTCCTCGACCTGATGAACTACCTCGGCACGATGATCATTCCGCGCGCGCGGCTCAACACGGCGCGCGTGGCCGGAGAGAGCCGGCGCGAGTATCTACAGCGGGTGAACACCGAGCACGAGAGCATCGCCAATGCGATCGCGAACCAGGACCCGGAAGCCGCGCGAGCGGCGATGCGCACCCACCTCGCGAACAGCCGCGAGCGGCTGCGGCGGGCGAACGAGGCGGCTGGCGCGGGGCGCTGAAGCCCCCACTCTCCTTGCAAAGCCGTCGGTCATGTTGTACGATGACTGACAACTTAGCGTTGCCAGGAGACCTCCCGATGATGCAATCCTTGTCCCGCCGGCGCCTGCTCGGCGGCGCCGGCGCGGCCGTGCTGGCGAGCGTCGCGGCGCCGCTGGCGCAAGCCCAGTCCTGGGCGAGCAAGCCGGTGCGCATCATCGTCCCCTACCCGCCTGGCGGCTCGTCGGACATCATTGCGAGGCTGATCAGCCAGCCGCTGTCCGAGGCACTCGGACAGACCGTCTTCGTCGAGAACCGCGCCGGCGCGAACGGCAACCTCGGCACCGATGCGGTCGCGAAATCGCCGGCCGACGGCCACACCCTGCTGCTGTGCGACGTGGGCGCCTTGGCGATCACCGGCTCGGTCTACACCAAGCTCGCATTCGATCCATCGCGCGACCTGGCCGGCATCACGATGCTCGCCTACTCGCCACACATGCTGGTCGTGCACCCGTCGGTCCCCGCGAACACGCTGCCCGAACTGGTGGCGCTGTCGAAAAAGACGCTGCTCAACTTCGCCGTCACCGCGATCGGCAGCGCGCCGCACCTCGCCGGCGTCGCGGTCGAACGGGCCACCGGCGCGCGCTGGCAATACATCCCCTACAAGGGCGGCTCGCAAGCCATCCAGGACACCATCGGCGGCCAGGCGCAGGTGCTGATGAACGGCATGCTCGCGACGCTGCCGCATGTGCAGTCGGGCAAGTTGAAGGCGATCGCGGTTTCCAAGCACAGCCGCATGGCACTGACGCCGAACCTGCCGACGATTTCGGAAATGGGCGTGGTCGGTTTCGAGTCGGGCACGTGGCAGGGTGTGCTCACCCCGGCAGGCACGCCGCCACGCATCGTTCAGGCGCTCAACGCCGAGCTGGTTCGCATCATCCGTTCGCCCGAGGTTCGCGCCCGCCTGACCGGCCAGGGCGCCGAGGTGGTGACGATGACGCCGGCCGAATTCAGCCAGTTCTTCAACACCGAGCGCACGCGCTGGGCCAAGGTCGTGGCCGAGGCCGGTGTTCGCCTGGACTGACCTGTTCCCCCTTCGAGCGAGCCGAGCATGACCCCACAGGACCTCAAGCGCATCATCTCCAGCGGACTGCTGTCGTTCCCGATCACCGACTTCGATGCCGAAGGCAATTTCGATCCGCGCTCCTACGCGGCGCGGCTCGAGTGGCTCGCGCCCTACGGCGCGACCGCGCTGTTCGCCGCCGGCGGCACCGGCGAGTTCTTCTCGCTGGTGCCGGGCGAATATGGCCAGGTCATCGAGACCGCGGTCGACACCTGCCGCGGCAAGGTGCCGATCATTGCCGGCGCCGGCGGACCGACGCGCCAGGCCATCGCCTTTGCACAGGAGGCCGAGCGGCTCGGCGCGCACGGCATCCTGCTGTTGCCGCACTACCTGACCGAGGCCAGCCCCGAAGGCATCGCCGCGCACGTCGAGGCGGTGTGCAAGTCGGTCCAGTTCGGCGTCATCGTCTACAACCGCGCCGTCTGCCGGCTGCAACCAGCGACGCTCGTGCAGCTGGCCGAGCGCTGCCCGAACCTCGTCGGCTTCAAGGACGGCATCGGCGACATCGAGTTGATGGTGAGCATCCGCCAGACGCTGGGTGACCGGGTCGCCTATCTCGGCGGACTGCCGACCGCCGAGGTCTACGCGGCGGCCTACAAGGCGCTGGGCGTGCCGGTGTATTCGTCGGCGGTCTTCAACTTCGTGCCGAAGATGGCGCTCGAGTTCTATCGTGCGGTGACCGACGACGACCGGGCCACGCAAAGCCGCCTGCTCGACGACTTCTTCCTGCCGTATCTTGCGATCCGCAACCGCAAGGCGGGCTATGCGGTGAGCATCATCAAGGCCGGCGCCGAAATCGTCGGCCACCCGGGCGGGCCGGTGCGTCCGCCACTCACCGACCTGACGCCGTTCGAGTGCGAGCAGCTGGCGGTGCTGATCGAGCGGGTGGGGCCGCAGTAGGGAGGAAGGGACGGAAGGGACAGAAATGCCTTTCTGCCACCCTGCCAAGCCGTCCTTTGGACGGCACGATTTACCACACAGCTCCCCCGCGCCCCCTCCGAGAGGGGGCTCCGGCATGCTCGACGACACCACCCAGCCCTCCTCCGCGAGGAGGGTTCCAGTTTGTTTGACGGGGCCCTGGCGAAGTCGATCGCGGCGAAAACGCTGTGCGACATGCGAGGTGTTGCCGGCCGCAAGGCCGGCCCTGTCACTCATGCTGG
>DASXQQ010000312.1:0-5302 GCA_036507085.1 Piscinibacter sp. | reverse complement strand
TTCGTCGGGCCGGCGCCGAAGACCGAGTCGACCGCGATGGCCGTGCCGCAGGGTCCGAACGTCGACATCTCGGCGGTCGACCCCTTGGCGCCGCGCTACAAGGAGTGGGACGAGCGCGCCGCCCAGTACAAGACCCGCGAGACGGTGAAGCGCGAGACGCTGCCGTTCGGCGGCGACCGGCTCGGCCGCGACGTGCTCGCCAAGGCGATGAAGGGCACCCAGACCTCGGTCTTCGTCGGCCTGCTCGGCGCCATCGTCGCGACGCTGATCGGCACCCTGCTCGGCGCGCTGGCCGGCTTCTTCGGCGGCAAGGTCGGCGACTTTCTCGAATGGCTGTACAGCGTGTTCACCTCGATCCCCGACATCCTGCTGATCCTGTCGTTCGCGGTGATCTTCGGCCGCGGCATCGGCAGCGTGGCGATCATCCTCGCGCTGGTCGGCTGGACCGGGTTGTACCGCCAGGTGCGCGCCGAGTTTCTCAAGCATTCGGTGCGCGAGTACGTGCGCTCGGCCGAGGCGATCGGCGCCTCCACCGCGTCGCGCATGTTCAAGCACATCCTGCCCAACGTCAGCCACGTGATCCTGGTGCGCATGTCGCTGCTGGTGGTGGGCTTCATCAAGTTCGAGGTCATCCTGTCCTACCTCGGTCTCGGCGTCAGCGTCGACGACGTGTCGTGGGGCACGATGCTCGCCGAAGCGCAGAGCGAGCTGATCCTCGGCCACTGGTGGCAACTGGTCGCGGCGACCGCGTTCATGGCGGTCTTCGTCACCGCGTTCTCCCTGTTCACCGACGCGCTGCGCGATGCGCTCGATCCGAAACTCCGGGGCTTGGAGTAGGCCATGCTGTTGCGCATCCAGGACCTGCGCGTGTCGTTCCGCATGGGCGCCGTCGACGGCGTGATGCAGCGCGTCCAGGCGGTCGGTCGCGGTGAGGTCGGCGTCAGCTTCGACGTGCCCGAGAACACCACGATCGCCCTGGTCGGCGAGTCGGGTTCGGGCAAGAGCGTGACCGCGATGGCTATCCTCAATCTGCTGCCCGACAACGCCGAGCGCCAGGGCGCGATCCGCTTCATGGAGCGCGACCTGCTCGCCGCCAGCCTCAGCGAATTGCAGGCGCTGCGCGGTCGCGACATCGCCTGCGTGTTCCAGGACCCGATGACCTCGCTGAACCCGGTGTTCAGCGTCGGCCAGCAGATTTGCGAGCCGCTCATCCGGCACTTGGGGCTGAGCGCGAAGCAGGCGATGGCGCGCGCCGAGGCGCTGCTGGTCGAGGTGGGCATGCCCGAGCCGAAGCGGCGCCTCGCCGCCTACCCACACGAGCTGTCGGGCGGACAGCAGCAGCGCGTGATGATCGCGATGGCGCTCGCCTGCGAGCCCAAGCTGCTGATCGCCGACGAGCCGACCACCGCGCTCGACGTGACGATCCAGCGCCAGATCATGGAGCTGCTCGCGCGGTTGAAGGACAAGCATCACATGAGCATGCTGTTCATCAGCCACGACCTCGGCGTGGTCGGCGAGATCGCCGACCATGTGGTCGTGATGCGCGAGGGCACCGTGCGCGAGCAGGGCCCGGTGGCGCGCATCTTTGCCGCGCCGCAGGATGCGTACACGTTGGCGCTGCTCGCCTGCCGGCCGACGCTCGAGCGGCGCGGCGCGCGGCTGATGGTGATCGACGACCACATTGCCGGCCACACGCCGGATGTCGCCGCCAAGCCGAAGGACCCGCGTGCGCCGGTGGTCATCGCGGCCGACGCGCTGCGCAAGAGCTTCTGGCTGCGCACGGGGGTGTTCGGCCGGCGCGAGTTCAAGGCGGTCAAGGGCGCGAGCTTCAGCCTGCGCCGCGGCCACACGCTCGGGGTCGTCGGCGAATCGGGGTCGGGCAAGACGACGATGGGCCTGACCTTGCTGCGCCTGCACGAGCCGAGCGGTGGGCCGGCCGGCGGCAGCGTGATGTTCGACGGCCGCGACCTGCTGAGCCTGTCCAAGCGCGAGATGCTGCCGGTGCGCCGGCGCATCCAGGTGGTGTTCCAGAACCCCTATGCGTCGCTGAACCCGCGCTTCACCGTCGGCCAGACCCTGGTCGAGCCGATGACGATCCACCGCATCGGGGACAACGCGGCCGATCGCGAGGCGCGCGCCCGCGCGCTGCTCGGCAAGGTGGGGCTCGACGAGGCGGCGATGCAGAAGTACCCGCACGAGTTCTCCGGCGGCCAGCGCCAGCGCATCGCGATCGCGCGCTGCCTGACCTTGAACCCGGAGCTGCTCGTGCTCGACGAGGCGGTCAGCGCGCTCGACGTGTCGGTGCAGGCGCAGGTGCTGAACCTGCTGAAAGACCTGCAGGACGAACTCGGCCTCGCCTACATCTTCATCAGCCACGACCTCGCGGTGGTGCGCTTCATGGCCGACGAGGTGATGGTGATGCGCAACGGCGAAGTGGTCGAGCAGGCCGACGTCGAGCAGATCCTCGACCGGCCGCAGCAGGAGTACACGCGGGGGTTGATGGCGGCGATTCCGCGGGGGTATCGGGCGGTGGCTTGATTCACGCCAAGCGGGTTCGGGCGTCGCACAATGCCCGCCATGGGAACCGAGAGCGCAGTGGCAAGGCGGGTGCGACGGCTTGTCGCCGCATTGCCGCTGATCGCAGCGGGCCTCGCCGGTTGCGACGGCGTGCCGCGGCCCGACCTGCTGCGGCTCTACCAAGTCAACATGGACAACGCCGAGGCGGCCGCGCCGGTGATCCTGATCCCCGGGGTGTTCGGTTCGCGACTGCGCGACCGGGTGAGCGGCAAGGAGGTCTGGCCCGGCTCCTGGCCGCGCATCCTGTTCTCGTCCTACCCCGAGCTCGCGCTCGAGATCGATCCGCAAACGCAGCAACCGCGGGAGTCCCGCCTCGAGGCCTACGGCATCGCCGAGCAGGCGCTCGGGCGCGACTTCTACCGCCCGATCCTGGAGACGCTGACACGTTATGGCGGCTACTCGCGCGGCGAACTCGGCACCAGCGCCAAGAGGGGCGAGCGGCGCTACTACGTGTTCGCCTACGACTGGCGTCAGGACAATGTGCGCAGCGCGCGCGAACTGCACCGGCTGATCGAGGCGGTGCAGCGCGACTATGGCGACCCGGCGCTGCGCGTGGACATCGTCGCCCACAGCATGGGCGGGCTGATCGCGCGCTACTACCTGCGCTTCGGCACGCTCGACGTGTTGGACGGCACCCCGGCGCAGGTCACGATGGAAGGCGCGGCTCGGGTGCGCAAGCTGATCCTGCTCGGCACGCCCAACCTCGGCTCGGTCAGTTCGTTGCATGCCTTCCTCAGCGGCGAGTCGGTCGGGCTGACACGCATCTCGCCGCGCACGCTCGCCACCATGCCCAGCGGCTATCAGCTGTTCCCGCACCCGCTGGCGAGCTGGCTCGTCGACATCGACGGCAAGCCGCGCGACGACGACCTGTTCAGCCCGGAGACCTGGCAGCGCCATCGCTGGTCGATTTACGACCCTGCGCTGGTCGACGTTGCCGATGCGGCAGCGCTGCGCCGCTACTTTGCGCATCAACTCGAACGCGCGCGGCGTTTCGCCTGGATGCTGTCGGTGGCCGAGCCGGTGTCGCCGATCCGCTATGTGCTGTTCGGCGGCGACTGCCACCTGACGCCGGCGCGGCTGCTGATTGAGCATGTCGACGGGCGCGACAGGGCGCGCCTGGCGCCGTCCGAGGTCCGCGCGCCCCGCCCCGGCGTGCGTTACGACGACGTGATGCTCGAGCCGGGCGACGGCCGCGTCACCAAACCCTCGCTGCTGGCGCGCGAGACGCTCGACCCGAGCGCACCGCAGCATGAGGACAGCTTCCTGCCGCTGGCCTACGCGTTCTTCCTGTGCGAGCACCACAACTTCCTCACCAACAACATCAATTTCCAGGACAACCTGCTCAACGTGCTGCTGACGCGCCACCTGCCCTGGGAGAGCAGTCGCGCCGACAAGCCGTGATGCGGTCCGCGTGTCGGCCTTGAAGGCCCGTTTGCGGACCCACGCTTGCCCGGTCGCGCGCACCGGCGGCGGCATCTTGATCATTGCCTTAGCTCGTCCCAGCGCCGATAGTGATCTCGTGGCGCGGCCGTCGCGCGGTCCAGCGTCCGCGCCGCGCCGATCCCGACCGCAAGACTGGAGGACCCCATGCCGAAGTTTGTGATCGAACGCGAGATGCCCGGCGCCGGCGCGCTGACCGCAGCGGAGCTGCGCGGCGCCGCGCAGAAATCCTGCGCCGCGCTGCGCGATGTCGGACAGAGCGTGCAATGGCTGCAAAGCTATGTGACCGACGACAAGCTCTACTGTGTCTACATTGCGAGCGACGAGGCGGCGGTGCGCCGCCACGCGCAGATCGGCGGCTTCCCGGCCGACCGGGTGTCGCGGGTGCGCGCGACGATCGATCCGACCACCGCCGAGTGAGTGAGCTTCATCCCACGCTTGACATTTCGCACGATCGTGCTAAATTGCAGGCGTGGAAACCAAAACACACCGCAGCGGCCTGACCCTCGCCGCCATCCTCGACACCGCCATCGCGATGGCCACCGCCGAAGGGCTGGAAAGCCTGACGGTGGGCGAGCTCGCCAAGCGGCTGGGCCTGAGCAAGAGCGGCGTGTTCTCGCGCATCGGCTCGCGCGAGGCGCTGCAGAAGGCAGTGATCGAGGAATACGACCGCCGCTTCCTGCAGGACGTGTTCGTTCCGGCGATGCGCGAGCCGCGCGGCCTGCCGCGGCTGAACGCGATCATGCGGCTGTGGCTGCAGCGCGCGCGCGACGTCGAAATCCGCCAGGGCTGCCTCTACTGCGCCGGCGCCTTCGAGTTCGACGACCGCGACGGCCCGCTGCGCGACCTGCTGCTCGACGGCACCATGGCCTGGCGCAGCGCGCTCAAGCGCACCGTGATCCAGGCGATCGACGCCGGCCACCTCGTGCCCGACACCGATGCCGACCAGCTGGTGTTCGAGATCGACGGCCTGTTCGTCGCGCTGATGCGCGAAGCCCGCTTCCTGCGTGACCCGCGCGCCGCCGACCGCGCCTGGGCCACCTACGAGCGACTGATCCGCTCGCGCCAGCCCTGACGCGTCGGCCCCGCCGCAGAGCCTGACAGCCCATGAACCCGCTTCTTCCACCGGCCCTCAATTTCGCACGAGCGTGCGAAGAAAGGAAATCGCCATGTTGATGATCCTGCTGACCGTCGCCGCCCTCGGCGGCATCGCGCGCGGCGCCTGGGCGCTGTATTCGCTGTGGCGCGCGCTGCCGCGCAGCAACGCCGACTTCGGGGTCTGCCC
>DASXQQ010000311.1:0-17130 GCA_036507085.1 Piscinibacter sp. | reverse complement strand
CCGCGCCGTGATCAACGCACGCCGCGCCAAGGGCCGCAAGCGCCTGGCGGTCTGAGCCGCCGAAGCGAAGTGCCTCTGCAAGTGCACAGCGTAGGCGGCTCAAACTCGCGCCTGCACTGCACAACAGCGCAGGTGCTTCGTCCCCCGGCGCGAGCCGGTTTGCCGGTTCGACCTGTCCCGCCAACCGGGGTGGCGCCGTGATCGGCCGCATAGTGCGTTCCACCGATTTCGAACGCGTGCTGGGCGCACCGACTCGCGCGCGCAGCCCGCATTTCGCCGCCCATCACCTGGCAGGCCGCCCGAGCTTGCCCGGCCGACCAGCCGAACAAGCGCCCGAAGCCGAGTTGTCAACAGCCGTTGCACCGCTCCAGGGCAACGCTGTGGATGACTTGGCGGCCGAGGCGCTGTGCCCGCAGCTGTGGCTGGGCGCAGTCGTGCCCAAGCGCCACGCCCGCCGCGCCGTCACGCGCTCCCTGCTGAAGCGGCAGATTCGCGCCGCGCTCGATCGTCACGACGGCCTGCCCGGCGGGCTGTGGGTGGTTCGCCTGCGCGCGCCGTTCGACGCCGACCGCTTCGCCAGTGCGGCATCGCGGGCCTTGCGCGACGCGGCCCGCGCCGAGCTCGATGCGATGCTGGCGGCGATTGTTCGCCGGCCGGCGCTTCGCTGACGGCGCTGGCCATGCCGACGATGCTGTCCGCGCTGCCGCGCCGGGTGCTGATCGGCCTGGTGCGCGGCTATCGCCTGTTGCTCAGTCCCTGGCTCGGCAACGCCTGCCGCTTCGAGCCCACCTGCTCGGCCTATGCCCTGCAGGCGCTCGAGCGCCACGGCGCCGCGGCCGGCAGCTGGCTCGCCGCCGGCCGCGTGTTGCGTTGTCACCCCTGGTGCGCCGGCGGCGTCGACCCGGTGCCCGACGCGGCGCCGCGCCTGTTCAGCCGCCTGGTGTCACCTCCTCCACCTGTTTCTTCCCGCGAAAAGAATTTCCCATGACCGACATGCGCCGCACGCTCCTCTGGGGCGTCTTCATCGTCTCGCTGTTCATGCTGTACGACGGATGGAACAAGTACAACGGGCGGCCGTCGCTGTTCGACCGGCCGGTGGCGAGCGTGCCGGCGCCGGCCCCGGTCACGCCGGCGGGCAGCGCGGTGCCCACCGCGTCGATCCCAGCGCCCAGCTCGACCGCAGGTGCGACGCCGGGCGCGGCCATTGCTGCCCCGCCGGCCGCCGCAGCGAGTGCGCCGACCGAGCGCGTGACCATCACCACCGACGTCATCAAAGCGACGCTCGACACCCGCGGCGGCGACCTGGTGCGGGTCGAGCTGCTGGGCCAGGTCGACGAGCACGACCCGACGAAGAACGTCGTGCTGCTCGACCAGTCGAGCGAGCGGCTGTACAAGGCGCAGTCCGGGCTGATCGCGACGCAAGGCGGCGCGGCGCTGCCGAACCACACGACGCCGATGCTGCTGCTGCCGGGCGAGCGGTCGCTGCAGGCCGGCAGCAACGAATTGCAGATCAAGCTCGAGTCGCCGGTCGTCGGCGGGGTCAAGCTTGTCAAGACCTACAGCTTCAAGCGCGGCGACCATGTGATCGGCGTGCGCCACGAGGTCGTCAACACCTCGACGGCGCCAGTCGCGCCGCAGCTGTACCTGCAGTTGCTGCGCGACGGCAACCCGCCGCCCGGCGGGTCGAGCTTCTATTCCACCTTCACCGGGCCGGCGGTCTATACCGAGAGCTCGAAGTTCCAGAAGGTCGAGTTCAAGTCGATCGAGAAGCGCAAGCCCGAGGACAAGCCCGATCACGAGACCCGGGCCGACAACGGCTGGGTCGCGATGGTGCAGCACTACTTCGCCTCCGCCTGGCTGCTCGGTGCGAGCGGCGACGAGAAGCGCGCGCGCGAGTTTTTCACCACCAAGGTCGGCACCAACGAATACTCGGTCGGGATGATCGTGCCGCTGGGCACGGTCGAGGCCGGCGCCACCAAGGCCGTCGATGCGCGGCTGTTCGTCGGCCCGCAAGAGGAAAACCAGCTCGCTGCCGTGGCGCCGGGCCTGGAGTTGGTCAAGGACTACGGCGTGCTGACGCTGCTGGCCAAGCCGCTGTTCTGGCTGCTGATCCAGCTGCACAAGCTCATTGGCAACTGGGGCTGGGCTATCGTCGGCCTGGTGGTGTTGCTGAAAATCGCGTTCTACTGGCTCAATGCCAGCGCCTACCGCTCGATGGCCAAGATGAAGGCGATCAACCCGAAGGTGATGGAAATGCGCGAGCGGCTGAAGGACAAGCCGCAACAGATGCAGCAGGAAATGATGCGCATCTACCGCGAGGAAAAGGTCAACCCGCTGGGCGGCTGCCTGCCGATTTTCGTGCAGATGCCGTTCTTCATCGCGCTGTACTGGGTGCTGCTGTCGTCGGTGGAGATGCGCCACGCGCCGTGGATCGGCTGGATCAGCGACCTGTCGGCGAGGGATCCTTTCTTCATCCTGCCGCTGCTGATGACCGCCACCAGCATGCTGCAGACCTGGCTGAACCCGACGCCGCCCGATCCGGTGCAGGCGAAGATGATGTGGATCATGCCGCTCGTCTTCTCGGTGATGTTCTTCTTCTTCCCGGCCGGCCTGGTGCTGTACTGGCTGACCAACAACATCCTGTCGATCGCGCAGCAGTACCTGATCAACAAGCGGCTCGGCGTGCTGGGCAAGTAGCCCCGCGCGGCGAGAATCGCGGCATGCTGCCGCGCCACCACGAGCCCATCGTCGCCGTCGCCACCGCCCCCGGGCGCGGTGCGGTCGGCATCGTGCGCGCCTCGGGACGCGACCTGGCCCCGCTGATCGCCGCGCTCTGCGGCCGCGCGCTGCAGCCGCGCCACGCCACCTACCTGAACTTCGTCGACGCCGCCGGCCAGGCGATCGACCAGGGGCTCGCGATCCACTTCCCCGCGCCGCAGTCCTATACCGGCGAAGACGTGCTCGAGCTGCAGGCGCACGGCGGGCCGGTGGTGCTGCAGCTGCTGCTGGCGCGCTGCCTCGAAGCCGGTGCGAGCATCGGCCTGCGGCTGGCCCAGCCGGGCGAGTTCACCGAGCGCGCCTACCTCAACGACAAGCTCGATCTCGCCCAGGCCGAAGCGGTCAGCGACCTGATCGACGCGAGCACCGAAGCCGCCGCACGCTCCGCGAGCCGCTCGCTCGCGGGCGGCTTCTCGGCCGAGATCCACGCGCTGCGCGATCGGCTCGTCACGTTGCGCATGCTGGTCGAGGCGACGCTCGACTTCCCTGAGGAAGAGATCGATTTCCTGCGCCAGGCCGATGCGCAGGGCCGCCTCGACGCGATCGCGCAGCAGCTCGACGCGGTGCTCGACCGGGCGCGCCAGGGCGCGCTGCTGCGCGAGGGCATCACGGTGGTCATCGCCGGCCAACCCAACGTGGGCAAGAGCTCGCTGCTCAACGCGCTGGCCGGCGCCGAACTGGCGATCGTCACCGCGATCCCCGGGACCACGCGCGACAAGGTCAGCGAGACGATCCAGATCGAAGGCGTGCCGCTGCATGTCATCGACACCGCCGGCATCCGCGGCGAAGCCGACACCCACGACGAAGTCGAGCGCATCGGCATCGAGCGCACCTGGGCCGAGATCGAGCGCGCCGACGCGCTGCTGTTCCTGCACGACCTCACGCGTGCCGGTCAGGCCGACTACGAGGCCGGCGACGCGGCGATCGC
This sequence comes from Piscinibacter sp., assembly GCA_036507085.1. Classification (GTDB taxonomy): domain Bacteria; phylum Pseudomonadota; class Gammaproteobacteria; order Burkholderiales; family Burkholderiaceae_C; genus Albitalea. The sequence goes on along the minus strand of DASXQQ010000311.1, from coordinate 13,424 downwards.
GGCGCGCTTGCCCGCGGGCCTGGCCACGGGCGCGCGGCTGGTGGCCGTGTACAACAAGGCCGACGTGGCACCACCGCCGGCATGGACGCCCGGTGTGGCGGTGTCGGCCAAGACCGGCGCGGGCCTCGACGTCCTGCGCCACCGGCTGCTTGAACTCGCCGGCTGGCATGCCAGCCCGGAGGGCCTGTTCATTGCACGAACGCGCCACGTGCAGGCGCTGCGGCGCACGCGCGAGCACGTCGCGCTCGCGCAGGCACAGGCCGCACTCGCCGACCCGGCACTCGACCTGCTCGCCGAGGAGTTGCGCCTGGCGCAGCGCGGCCTCGGTGAAATCACCGGCGAGTTCACCGCCGACGACCTGCTGGGCGAAATCTTCAGCCGCTTTTGCATCGGCAAGTGAGCCGCCGAGCCGAACCGTTGCGGCGACGCGAAAACGCGACAGACGGGCCCGCACTGCCGATCAGCGGCTGTCGGACCCGGCGACGACCGTTGTGAGCTGCGGGCCGGCGATCAATAATCGAAACGCGTTGCGGAGACATGATGGAATTCAACGACTTGGTGCAAGCGATCGAGACGCTCAACGCGGAAGACGCGTTCCGCGCCCGCCTCTCGCCCGACCAATGGCGCACCATCGCCCCCTACCTGACGCGGCACGACATCCGCGCCGGCGACCTGCTGATCAAGCAGGGCGACACCGACCGCTCGATGTACTTCCTTGGCGGGGGCTCGCTGCAGGTGTTCGTCACCGGCGGGCCGCCCGGCAGCAACCGCATCGCCATCCTGCGCGCCGGCTCGGTGGTCGGCGAGCCGGGGCTGTTCACCGACGGCCCGCGGATGGCCAATGTCGAGGCGATGACGCCGTGCTCGGTCTGGGCGCTGCGCGGTCCGCGGCTCGAAGAGCTGTCGCAGCGTTCACCGGCGCTCGCGCTCGAGTTGCTGCGCGCCGCCGGCGGTGTGATGGCGATGCGCATGCGCGCCAACCTGTCGCGGCAGATCCCGTTCACCTGAGTCAGTCCGCCCCGAGCAGCTTGCCTTCGGCCAGCGCCAGCGGCTCCGGCAACCCGGCCAGCACCAGCGTGTCGCCGGCGGCCAGCACCAGCCCATCGCCCGGCTTGGTGACCGCGCCCGACGCGCGGCGCAGCGACACCACCGTCACGCCCACCGCGTGCAGCGCCTGCTCGCCGAGCGTCTTGCCGACGCAGGCGCCGGCCGCGGGCAGGGTGACGCTGAGCAGGCGCGCGGTCTGCAGCTCGTCCACCGTGTCGTCGTCGGCGCCGTGAAAGTAGCCGCGCAGCAGGCCATAGCGCGCGTCGCGCTGCTCCTGCACGACGCGGATCACCCGGCGCATTGGCACCCCCACCAGCGCCAGCGCGTGGCTCGCGAGCATCAGCGAGCCCTCGATCGCTTCGGGCACGACTTCGGTGGCACCGGCGGCCTGCAGTTTTTCGAGGTCGGCATCGTCGAGGGTGCGCACGATCACCGGCACCTTCGGCGCATGGGCCTGCACGAGGTGGAGGATCTTCGTGGCCGACGCGGTGTCGGTGTAGGTCACGACCACCGCGCTGGCGCGCGCCAGGCCGGCGGCCATCAGGCTTTGCAGCCGCGCCGCGTCGCCGAACACCACGCTCTGCCCGGCCGCGGCGGCCTGGCGCACCCGGTCCGGGTCGAGGTCGAGCGCCATGTAGGGAATGCGCTCGCCTTCGAGGATGCGCGCCAGGTTCTGCCCGCAGCGCCCGTAGCCGGCGATGATCACGTGCGCCTCCGTGTTGAACGCGCGCTTGGCGATCGAGGTCATCGCCACCGACTGCATCAACCAGTCGTTGGCCGACAGCCGCATCACGATGCGGTTGCTGTACATCACGATGAAGGGCGTGGCCAGCATGCTCAGCACCATGCTCGCGAGCACCGGGCTTTGCAGCGCGGTGGGCAGCAGCCGCTCCTGCGTCGCCAGGTTCAGCAGCACGAAGCCGAACTCGCCGGCCTGCGCGAGGTACAGCCCGGTGCGCAGCGCGACGCCGGGGGCGGCGCCGAACAGCCGGGCGAGCGCGGCGACCAGACCGAACTTGAACAGCACCGGCAGCACGCACAGCAGCAGCACCATGAGCCAGTGCTGGACCACCGCGCCGAGGTGGAGCTTCATGCCGATGGTGATGAAGAACAGCCCGAGCAACACATCGTGGAACGGCCGGATGTCGGTCTCGACCTGGTGCTTGTATTCGGTCTCGGCGATCAGCATGCCGGCAACGAAGGCGCCGAGCGCGAGCGACAGGCCGGCCAGCTCGGTGAGCCAGGCCAGGCCCAGCGTCACCAGCAGCAGGTTGAGGATGAACAGCTCCTCGCTCTTGCGCCGCGCCACCTGGGTCAGCCACCAGCGCATCACGCGCTGCCCGCCGACCAGCAGCAGCGTGAGCAGCGCGGCGGCCTTCACGCCGGCGACCGCGAGCTCGCTCATCAGCCCCTCCGGTGAGGAGCCGAGCGCGGGGATCAACACCAGCAAGGGCACGACCGCCAGGTCCTGGAACAGCAACACGCCCATCACGCGGCGGCCATGCTCGCTTTCGAGCTCGAGCCGCTCGGCCATCAGCTTGACGACGATCGCGGTGCTGCTCATCGCGAGCGCGCCGCCCAGCGCGACCGCGCTTTGCCAGCCCAGGCCCCACGACCGGCCGGCGGCGGCAAAGCCCCAAACGAGCAGCGCATTGCCGGCCACCGCGGCGACGATCGTCAAGCCGACCTGGCTCAGCCCGAGACCGAACACCAGCCGGCGCATGCTCTTGAGCTTGGGCAGGTTGAACTCGAGGCCGATGACGAACATCAGGAACACGACACCGAACTCGGCCAGATGCTGCACCCCGGCCGAGTCGCCGGCGAGCGCCATCGCGTTCGGGCCGATCCCCACACCGATCGCGAGGTAGCCCAGCATCGGCGGCAGCCGCAACAGGCGGCACAGCACGACGCCGGCGACCGCGGCGACGAGGTAGAGCAGGACGAGTTCGAGGTTGGAAGCCATTCGGGTGGAGTCGGACTGCGCGCACGCAGGACGCAAGGGCCGTGCCTAAAATGGCACACCTCTTTGGCGCCATCCTAATGGACACCCCGGCCCGCTCCGTCCCCCCCAAACCCTCGTTCGACGCGCCGCGCGCCTTGCGACTGGCGCACGAGACCTTCGACATCGAAGCGCGCGCGCTGCTTGGCCTGAAAACGCGCCAGGGCGACAGCTTCACCCGCGCGGTCGAAGCCATGCTCGGCTGCAGCGGTCGCGTCGTTGTCATGGGCATGGGCAAGAGCGGCCATGTGGGACGCAAGATCGCCGCGACGCTCGCCTCCACCGGCACGCCGGCGATGTTCGTGCACCCGGCCGAAGCGAGCCACGGCGACCTCGGCATGGTGACGCCGGGCGACGTGGTGCTCGCGATTTCGAATTCCGGCGAGGTCGACGAACTGGCCGCGATCCTGCCCGCGCTCAAGCGCGTCGGCGTCACGCTGGTCGCGATGACCGGGCGCGCCGAGTCGACGCTCGCGCAGCATGCCGACATCGTCATCAGCAGCGCGGTCGACCAGGAAGCCTGCCCGATGAACCTCGCGCCCACCGCCAGCACCACCGCGCAAATGGCGCTCGGCGACGCGCTCGCGGTGGCGCTGCTCGACGCGCGCGGCTTTCGCGAAGAGGACTTCGCGCGTTCGCACCCGGGCGGCAGCCTCGGGCGCAAGCTGCTCACCCATGTGCACGACGTGATGCGCAGCGGCGACGCGGTCCCGAGCGTCGGGCCCGACACGCCGTTCATCGAGATGATGCGCGAGATGACGAAGAAGGGCCTCGGCGCCACCGCGATCGCCGACGCGCAGGGCCGCGTGTTGGGCATCTTCACCGACGGCGACCTGCGCCGCCTGCTCGAGCAGGGGCTGGACCTGCGCGGCCTCACTGCGCGCCAGGTGATGCACCCGAACCCGCGCCTGGTGCACGCCGATGCGCTCGCGGTCGATGCGGCCGACGTGATGGAGCAGTACCGCATCACCAGCGTGCTCGTCGTCGACGCCGAGCGGGTGCTGATTGGCGCGCTGAACTCGAACGACCTGATGCGGGCGAAGGTCATCTGATGGCGCCGGCGCCGCTGCGTCCCGCGCTCGCGTTCGCGCCCGAGCTGCTGCTGAAGGCGCAAGGCGTGCGCGCCGCGATCTTCGATGTCGACGGCGTGCTCACCGACGGGCGCATCTACATCGGCGAGCAGGGCGAAGCGTTCAAGGCCTTCAGCACCCTCGACGGCCACGGCCTGAAGCTGCTCGCCCAGGGCGGCATCACGCCGCTGGTGATCAGCGGGCGCGACTCGCCGGCGCTGCGCCGGCGCGTCGCCGATCTGGGCCTCGCGCACGCGGTGTACGGCGTGCAGGACAAGCTCGCCGCGGCCAACGCCGCGCTCGCCCGCCTGCAGCTCGACTGGAGCGCGCTCGCGGTGATGGGCGACGACTGGCCCGACCTGCCGCTGATGACGCGCGCGGCGTTCGCCTGCGCGCCGGCGAACGCGCATGCCGAGGTGCGCGCCATCGCCCACCACGTCACCGCCGCGCCTGGCGGCCATGGCGCGGCGCGCGAGTGCTGCGACCTGCTGCTCACCGCCGCTGGCCGCTACGCCGCACTGCTGCACGGCCACCTGGTCACGCTCGACCGCTCTTCATGACGGCCGCGGCGCGATCCGGCGGCAGCACGCCCGCAGCCTGGAGTGCGCGCGTGCTCGAACAAGCGTCGTCGTACCTGCCGCTGCTGCTGATGGCGCTGCTCGCGCTGGCCACCTGGTGGCTGGTGAAGAACACGCCGCTGGTCGAGGGCCTGCGCACCGCTGCGCCGCTGCGCCACGAACCCGACTACACGATGACCCAGTTCGTGGTCCAGCGCTTCGCGCCCGACGGCGCGCTGCGCGCCCAGATCGAAGGCGACGTGATGCGCCACTACCCCGACACCGACACGCTCGAGATCGACCGCGTGCGGCTGCGCTCGATCGGCGCCGACGGTCGCGTGACGCTCGCGCACGCGAATCGGGCACTGTCCAACGGCGACGGCAGCGAAGTGCAGTTGTTCGGTGGCGCGCAGGTGGTGAGCCAGGCCCTGGGCAACGACGAGGCGATCGAGTTTCGCGGCGAGTTCCTGCACGCCTTCCTTGCCACCGAGCGGGTGCGCTCGCACCTGCCGGTGACCCTGCTGCGCGGTGGCAGTGAGATCCACGCCGACGCGATGGAGTACGACAACCTCGCGCGCGTGGTGCAGTTGACGGGCCGGGTGCAGGCGAGTTTTCCCGCCGGCGTGGTCGCTGGGCGCAAGTGACCCGCATGGACCGCGCCCCGCTCGTTTTCATCACCGGTGCGTCCAGCGGCATCGGCCAGGCGCTCGCGATGCGCTTCCACCAGGGCGGCTTCCGGCTCGCGCTGGTCGCGCGGCGCGCGGCCGAGCTGCAGGCCTGGGTGCAAGCGCAGGGCATCGACGCGTCGCGCGCCACGGTCTACGCCGCCGACGTGCGCGACACCGCCAGCATCACCGGCGCGGGCCGCGCCTGCATCGCCATGCAAGGCCTGCCCGACGTGGTGATCGCCAACGCCGGCATCAGCATCGGCATCGACACCGCGGTGGCCGACGACCTCGAGGTGATGCGCGCCCTCTACGAGACCAACAACCTCGGCATGACGGCGACCTTCCAGCCCTTTGTCGGCCCGATGCGCGAGCGCCGCAGCGGCACGCTGGTCGGCATCGCGAGCGTCGCCGGCATCCGCGGCTTGCCGGGGCACGGCGCCTACTGCTCGAGCAAGGCGGCGGTGATCAGCTACTGCGAAAGCCTGCGCGGGGAGTGCCGGCCGCACGGTGTCAAGGTCGTGACCCTGTTGCCGGGCTACATCGACACGCCGCTGACGCGCCAGAACCGCTATGCGATGCCGTTCCTGATGCCGCCGGCCGACTTTGCCGACCGCGCCTTCAAGGCGATCGCCGCCGGCGTGAGCTACCGGGTGATTCCGTGGCCGATGGGCGTCGTCGCGAAGCTGCTGCGCCTGTTGCCCAACCGCGTATTCGACGCCGTGCTCGTGGGCCGCGCGCGCAAGCCACGCCAAGGCGAGTGAGCGGCGCGCCGACGCGCCAATGAAAGAAGGGGCGCCAGCACCTTCTTCAGTGCAGGCTCATATTGCGAAGCAATGTGATGCCGGAACTAAAAAGGCGGTGGGCCGAAGCACCACCGCCTGTTGTCGGACACGGGCCGAAGCCGCGCGTCAGATCATCGCGATTTCAGTAGCCGCCGCGGCCACCACCGCCACCGCCGTAGCCGCCGCCACCGCCGGAGCGGCCACCGCCGCCACCGCCGTAGCCGCCGCCACCGCCGGAGCGGCCACCGCCGCCACCGCCGTAGCCGCCACCACCACCGCCGCCGCCGAAGCCGCCGGAGCGACCACCGCCGCCACCGCCGAAGCCGCCGGAGCGACCACCGCCGCCACCGAAGCCACCCGGACGCTCTTCGCGCGGGCGGGCCTCATTGACCACCAGCGCGCGGCCGTCGAGGGCCTGGCCGTTCATGCCGTTGATGGCCGATTGGGCCTCGGCGTCCGAGCCCATTTCCACGAAGCCGAAGCCCTTGGAACGACCGGTGTCACGGTCCATCATCACCTTGGCCGACGACACGGTGCCGAACTGTGCGAAAGCCTGTTGCAGATCGTCGTCGCGCACGCTGTACGCGAGGTTGCCGACGTAGAGTTTGTTGCCCATGGAGAGCGCCTTTCTTTCCTGATACCCAGTAAGTCCTGTGGAGCTTCAACCTATCCTGAACCATTCAAGCAAAGGCGCTGCTACCCATACACAGAATTTCCATTATCAAGTAATTGAGAAATCGTGCGCAAAGCCGCGCCCCACAAAGTGTTGTTTTCCTCGCCAAAGCGAAATCCCTAGTTTGTCGGCGGTCCACCCTGCGTGACTTCGGGTTGACCCGAGGGCAACAGCGCCGCCTGCGGGCTGCCGATATCATCGACCGCCGTCGCCAGCAGCAAACCCCATGCCTTCCCGTTCCCCCCTCGAGGCGCTGAGCCTGGTGCTCGGCAGCATCGACGCGGTACGCAACCTGCGCGCGCTGTACATGTTGTTGCTCAGTTTCGCGCTCGCCGGGCTGTTGACCGCGATGGCCGAGACCTCGCTGGCCCAGGGCGCCGGCGCCTGGGGGCCGCTGCAGGCCGGCGCCGCGCTGTTCGTCGCCTTCTATGGCGGCAACGCGGCCGGCATCCTGGTGATGGACGAGGCGCGCGGCGGGCCGGTTCGTGCGGTCGGCGACGCGGTCCGCGCCTCGCTCGCGACCGCGCACCGCCTGCTGCTCACCTTCGCGATCGTGCTGGCCGCCTACGCGCTCGCCGCTGCCGCGCTGTGGGCGCTGCTGTGGTTGTGCCGCAGCACGGTGAGCGGACCGCTGGTCGGCCCCTTGTTGTTCGGCCTGCTGGTGCCGGTGGGCGTGGTCGGTGTCGGCGTCGCGCTGCTCGCGCTGCTGGCGGTGGTGGTGCCGCTCGCCGCGCCCGGCGTCTGGGCCGGTGCGCCGGTGCTCGCCAACGTGCGCCTGCTTGCCGCGCTGGTGCGCCAGCGGCTGCTGCGCGTGGCCTTGCTGATGGCGGCGGTGAGCCTGCTCACCGCCGGTGTCGCGGCGCTGGTCACCTTCGTCGTGATGAGCGGCGGGCGCGTCATAGCCCAGCTCGGCGTCAGCGTGGTCGGCGTGGAGGTGCCGGCGCAGCAATTGATGGCCGGCCTGTTCGGCTACGGCCTGCGCAGCCTCGGCGCGACCGGTGCGCCCCTCGGGTCGAGCGCGCATGCCGCGGCCGCGCTGGTCGGCGGCGGCGTGGTGTTCGCGCTCGCGCTGGTGCTGCCGGGCGTGGTCTACCTGCGTGGCATCTGCTCGGTCTACCTCGCGATGTGCGACGACGCGCCGTGACAGCGGTGCGAATCGCCAGCCTCGTGCCCAGCCTGACCGAGCTGCTGGTCGCGCTGGGCTTGCGCGAGCAGCTCGTCGCGCGCACCGGCTTTTGCATCCATCCGGCCGATGCGGTGCGCGACATCGTCAAGGTCGGCGGCACCAAGGACGTCAACCTCGCGAAGCTGCGTCGCCTGCGGCCCACCCACGTGCTTGTCAACGTCGACGAGAACCGGCTCGACACGGTGCGCGCGCTGCGCGAGTGGCCGCTCGCCGAGCGGCCCGAGATCGTCGTCACCCACCCCTGCGGGCCGCAGGACAACCTCGCGCTGATCGACCAGATCGTCGCGGCGTTCGGCGCCATCGCCGGCGTCGCCGAGCGCGGCGCCGACCTGCGGCACGCGATCGAGCGCGAGCTCGCGCTGACGCGCGACAGCGACCACGCCGCGCAGGACGTGCTGTACCTGATCTGGCGCGAGCCGTGGATGACGGTCGCGCGCGACACCTACATCTCGCGCATGCTGGCGCAGGTGAACTGGCACACGCTGCCGGCGCTCGCCGGTGGCGAGCACGGCGCCGCGCGCTACCCGGCGCTGCACGGCGACGAGCCCTGGCTCGCAAACGTGCAGCAGGTGCTGCTGAGCTCCGAGCCCTACGCGTTCGGTGAGGCGCACGTCGCTCTCGCGCAAGCACTGTGTCCGAACGCCCGGGTGCGCATCGTCGACGGCGAACTGATCAGCTGGTACGGGCCGCGCGCCAACGCGGGGCTGCGCTACCTGCGCGCGCTCGCGGCCTGAGGGATTGCCTCAGAATCGCCGCATGGACCTGCTCAAGCCGCTGATCGCGCTGCTCGCGATCGTCAACCCGATCGGCGTCGTGCCCTTCTTCATCCACTTCACCCAGAACCTGTCGCGCGAGCAGCGCCGGCGCACGATTCGCGTCAGCGCCTTCAGCGCGTTTCTCGTCATCGCGCTCAGCGCGCTGGCGGGGCAGAAGATCATCGAGTTCTTCGGCATCTCGCTCGCGTCGTTCCAGGTCGGCGGCGGCACGCTGCTGCTGATTTCGGCCATTCAGATGCTCAGCGCGCAGCCCATCGAAGGCCGCCGCGACGACGTGACCGAAGGCACGAGCAAGGTCGACGCCGGCGCGAGCATCGCGGTGGTGCCGCTAACGATTCCGCTGCTCACCGGCCCGGCGACGATTTCGACGATGGTGATCTACGCCGAGAAGACGCGCCACTGGTGGCAGCTCGCGGTGCTGGTGGGCTACGGCGTGGTCGTGGCGCTCGCCACTTTCGCGGTGTTTTCCGCGTCGGGGCGCATCGCCCGCGTGCTCGGCCAGACCGGCATCAACATCATGACGCGGCTGATGGGGCTGATCCTCGCCGCGCTGGCGGTCGAGCTGCTGGCCGACGGTCTGACCAAACTGTTTCCGGTTCTCGGGAGCGTGATGCGATGAAACGACTGACCCGCATGCTCGGCATCGAGCACCCCATCGTGCAAGCGCCGCTCGGCGGCGAACCGGCCGGCGCGGCGCTGGTGGCCGCCGTCAGCAACGCCGGCGGCATCGGCATTCTGGGCGCGGCCTACATGGCGCCGGCGCGCATCGCCGAGGTCATCGCGCAGATCCGCGCGCTCACCGACAAGCCCTTCGGCGTGAACCTGTTCTGCCCCACGCGCTGGCAGCGCGACGAGGCGCGCATCGCCCGCTTCGTCGAGCGCATCACGCTGTACCACGCCGAGCTCGGCTTGCCGCCGCCGCAGGTGCCGGAGCGCTTCGAAGAAGACTTCGAGGCGCAGTTCGAGGTCGTGCTGCAGGCCGAGGTGCCGGTGTTCAGCTTCGTCTTCGGCGACCTCGGGCGCGAGCGCATCGCCGCCTTGCAGTCCGAAGGCACGAAGGTCTGGGGCACCGCGACGCACGTGCGCGAGGCCGTCCACTTGGCCGCGCTTGGCGTCGACGCGATCGTCGCCCAAGGCGCCGAGGCCGGCGGCGACCGTGCGAGCTTTCTCGGCGAGCGCGATGACGGCCTGGTCGGCACGCTCGCACTGGTGCCGCAGCTGGTCGACGCGGTTCCGCTGCCGGTGATCGCCGCCGGCGGCATCGCCGACGCGCGCGGCGTGCGCGCGGTGCAGGCGCTGGGCGCGAGCGGCGCGGCCGCCGGCACGGCCTTCCTGCTCGCCGACGAATGCCCGATCTCACCCGCCTACCGCGCCGCCTTGCAGGCGGCACGCGAGGCCGACAACGGCCTGACGCGCGCCTTCAGCGGCCGCTGGGCGCGCGGCCTGATGAATCGCTTCAGCCGCGAGATGGCCGACGCCGAGCTGCCCGACTTCCCGATTCCGAATGCGCTGACCCGCCCGCTGCGCCAGGCCGCCGCGAAGGCCGGGCGCGCCGAATTCCTGTCGCTGTGGGCGGGGCAAGCCGTGGCGCTCGCCCAGCCCTTGCCCGCCGCCGACATCGTGCGGGCACTCGCGGCGGGCTGGCCGACGAGCGCGAGCTAAAGCCCGATGGCCGAGCCCCACTACGACTACATCGTCTGCGGCGCCGGCACCGCCGGTTGCCTGCTCGCCAACCGGCTGAGCGCCGACCCCGCCAAGCGCGTGCTGCTGATCGAGGCCGGCGGCAAGGACGACTACCACTGGATCCACATTCCGGTGGGCTACCTCTACTGCATCGGCAACCCGCGCACCGACTGGATGTTCGCGACCGACGCCGACCCGGGCCTCAACGGCCGCAGCCTGCGCTACCCGCGCGGCAAGGTGCTGGGCGGCTGCTCGAGCATCAACGGCATGATCTACATGCGCGGCCAGGCGCGCGACTACGACCAGTGGGGCGCGTTGGGCAACGCCGGCTGGAGCTGGGTCGAGTGCCTGCCGTATTTCCTCAAGCACGAGGACTTCTACAAGGGCGCCGACGCCTTTCACGCGGCGCCCGGCTTCGATCCCAAGGGACGGCGCCCGGGCGGCGAATGGCGCGTCGAGCAGCAGCGCATGCGCTGGGACATCCTCGACGCGTTCGCGCACGCCGCGCAGCAGGCCGGCATTCCGCCGAGCGAGGACTTCAACCGCGGCGACAACGAGGGCGTCGGCTACTTCCAGGTCAACCAGCGCCGCGGCACGCGCTGGAACACGACGCGCGGCTTCCTCCATCCGGTGATGGACCGCGACAACCTGCAGGTCTGGACCGGCGCCCACATCTCGCGCGTGCTGCTCGAGCGCGGCGACGCCGGGTTGCGCGCCGTCGGTGTCGAGGTGCTGCCGCACGGCGGCGGCGAGCCGCTGCGCGCGCGCGCCAAGCGCGAGGTGGTCCTCAGCACCGGCGCGGTCGGCACGCCGCAGCTGCTGCAGCTGTCGGGCATCGGCGCGGGCGATTTGCTCCAGCCGCATGGCATTGCGGTCCAGCACGAGCTGCCCGGCGTCGGCGAGAACCTGCAAGACCATCTGCAGATCCGCGCGGTGTTCGCGGTCGACGGCGTGCGCACCCTCAACACGATGACGAACTCGCTGTGGGGCAAGGCGCTGATCGGGCTCGAGTACCTCGTGCGGCGCAGCGGGCCGATGAGCATGGCGCCGTCGCAGCTCGGCGCGTTCACGCGCAGCGATCCGTCGCTGCCGCACCCGAACCTCGAATACCACGTGCAGCCGCTGTCGCTCGACGCCTTCGGCCAGCCGCTGCACGCGTTCAACGCCTTCACCGCGAGCGTGTGCAATCTCAACCCGACGAGTCGCGGGCGCGTCGGCATCCGCAGTCCGCAGGCCACCGACGCGCCGAGCATCCGTGCCAACTACCTGAGCACCGACGCCGACCGCCGCATCGCCGCGCAAAGCCTGCGCCTCACGCGCCGCATCGTCGCGCAGCCGGCGCTTGCGGCCTACCGGCCGCGCGAAGTCAAGCCCGGCGTGCAGTTCCAGAGCGACGACGAACTTGCGCGCCTGGCCGGCGACATCGGCACGACGATCTTCCACCCGGTGGGCACCGCGAAGATGGGGCCGGCGAGTGACCCGCGCGCGGTGGTCGACGCGCGCTTGCGCGTGCACGGCATCGGCGGTCTGCGCGTCGCCGATGCGAGCGTGATGCCCACCATCACCAGCGGCAACACGAATTCGCCGGTCTTGATGATCGCCGAGCGCGCGGCGCACTGGATCGCCGAAGACGCGGCACACTGCGAGCCATGAGTGAATTGCAACGCTCCCCCGTGCTGGTCGCCTGCCTGTGCGCCGACTGGTGCGACACCTGCCGCGACTACCGAGCGGTGTTCGACGCGCTGGAGCACGAGTTCCACGCGCAGGCGGACTTCGTCTGGGTCGACATCGAGGACGACGAGGCCGCGCTCGGCAACGTCGACGTGGAAGACTTCCCGACGCTGCTGATCGCGCGCGGCGACGAGCTCGCGTTCTACGGCCCGGTGCTGCCGCATGCGCAGACCGCGCAGCGGCTGGTGCAGGAGGCGCTGCGCGGCGACCTGCGCGCCGGGGCCGACGCGCAGCTCGCCGGCCTGCCGGTCAGGGTGCGCGCGCTGGGCGACGCGCGGCGGCGCGACTGAGCCTGTCGAAGGATTGACGCGTTTCGTTCGGCGACCGCGCCGGCGCGAAGCCAAACGGCTACGATGCCAAGTCACGGCCCCAACCCACAAGGGGAATGGCATGACGACACAACAATCCCGCCCGGCGGTGCTCGATCTGATCGGCAACACGCCGCTGGTGCAAGTCACGCGGCTCGACACCGGCTGCTGCACCCTCTTCCTCAAGCTCGAATCGCAGAACCCGGGCGGCTCGATCAAGGACCGCATCGGCCTCGCGATGGTCGACGCGGCCGAGCGTGACGGCCGCCTGAAAGCCGGCGGCACGGTGGTCGAAGCCACCGCCGGCAACACCGGTCTCGGCCTGGCGCTGGTCGCGCGCGCCAAGGGCTACCGCGTGGTGCTGGTCGTGCCCGACAAGATGTCGACCGAAAAGGTGCTGCATCTGAAGGCGCTCGGCGCCGAGGTGCACATCACGCGCTCCGACGTCGGCAAGGGCCACCCCGAGTACTACCAGGACTATGCGGCGCGCCTGGCGAAGGACATCCCCGGCGCGTTCTTCGCCGACCAGTTCAACAACCCGGCCAATCCGCTGGCGCACGAGACCAGCACCGGGCCGGAGATCTGGCAGCAGATGGGGCACGACGTCGACGCGATCGTCGTCGGCGTCGGCTCGGCCGGAACGATCACCGGGCTCACCCGCTTCTTCCGCGCGGTGCAGCCCGAACTCGCCTTCGTGCTGGCCGATCCCGCCGGCTCGGTGGTGGCCGAGTACACCCGCAGCGGCCGCGTCGGCGAGGCCGGGTCGTGGGCGGTCGAAGGCATCGGTGAAGACTTCATCCCGGCGATCGCCGACCTGTCCGGCGTGCGCGCCGCCTACTCGATCCCCGACGAAGAAAGCTTCGGCACCGCGCGCGAGCTGCTGCGCGCCGAAGGCCTGCTCGGCGGCTCGTCCACCGGTACCTTGCTCGCCGCGGCCTTGCGCT
>DASXQQ010000310.1:0-25144 GCA_036507085.1 Piscinibacter sp. | reverse complement strand
GCGCGCATCTACGCCGCCGGCGAGGACGGCGAACTCGCGATCGACACCTTCCCCGAGACGGCCTTCGTCAAGACCTATTCCAACGACTCGCAGGTCACCGACAGCGCGCCGTCGATGTCGGCCTACATGACCGGCGTGAAGATGAACAACGAGGTGATCGCGATGTCGAGCGACACCCAGGCGCGCAGCGCCGCCGGCGCGGCCTACGTGCACGGCGCCGACAGCACCTGCCCCGCCAGCGGCAACGGCACGCCGGTCACGACGCTGCTCGAGCTCGCCAAGGCCGCGCAGCGCGCCACCGGCGTGGTCACGACGACGCGGGTGACGCACGCCACGCCGGCCGCGACCTATGCGCACCTCTGTCACCGCGACGGCGAGAACACCATCGCCGCGCAACTCGTGCCCGAGGGCAGCGGCTACAACGGCCGGCTGCTCGACGGCGTCGACGTGGTGCTGGGCGGCGGCTGGCAGCACTTCGCGAAGCAGGGCGACCCGATCGGCTCGAGCCGCAGCGACAGCCGCGACCTGCTCGCCGAGCTGCGCGCCCACGGCTACGCCACGGTGTTCGACCGCGACGCGCTCACCGCTGTCGACACGCGGACGACCAAGCGGCTCGTTGGCCTGTTCACCAAGAGCCACATGAACTTCGACCTCGACCGCGACCCGGCGAAGGAGCCGAGCCTCGCGGAGATGACGACGCGCGCGCTCGACGTGCTGACCGCGAGCCCGAGCAACAGGAAGGGCTACTTCCTGATGGTCGAAGGCGGCCGCATCGACCAGGCACTGCACCCGACGCTCGCACGCAAGGCGCTGCAGGACGCGAAGGCCTTCGATGACGCCATCCAGGCGGCGATCGCCAAGGTCCGGCAGACCGATCCGGAACTGAAGAACACGCTGATCGTCGTCACCGCCGACCACGACCACACGCTGGTGATGAACGGCTACGCGGCGCGCACCGGCAAGACCACCGACAGCAACCCGGGGATTCTCGGGCTGATGCGCGACTTCAGCGACCCGAGCAAGCCGGCGCTCGACGCCGACGGCAAGCCCTTCACCACGCTCGTCTTCGGCAACGGCGAGAACCGCATCAACGGCTCGCGCAGCCTGATGACGGCGCTGACCGACGCCGCGGTGTTCGACAAGAACTACCACCAGGAAGCGGTGGTGCAGATGCCCAGCGGCGGCGAAACCCACGGCGGCGCCGACGTGTTCCTCGGGGCGATGGGCATGGGCGCGGACAGCTTCCACGGCGTGATCGACAACACCCGCGTCTTCCAGCTCGTGAAGAGCGCGGCCGGCCTTTGACCTCACGCCCACTCAGGAGCAAGAACATGACGATGAAGACCCGACTGATCGCCGCTGCGCTGGCGGCCGCGCTCGCACCGCTCAGCTTCGCCGCCGGCGAAGCGAAGAACGTGATCTTCTTCCTCGGCGACGGCATGGGCCCGGTGACGACCACCGCCGCGCGCATCTGGAAGTACAAGGAAGAAGGCTCGCTGACGATGGACACGCTGCCCTACACGGCGCGCGTGAAGACCTATTCGCTCGACGCCCAGACGACCGACAGCGCGCCGTCGATGGCCGCCTACATGACCGGCGTGAAGACGCGCAACGACGTGCTCTCGATGAACGGCGACACCTTCGCAAAGGCTCCGGGCAAGGACCCGGTGACCAACGTCAGCAACGCCGTCACCCAATGCCCGGCGAGCGGCAACGGCGCGCCCTCGACCACGCTGCTCGAGCTCGCCATCGCCCGGGGCCAGGCCACCGGCGTGGTCTCGACCGCGCGCCTGACCCACGCGACGCCGGCCGCCACCTACGCCCACAGCTGCCATCGCGACGCCGAGTACGAGATCGCGCGCCAGGCGGTGCCCGGCGGCGCCGGCTTCAACAGCGCGCTCGGCAGCGGCGTTGACGTGCTGCTGGGCGGCATCAGCGGCTACTGGCGCCCCTACAACGCGGCGACGACGCCGCGCGGCCGCCCCGATGGCCGCAACCTGGTGGCCGAGCTGCAGGCCCAGGGCTACCACTTCGTCAACGACCTGGGCAGCCTGAACGCCGCGCCCACCGGCGCCGGTAGCAAGCTGATCGGCCTGTTCGACCAGGCGCTGTCGCAGGGCCACATGTCCTACGAGCTCGACCGCAACCCGCACCTCGAGCCGAGCCTCGCGCAGATGACGACCAAGACGATCGACATCCTGGCGAAGAACCCCAAGGGCTTCTTCCTGATGGTCGAGGGCGGGCGCATCGACCACGCGCTGCACGGCACCAACGCCGCGCGCGCGCTGGCCGACACCATCGCCTTCGACGACGCGATCCAGGCGGCGATCGCCAAGGTCAAGAGCTTCGACCCCGACTTGTCGAACACGCTGATCGTCGTCACCGCCGACCACGACCACACGATGGCGTTCAACGGCTATGGCAAGCGCGGCAGCGATCCGCTGGGCCTGTCGGTCAACTACGCCAACGGCGCACCCAACACCGACGTCAACGGCAACAGCTACACCACGCTGGTGTTCGGCAACGGCTCCAATCGGCCGGCCACGCGCGGCCCGCTCGACGCGGCCACGGTGACGGCCAAGGACTACCTGCAGGAGGTGGCGATCCGCAAGGGCGGCCCGGGTTCGGAGACGCACGGCGGCGGCGACGTGATGCTGTTCGCCGCCGGCGCCGGCGCCAGGACCTTCAAGGGCACGATCGACAACACGCGGGTGTTCGGCCTGGTGAAGACCGCGGCGGGGTACTGAGCATGCGCCGCTCGCTGCGCAGGACCCTGTTCGACGCGTGGCGTGCGCTGCGCACGCTGACGACGGCGCTGTGCCTGGCGGCGGCCGGCTGGATCCAGGCGGCTCCGGCGCTGCCCGACCTCGACGCCGTCGTGAGCTACGAGACGCGCCAGATCACGGCGGCCGGTGTGCTGCGCACCGAGGTCTGGAAAGAGCGCTTGGTTCGGCGCGGCGACGTCGTCTGGACCGAGCGCGTGCTTCCGGCCGAGACGCATGCGGCGCACGCGCACGAAAGCAGCACCGAGCACGCCGGCCACAAGCATTTCGACTTCGAGAGCGCGGCGCGCTTGCTGCGGCTCGATGCGAAAGGCCAGCTGCAGCTGCAATACGTCGACCGCGAGCACCGCGTCGTGGTCAGTGTGCCGAAGGCCGAGTACGGCGTGGTCGGCTTCGATGGCCGTTGGGATGCGGCCGCGCACGTCGTGCCGCCGTCGGTCGTCGCGCGCATGCCCGTCACGATGAACAGCGGTGCCGCGGTGTGGCACGAGGAGAAGGCGCCCGGCTGGTCGCACCGCGTGCTCTGGTCCGAGGCGCGCCAGGTGGCGCTGCGCGTCGAGTCGCAGCGCAGCGATGGCAGCTTCCGCCGCGTCGTCAGTGTCGAGCCGGTCGCGCCGACGGGCGGGCTGCCGTGGAAGGACCTGGCGACCTTCACGCAGAAGGAATACGACGACTTCATGGATTGAGCGAGCCCGACCCCGTTCGGGCTGAGCTTGTCCTTCGACAAGCTCAGGATTGATCGGAAATACCGAATGCCAACCATCCCCGTTCGGGCTGAGCCTGTCGAAGCCAGGCCCGATGATCGCGGGCCCTTCGACAAGCTCAGGTCCTTCGACAGGCTCAGGATGCTCGGGCCCTTCGACAAGCTCAGGGCGAACGGGGTTGTGGCAGTGGTTCTCAGATCGGCGGAGCCAGCTCGCCCGTGCTCGTTTCGAAGCAGCCGATGAAGGTGAAGTACAGCGACGCGTAGAAGGCGGTGGAGAACATCAGCGCCGCCGGCGCCGCGGCGAGAAGCACCATCTGCGGCGCGCCGAACAGCGTGAACACGGCGTCGGACACCAGCGCGAACAGCAGGATCACGGCGAGCCAGGTGAGCGTGTACACCGCGAACGCGCCCTTGTTGCGCCAGCACGCCATCGTGCTGAAGAACATGGCCTTGGTCCAGTCCTGGTCGCCCCAGTGCACCAGCGCCGGCGCATGCCAGAACGGCACCGAGATCAGCGCCACCAGCCCGAGAAAGAGGTACAGCCCGGCCTGCAGGCTCGGGTCCTGCAGCAGCGGTTCGAGACTTTGCGGGCTGGTCTTGCCGGTGCGCAGCGCCTCGGCGATGGCCTCGAAGGCGCTGCCGCCGACCGCATGGCTGAGCCACAACGTGGCTGCCACCGCCACCGCGTAGGCAAAGCCGAGCAGCAGCTGGCCGCGCAATTTGCGCGGTCCGCTGCGCAGCGGCTCGATGAACACCGCGGGCAAGGGAAACCGCCCTTCGAGGGCGGTTCGGGTGGCGATCATGAAGCCGAGCGAGGCGAGCGGCATCATCATCAACGCGGCCACCGGGCCGACCGGCCATAGCAGCGCCAGCAGTTGCGCGGCCACCATGTAGACGACGAACAGCGCGCAGAACGCGACCGGGCGGCGAAAGAAGATGCGAAACGCGCTGCGCACCCACAGCGCGCCCTCGCGGGCGCTGGCCAGCTGCAGCTTCATGGCGCGATCGCGCGCGACGGCGTGAAGTGCCACGGCGTCTCGACGCGGCCGCGCAGCACGCGCTCGAAATGCGTGGGGTCGTGGGCCTGCAGCATGCTCGCGTCGCGCGGCAGGTGGTAGTCCCACAGGCGCGAAATCCAGAAGCGCAGCGCGCCGGCGCGCAGCATCGCCGGCAGCAGGCGCAGCTCGCCGCCGGTCAGCGCGCGCACCGCGTCGTAGGCGGCGACGAAGGCGCTCGCGCGCTCCTCCACCAGGCGGCCCGACTCGAGGTCGATGCACCAGTCGTTCAGGCACACCGCGATGTCGAACAGCTGGCAGTCGACGCCGGCGAAATAGAAGTCGAAGAAGCCGGTCAGCTCGTCGCCTTCGAACATCACGTTGTCGCGGAACAGGTCGGCGTGGATCGGCCCGCGCGGCAGCTCGGCGAACGCCGCCGAGGTGGCCACATGCCGCTGGTAGGCGAGCTCCTGGGTGATCAGCTCGGCCTGCTCGGGCGCCAGGTAGGGCAGCACCACCGGGACCGTCTCGGCCCACCAGGCGAGGCCGCGCAGGTTCGGTTGCTGCAGCGGGAAGTCGAGCGCGGCGAGGTGCATGCGCGCGAGCATCGCACCCACGCTCGCGCAATGGGCGGTGTCGGGGGCGAGGTGATGCCGCCCGCGCAGCCGGTTCACCACCGCGGCGGGCTTGCCCTTCAGCGTGTGGAGGATCTCGCCGCTGCTGTCGGCCTGCGGGCCGGGCACCGGGATGGCGCGATCCGCCAGGTGCTTCATCAGGTGCAGGTAGAAGGGCAGCTGCTCGAATGTGAGGCGCTCGAACAGCGTGAGCACGTAGCGGCCCTGCGTGGTGTCGGCGAAGTAGTTGGTGTTTTCGATGCCCGAGGTGATGCCGGCGAGCGTGGTCAACTCGCCGATGTTCAGGCGCGAAACCAGTGCGGCAGCCTCGTCGAACGAGACCTCGGTGAAGACAGCCATGGGCTTCAGCCGGCGCCGAGCCGCCTCAAGGCGGCTGAGCGCCCCCTCGGGGGGCAGGAGCGAAGCGACGTGGGGGCCGACATCTTCAGAACGAGAGCACGTGCCAGACGCGCTTGCCGGCGGCACCGCGGGTCGAACTGGCGCCCTCCGACAAGTCGCGCGAACCGTCGCCGGTGATGATCTCGTAGCCCTGCTTGGGGCCGACCTTGGGCGTGACGGTGATGCGCTGGATTTGTCCGCGCACCCGAAGCTCCTCGATGCGCGCGCCTTCGTCTTCGACGATGGTGCGGGTGACTCTCGGTTCGAGGTCGCGACCGGCAGCCGGCACGACGGTTGCTTCGTCGGCCCAAGCCGGCGCGGCGAGGGCGCAACCGAGGCACACGAAAGCGGTGGTGATGGCGTTCATGTCTTCATTTTAGGCCGCGGGGCCGAGCAGGAGTTCCGCCGCCGTAGCAGCCGTGCCACGGGCAGACAACCTGTCAGGCTTTACAGCTTGACCACGCCCCCGGTGCACAAGTTACCGTCTGTCTCAGTCACGGGAGGCTGGAAGGGCATCGATGTTGCGCATTTTGGTGATCGAAGATTCGCCGGTGAACATGGCGCTCACCACGGCCATTCTCGAGAACGCGGGACACGTCATCCTGCAGGCCGAGACGGCGACCGCCGGCATCGAGCTCGCGCGCCGACAGTGCCCCGACCTGGTGCTGATGGACTTGCAGCTGCCCGACATCGACGGCCTGGCCGCCACGCGCATGCTCAAGGCCGACCGCAGGACGTCTGATATCCCGGTGATCGCGCTGACGGCGTTCGCGATGAAGGGCGACGAGGACGAGACGCGATCCGCCGGCTGCGACGGCTACGTGACCAAGCCGATGCGCTACAAGGACTTCCTGGCCGAGGTCGAGCGCGTACTCGGTGCGCGTCGCGGCGAGGTGCTTGGTTAGGGCTGACGCGCCGCGCGATGCCATCCGCGACAATCCGCGGATGACCGACACCCCTCCCAACGACAACGACACGCTGCTGCTGGTCGACGGCTCGAGCTACCTGTACCGCGCCTTCCACGCGATGCCCGACCTGCGCGGTCCGGGCGGCGTTCCGACCGGCGCGATCCACGGCTTCGTCGCGATGCTCAAACTGCTGCGCAAGCAGTACCCGTCGCGCCACGGCGCCTGCGTGTTCGACGCCAAGGGGCCGACCTTTCGCGACGCGTGGTACGCGCAATACAAGGCCAACCGCGCGCCGATGCCCGACGACCTGGTGCTGCAGATCGAGCCGATCCACGAAGCGGTGAAGCTGCTCGGCTGGCCGGTGCTGATGGTGCCCGGCATCGAGGCCGACGACGCGATCGGCACGCTCGCCTGCGCGGCGGCCAACGCCGGCCACAGCGTCGTCATCTCGACTGGTGACAAGGACCTGGCGCAGCTCGTCACCGAGCGCGTCACGCTGATCAACACGATGAGCAACGAGCGCCTCGACGTGGCCGGCGTGGCGGCCAAGTTCGGCGTGGGGCCGGATCGCATCGTCGACTACCTGACGCTGATCGGCGACGCGGTCGACAACGTGCCCGGCGTCGACAAGGTCGGGCCGAAGACCGCCGCCAAGTGGATCGCCGAGCACGGGTCGCTCGACGGCGTGATGGCCGCCGCCGCGGGGATGAAGGGCGTGGCCGGCGAGAACCTGCGGCGCGCCCTCGACTGGCTGCCGCAGGGCCGGCGTCTCGTCACCGTGGTCACCGACTGCGACCTGAGCGGCCACGTGCTCGACTGGCCGGCCTTCGAGTCGCTCGCGCTGCGCGAGCCCGACGTGCAAGGGCTGCTCGCGCTCTACGAGCGCTTCGGATTCAAGAGCTTGCGCAGGGAACTGGAGACGTCCACCGTTCGGGCTGAGCTTGTATCCCCGATCGTCCTGAGCTTGTTGAAGGAAGCCCCCGATCGTCCTGAGCTTGTCGAAGGACAGGCTCAGCCCGAACGGGAGGCCGAGGCGGTCACCCGCCTCTACGACACGATCCTGACGCACGAAGCCCTCGACGCCTGGGTCGCCAAGATCAACGCCGCACCGCTTGCCGCGATCGACACCGAGACCGATTCGCTCGATGCGATGGTCGCGCAACTCGTCGGCATCTCGCTCGCGGTGGCGCCGGGCGAGGCGGCCTACATCCCGCTGCGCCACCACTACGCTGGGGCACCGGATCAGCTGGCCGTCGACGACGTGCTGGCCCGTCTGAAGCCCTGGCTGGAGAACCCGGCCGCGCGCAAGGTCGGCCAGAACATCAAGTACGACATCCACGTGTTCGCCAACGCCGGCATCGCGATCCGCGGCTATGTGCACGACACCATGCTGCAAAGCTATGTGCTGGAGGCGCACCGGCCGCACAGCCTGGAAAGCCTCGCCCAGCGCCACCTCGGGCGCAGCGGGCTGAGCTACGAAGACGTCTGCGGCAAGGGCCAGCACCAGATCCCGTTCGGCCAGGTCGAGATCACGCGCGCCGGCGAGTACTCCTGCGAAGACAGCGAGATGACGCTACACGTGCACCAGGTGCTGTGGCCGAAGATCGAGGGCGAAGCCGGCCTGCGCGAGGTCTACGAACGCATCGAGATGCCGGTGGCGCCGCTGCTGCAGCGCATCGAACGCACGGGGGTGCTGATCGACAGCCAGGTACTCGCGCGCCAGAGCCGCGAGCTCGGCGAGCGGATGATGGCGCTGGAGCGCGAGGCGCACGAGCTCGCCGGCCAGCCGTTCAACATCGGCTCGCCCAAGCAGATCGGCGAGGTGCTCTACAACAAGCTGCAGATGCCGGTGCTCAAGCGCACCGCGAGCGGCGTGCCGTCGACCGACGAAGAGGTGCTGGAGAAGCTCGCCGCCGACTACCCGCTGCCCGCGCGCATCCTCGAGCACCGCGGGCTGTCCAAGCTGAAGGGCACCTACACCGACAAGCTGCCGCTGATGGTGAACCCCGCCACCGGGCGCGTGCACACCAACTACGCGCAGGCGGTGGCGGTGACGGGGCGGCTGGCGAGCAACGATCCCAACCTGCAGAACATTCCGATCCGCACGGCCGAGGGCCGGCGCGTGCGCGAGGCCTTCATCGCGCCGCCGGGGCATGCGATCCTGAGCGCCGACTATTCGCAGATCGAACTGCGCCTGATGGCGCACATCAGCGAAGACGCGAACCTGCTGAAGGCCTTCGCCGACGGCATGGACGTGCACCGCGCGACCGCGAGCGAGGTGTTCGGCGTCGAACCCGAGGCGGTCACGAGCGAGCAGCGGCGCTATGCGAAGACCATCAACTTCGGCCTGATCTACGGCATGGGCGCGTTCGGCCTGGCGGCGAGCCTGGGGATCGAGCGCAGCGCGGCGGTCGCCTACATCGAACGCTACTTCGCGCGCTATCCGGACGTGAAGCGCTACATGGACCAGACCCGTGCGTCGGCCAAAGCGCACGGCTATGTGGAGACCGTGTTCGGCCGGCGCCTGTGGCTGCCCGAGATCAACAGCCCGAACGGCCCGCGCCGCACCGGCGCCGAGAGGCAGGCGATCAACGCGCCGATGCAGGGCACCGCGGCCGACCTGATCAAGCTCGCGATGATCGCGGTGCAGGCCGCGCTCGACGCGCAGGGTCGCGCGACGCGGATGGTGATGCAGGTGCACGACGAACTGGTGTTCGAGGTGCCTGAGGCGGAGCTGGCCTGGGCCCGCACCGAAGTGCCGCGGATCATGGCGTCGGCGGCGCAGTTGAAGGTGCCGCTGCTTGCGGAGGTGGGGGTGGGCAGGAACTGGGACGAGGCGCACTGAGCGCGTGGGTGGCAAAAGCGTCGGGCGCAATGTGCGTGTGGGCCACCATTCGATCGCACATGGGCTACAAGCCCTCTGCTTGGGAAACCGCGCCGGGTCCCGGCCCGGCGGCCGGGTAACTTTCTTTTGCTGGCTCAAAAGAAAGTCACCAAAGAAAAGAGCCTCGCCATCTTGCCAAACGTCGAAGTGGAAAAGAGCTCACCACTTTTGAACACCGAGCTCATCGTCCCGATACCGAGCCTAAGCTTGGCCGCTGCGCGGCCTCATATTCTTTGTCGGCGGGGTGGTACGCGAACAAAGGACTCGCGAACCAAGAATATGAGGCCGCGCAGCGGCCAAGCTTAGGCACGGTGATGCCGCAGGGGATATGGCGGTACCCAGTGGTGAGCTCTTTTCCACTTTGGTGTCTGGCCAAATTGAAATTGAGTTCAGGCCCTCTTCTTTGGTGACTTTCTTCTGGGCCACGAGAAGAAAGTTACCCGGCAGCCGGGCCGGGACCCGGCGCGGTCTCCCAAGCAGAGGGCTTAGCAACATCAGCGACTACTTCGCGCCGGCCGCGCCCGACTTTGTGCCGCAGGTGCCACAGGCCGTGGCACAAATCGGAGCCACGTTCGACGCTGC
This sequence comes from Piscinibacter sp., assembly GCA_036507085.1. Lineage (GTDB taxonomy): Bacteria > Pseudomonadota > Gammaproteobacteria > Burkholderiales > Burkholderiaceae_C > Albitalea. The sequence continues at coordinate 15,273 of DASXQQ010000310.1, read as the reverse complement.
CTCGTTGAGCGCGCTGCCCTGGGCCATCACCTCTTGCTGATGGAACGCGTCAAGGACGGGTCACAGCGGCGCTGGTAGCATCCCCTCCCCATGAACTGGCCTTACGAACTGCAGATCGGCTGGCGCTACCGCGTGGCCCTTGGGGCGCAGGGCTTCCTCGAGACGGCCCGGCGGCGGGCCTGATGGCACTCTTCCCCCAGGAAGCGCTCAACGACGGCGTGCGCAAGCGCGAAGTCTTCGGTTGGGCGATGTACGACTTCGCGAACTCCGGCTACACCACCGTCGTCCTGACGGCGGTGTTCAACTCGTACTTCGTCGGTGTCGTCGCCAACGGCGCGCCCTGGGGCACGCTGGCCTGGACGCTGACGCTGGCGTTGTCCAGCCTGCTGGTGATGGCGACGATGCCCGCGCTCGGCGCCTACGCCGACCTGCGCGCGGCGAAGAAGCGGTTGCTCGCGGGCAGCACCGTGGCCTGCATCGCAGCCACGGTCGTGCTGGCCGGCGTGGGGCGCGGCGATGTAGCGCTGGCGGTGGCCGCCATCGTGCTGTCCAACAGCTTCTATTCCGTTGGCGAATCGTTGACCGCCGCCTTTCTGCCCGAACTCGCGAAACGGGATGCGCTGGGCCGGGTGTCGGGCTGGGGCTGGAGCTTCGGCTACGTCGGCGGCATGCTGTCGCTGGGGCTGAGCCTGGCCTATGTGCTCGTGGCCCAGGCGCGGGGCGAGGCCGCGACCTCGTTCGTGCCGGTGACGATGCTGATCACCGCCGGTGTCTACGGCGGCGCCTCGCTGTTCACCTTCGCGCTGCTTCGCGAACGCGCGGTGCCGCAGCCGCAGGCCGTGGCCGCTTCGGGCATCGTGGCGTCGCTGCGGCAGCTCGCCGAGACCTGGCGCCGCGCCCGTTTGTTCCGCGACTTCGGCTGGATGCTGGTCTGCGGCGCCTTCTACCAGGCCGGCATCTCGGTGGTCATCGCGCTGGCCGCGGTCTATGCCGAACAGGTGCTCGGCTTCAAGCAGGCCGAGACGATGCTGCTGGTCTTTCTGGTCAACATCGCGGCGGCGCTCGGAGCCTTCGGTTTTGGCTACTGGCAGGACCGCATCGGCGCGAAACGCGCATTGGCCTTGACGCTCATCGGCTGGATCGCGATGACGGCGCTGGCCGCGCTGGCCACCGGACGCGGCTTGTTCTGGGTCGCCGCCGTCATCGCCGGGCTGTGCATGGGCTCCAGCCAATCGACCGGACGGGCCATGGTGGGCCTGTTCGCACCCGCCGACCAGCGCGCCGAGTTCTTCGGCCTGTGGACTTTCGCGACCCGCGTCTCGGCCATCGTGGGACCGGTCACTTATGGCGTGGTGACGGTGCTGACCCATGGCAACCATCGCATCGCGATCCTGTCGACCGCGCTGTTCTTCGTGCTGGGGCTGCTGACGCTGGTGCGCATCGATGTCGAGCGCGGCATGGCGGCGGCCCGTGTCGCGGCGTAGGCCGCGCGGCGCTCACAAGCTCAGGTAGCATCCCCTCCCCATGAACTGGCCTTACGAACTGCAGATCGGCTGGCGCTACACCCGGGCCGGGCGCGCGGGCCGGCGCAACCGCTTCATCTCCTTCATCTCCGGCGTGTCGATGCTCGGCATCGCGCTCGGCGTGGCGGCGTTGATCATCGTGCTGTCGGTGATGAACGGCTTCCAGAAGGAGGTCCGCGACCGCATGCTGTCGGTGATCGCGCACATCGAGATCTACGACGCGCAAGGCCAGGCCTTGCCCGACTGGCACGCCACCGCGGCGCATGCCCGCGAGAACAAGCAGGTCATCGGCGCGGCGCCGTTCATCGCGGCGCAGGCGCTGATCGCCCGCGGCGACGACATGCGCGGCGTGATCGTGCGCGGCATCTCGCCGCCCGACGAAGCCACCGTCACCGACCTCGCCGCGCAGCTGAAGGACAGCACGCTCGCGCGGCTTACCCCGGGCGGTTGGGGCATCGTGCTCGGCGGCGAACTGGCACGCAACATGGGCGTGAAGGAAGGCGACAAGGTCACCCTCGCGGTGTCGGGCGGGCAGGTCACACCGGCCGGTGTGATCCCGCGGCTCAAGCAGCTCACGGTGGTCGGCACTTTCGACGCCGGCCACTACGAATACGACAGCGGTCTCGCGCTGATCCATGTGGACGACGCGGCGCGGCTGTTTCGCGTCGACGGCCCGACCGGGGTCCAGCTGCGCCTGGCCGACGTGCACGAGGCGCGCCCGGTCGCCGACCAGCTCGCGCTCGCGCTCGGGCCGCAGGTGAACGTGCGCGACTGGACGCGCACCAACCGCAACTGGTTCGCCGCGGTGCAGGTGGAAAAGCGGCTGATGTTCATCATCCTCACCCTGATCGTCGCGGTGGCGGCGTTCAACCTCGTCTCCACGCTGGTGATGACGGTGACCGACAAGCAATCCGACATCGCGATCCTGCGCACGCTGGGCGCAAGCCCGCGCTCGATCATGGGCATCTTCATGATCCAGGGCGCCGCCGCCGGCATCATCGGCACGCTCGCCGGGGTGGGCCTCGGCCTGCTGGTCGCGTTCAACATCGACGTCATCGTGCCGGCGATCGAACGCCTGCTCCATGTGAGCTTCCTGCCCGGCAGCGTCTACCTGATCAGCCGCATGCCCAGCGATCCGCAGAGCACCGACATCGTGCCCATCGTCGTCATCTCGCTGCTGCTCGCCTTCGTCGCCACGCTCTACCCGAGCTGGCGCGCGAGCCGCGTGCAGCCGGCCGAAGCGCTGCGCTATGAGTGAACCGGTGATCCAGGCCCGCGGCCTGCACATGCGCTTCACCGAAGGCGCGGGCGCATCGAAGCTCGACGTGCATGTGCTGCAGGGCGTCGACCTCGACGTGCAGCGCGGCGAGACGGTGGCGATCGTCGGTGCGTCGGGCTCGGGCAAGAGCACGCTGCTGCACCTGCTGGGCGGACTGGAGGCGCCGACCGACGGCGCGGTCAGCCTGCAAGGGCGCGACTTCGTCCACATGGATCCGGCAAGCCAAGGTGACTGGCGCAACCGCCACCTCGGCTTCGTCTACCAGTTCCACCACCTGTTGCCCGAGTTCAGCGCGCTCGACAACGTGGCGATGCCGCTGCGCATTCGGCGCCTCGCCCAGGCCGACGCGCGCGCCAAGGCGCACACCGTGCTCGCCCAGGTGGGCTTGGCCGAGCGGGTGCGGCACCGCCCGTCGCAGCTGTCCGGCGGCGAGCGCCAGCGCGTCGCGATCGCGCGCGCACTCGCCGGTGACCCGGCCTGCGTGCTGGCCGACGAGCCCACCGGCAACCTCGACCGCGAAACCGCCCACGGCGTGTTCGCGCTGATGCTCGAGCTCGCGCGCCAGCGCGGCATGGCCTTCGTGATGGTGTCGCACGACGAGACGCTGGCGACGAGGTGCGATCGGGTGTTGCGGCTCAAGCACGGCCGGCTGGTGGAGTGAGCCGCCGGAACGGCGAGGCGAGCGTCAGCGACGAGCCCGGGACGCCGCGCGCCGCGCGTTCTCGCCTGAATCCGCGCCCTGCGCCTCGCGCTGCATCTCGTCGCGCAGCCAGTCCACGAACGCGCGGACGGCGGGTCGCTGTGCGGACTCGGCGCCGGTGACGGCGTACCAGGCGCCTTTGCCGACCAGCTTGTCGGCGAACGGCGCAACGAGCGCGCCGTCGCGCAGATGGCGCGACACCAGCGGCAGCCGCCCCAGGGCCACGCCGTTGCCGTCGAGCGCAGCCTGCACCACCTGGTCGTAGTGCGAAAAGCTCATCATGCCCGCGGGCTTCAGGTTGCTGAGCTTCATCGTTTCGAGCCAGCGAAACCAGTCGATCTGCGGCCGGCCGCGGTCGACGTTCTCGAAGCGCAGCAGCACGTGCTGCGCCAGCTGCTCGGGCGACTTCAACGGGCGCGTGCGGTCGCGCAGCAGCCGCGGTGCGCACACCGGCAGCACCACGTCGGGCGCGAGTCGTTGCGCACGCGCCGGCGCGCCGCCGGTGCGGTAGAGCCGGATCACGACATCGGTGTCTTCGCGTTCGAGGTCGAGGGCCTGGTTGCTCGCGACGATTCGCAGGTCGCAGTCGGGGTGCAGCGCGGTGAACTGCGGCAGCCGCGGCACCAGCCACAGCGACGCGAACGGCGCCGCGGCGGTCACATTGAGCGTGGGCCGCGCCCGCGCGCCGGTGAGCTTGGCGGTTGCATCGTCGATGAGCGCGAGCGCACCATGCATCGCACCGAACAGCGTCTGTCCGGCGTCGGTGAGCAGCAGGCCGCGGTTGACCCGGCGGAACAAGGGAAGCGCGAGCTGCTCCTCCAGCGTCTTGACCTGGCGGCTCACGGCCGACTGGGTGATGAACAGCTCGCTCGCTGCGAGCGTGAAGCTGAGGTGGCGCGCCGCCGCCTCGAAGCCCTTGAGCAGGTCGAGCGAGAGCCGCGGGCGCGGCTTATCCATTCGGTGAACTCATGCGAGGGATGCGCAAAGGTCGTTTGTGAATCATGCCGCTACCGCCCAGACTGCATTCACAGCAACGTCTCAAGGCCTGAGGCGACACCGAGCCTGCGAACGCCAGGGTACACGATCATGCTCATCGATCCTCATCATGCCGTCATCCACATTCCGCACCGCGAGCTGCTCACGCTCCAGATCCGCGACCGCGTGACGGTTCGCTGCCTGGAAGGGGAGCTTTGGATCACCCAGCATCACGACGCCGCGGACATTCTTCTGGGCCCCGGCCAGACGGTCGAACTGACACGTCCCGGCACGGCTGTCGTGCAGGCCTTGCGCCCGGCGCGCCTTGTCTTCGCGCCGGCGGCGGCTTCGAGTCGAGTTCAGGCGTCGACGGTCGAATGCAGGGCGATTCGATTGCCTTCGCTGTCGAGCACGATGGCCCTGAACCCGTGAGGCCCAATGGCATGCACCGGCTGCACCAGCTTGCCGCCCAGCCGCTCGACTTGGCCCACCGCGTCTCGGATCCGCCTTTCGGCATTCATGTAGACCAGGATGCCGCCGGTCGAGCTGATGCCTGATTCATTCGGGACCAGGCAGCCGCCGTTGCCGTCGTGGTGGTCGAGCACGCCGAACGAGACGTTCTCGAACTGCTCCTTGTGGACCTTGATCGCCAGCACCGCGGCATAGAAGGCGGCAGCCCGGTCGAGGTTCGCCACCGGAATGTCGAACCAGACGGCGCGATTGTGTCGGGCGTTGAAGTCGGTCATGGGCGGGGTCTCCTGTCGGTGGGCTGGCTGCGCGAGGAACGGGCGCAGGCGGCGTCGTGACTACAGCACGCGGCCGAACCAGGCGACCGACAGCCCCGCGGCCACGACGACCAGCAGTGCCGCCGCCGCGGCGAACAGGCCGCTGATCTCGGTTTCCTTTTTCTCCACCACGAGCCGCGTGCTCAGCGACTGGTAGACCTTCTTCAGGTCGGTGGCGGTGCCGGCGTAGAAGTACTCGGCGCGTGTCAGGTTGGAAATGCTCTTGAGCGTGTCCTCGTCCAGCCGCACGCGCATCGACCAGCCTTCGAAGCCGATGATCTCGCCGTCCTTGGTGCCGATGCCCACGGTGTAGACCTTCACCCCGCGGTCGGCCGCCATCTTGGCGGCATCGAGCGGGTCGGGGCCGGTGGTGCGCTGGCCGTCGGTGAGCAGGATGATCGCGCCCGAAGCGTAGGAGCCCGGTGGCACCGGGGTGAATTCCTTCCTCGGCTTATCGCCCGGGGCCGGCGGCATGCTCCGCTGGCCGGTGATCTGCGACAGGTCGATGCCGGCGTCGGGGAACAGCGTTGCGAGCGACAGCACGATGCCGCTGCCGATGGCGGTGGCACGCTGCAACTGGAAGCGGTCGATGGCGGCGAAGATGTCTTCGCGGCTTTGCGTCGGCGGCTGCACGACGGCGGCGGTGCCGGCGAACGAGACGATGCCCACCCGCACCGTGCGCGGCAGGTCCTTGACGAAGGCCTTGGCCGCTTCCTGCGCGGCGACGATGCGGCTCGGGTGCACGTCGGTGGCGCGCATGCTGCCCGACACGTCCATCGCGAGGATGATGGTCTCCTGCTGGCTCGGCAGCGTCACCACCGCGAGCGGCCGCGCGGTGGCCAACAGCAGCGTCGCGAGCGCGAGCAGCAGCAGCAACGGCGGCACATGGCGGCGCCAGCCCGGGCCCTTGCCGAGCGCCTGCTTCACCAGCGACAGGCTGGCGTACCGCAGGGTCAGCTTCTTGCGCCGCAGCAGCAGCCACAGGTACAGCACGACCAGCGCCGGCAGCAGCGCGAGCAGCCACAGCAGGTCGGGCCAGACGAAGGTCATGGCCGTGCTCCCATCAGACTGCGGGATGGCAACGGCGCCAGGTGCAGCGGCAGCGCACCCCCGGTCGACATCCGGCTGCGCTGCTTGCGCATCTGCGAGAAGCGCAGCACCGCGTCCACGAGGTCGTCGTCGGTCGCAAGCTCCAGCGTGTCGACGCCGGCGTGGGCGAAGGCCTCGCGCAGTTCGGCTTCGCGCCGTTCGCCGGCCTTGATGAAGCGCTCTCGAAACGCCGGATCGTGGGTGTCGACGAACAGCTGCTCGCCGGTCTCGGCGTCCTGGATCGTCACCAGGCCGAGGTCGGGCAGGTCCATCTCGGCCGCGTCGTACAGGCGCACCGCGAGCACCTCGTGGCGCAGCGCGAGGCGCGCGAGCGCATCGGTCCAGCCGGGGGCGCTGATGAAGTCGGAGACGACGAACACCATCGAGCGGCGCGGAATCATCTGCTGCGCCGACTGCAGCAGGTCGCGCAGCCGGGTTTCGTGTTTGGCCGCCGGCGCCTGGTAGGTGCGCATGCGCTGCAGCAGGTGCAGCACATGGCGGCGGCCATTGCGCGCCGGCAGCACCGCATCGACCTTGGTGCCGTAGAGCAGGGCGCCGACGCGGTTGCCGTGGCGGGTGAGGATGCGCGCCAGCACGGCGACGAACTCGGCCGACACCGCGCGCTTGGTGCGCTCGCGCGAACCGAAATCGACGCTGCCGCTGAGGTCGAGCAGGAACCAGGCGTTGAGTTCGCGGTCTTCGGTGAACTGGCGCACATAGGGCGTCTGCAGCCGCGCGGTCACGTTCCAGTCGATGTGGCGCACGTCGTCGTGGTGCTGGTATTCGCGCAGGTCGGCGAGATCGAGCCCGGCACCGCGGAACAGGGTGCGGTAGTCGCCTTGCAACAACCCGTCCAGACGGCGCAGCACCGTCCATTCGAGGTGGCGCAAGACCGCCTCAGAGCTGGGCGCGTTCGTCGGCATGGTGGGCCAGCGGCTTGTCGGGTTGCGGCAGTTTTTGCACGATGCGCTCGATCAGCCGGTCGGCCGTCAGCGCGTCGGCCAGCGCCTCGTAGCTCAGCACCAGGCGGTGGCGCAGCACGTCGGGCACCAGGTCGGTCACGTCCTCGGGCAAGGCGTAGGTGCGGTTGCGCAGCATCGCCAGCGCCTTCGCCCCTTCGATCAGGCTGATCGTCGCGCGCGGGCTGGCGCCGAAGCTCAGGTACTTGGCGAGGTCGGGCAGGCCGTGGCGCGCCGGATCGCGCGTGGCGCTCACGAGCCTGACGGCGTACTGGATCAGCGCCGGGTCGACGTAGACCTTGCGGCATTCGTGCTGCAGCTCGGCGAGCTGTCCGGTGCTGGCCACCGCGCTCACCTGCGCGGGCTCGCCGGTGACGCGCTCGACGATGACGAACTCTTCCTCTTCGCTCGGGTAGTCGACCAGCACCTTCATCATGAAGCGGTCGACCTGCGCCTCGGGCAGCGGGTAGGTGCCTTCGGTCTCGATCGGGTTCTGCGTGGCCATCACGACGAAAGGCAGCGGCACCTTGTGGCTCTCGCCGGCGATCGTGACCTGGCGCTCCTGCATCACTTCGAGCAGCGCGCTTTGCACCTTGGCCGGTGCGCGGTTGATCTCGTCGGCCAGCAGCAGGTTGGCGAACACCGGCCCGAGCGCGGTGCTGAACTCGCCCGTCTTCTGGTTCCAGATGCGCGTGCCCACCAGGTCGGCCGGCACCAGGTCGGGGGTGAACTGGATGCGCTTGAACGAGCCGCGCAGCGTGGCCGCGAGCGTCTTGACGGTGATGGTCTTGGCGAGGCCCGGCACGCCCTCGACCAGCAGATGGCCTTGCGCAAGCGTCGCGACCAGCACCCGCTCGAGGAACTTGTCCTGCCCGACGACGACGCGCTTGACCTCGTAGAGGATGCGCTCCATCAGGGTGGCAGTGCTGCGGTCGTCGGTGCTGTCCATGTTGCTCCCGTTGGATGTGTTTTTCAGAACGGCGGCATGCCGGCGGCGGCGGCCGCGTTCTCGATCGGCACCGCGAATCCGATGCCGATGAAGGTGCCCTGTTCACCCGGGTTGAGGATGGCGGTGACGATGCCGACGACGCTGCCGTCCATCGTCACCAGCGGCCCGCCGGAGTTGCCGGGGTTGGCGGCGGCGTCGAACTGGATCAGGTTGGTCAGCCGCTCGCCTTCGGGGGAGCGGAACTGGCGGCGCAGGCCCGACACGACCCCGCCCGAAGCCGACGGGCCGATGCCGAAGGGGAAGCCGATGGCCACCACCTCGTCACCGGGCAGCAGGTCGCCGGTGCCGCGCATCGTCGCGGCCACCAGGTCGTCCGGGATGCTCTTGGCGCGCAGCACCGCCAGGTCGTTCTCCGGTTGTGCGCCGACCATCGACGCTTCCGATTCATGCCCGTCGAAGAACGTGACCTTGACCCGCTTGGCGCCGATGACCACGTGCAGGTTGGTGAGGATGGTGCCGTTGTCGATGATCACCAGGCCGGTGCCGGTGGAGCGGGTGTGCGCCTTCGGGTCGTCGCTGACCCTGGCGCTGTCTTCGTTGGCGTCGCCGCCGAGTCCGACCACGCGCACCACCGAGGGCCGCACCGCCTCGTAGGCGCGCGCGTAGGCCGAGGGCAGCGGTTCCTTTTCGAGCGAGTGGCGTACCGCGGCGTCGAAGTCCTGCTGCGACAGCGGGGCGGGTGGCGGCGAGAGTGCACGCTGCCCGGCGGCGCCGAGCAGCACCAGCGCAGTCACCAGCGCGGCCCACAGCGGCGGGGCGTGGCGGCGGGCCGCAGCGCGCCAGCGGCCCAGGCGCAGCTTCGGACGGCTCGAAGCGGGTGGCGAACTTGGCGCGGGCTCGGCAGGCGCTGGCGCGACTGCCGGGCGACGCGAACGGCTGTAAAGCGGAGCCTTCTTCATCGCTGCACCTCTGAGACTCAACCGTATCACGGCGGCGTCTCCACTGCACGACCGAATGCCCTCATTGCGCGAATGCGCGGCAGGAGTTGGCGAAGGGTGCTTGCCAGTGCAGTGTTGCAGCCTAAGCGGCACAAATGAAATCGATGAATTCGGGCCCAGGGCAATTAGCCTGCAACACTGCACTAGGATCAGCTTCCGATGCCCTGGATCGACACCCACTGCCATCTCGACGCGAGCGAGTTCGACGCCGACCGCGCGGGCGTGGTGCAGCGCGCGCGCGAAGCCGGCGTGACGCAAATCGTGCTGCCGGCGGTAGCGGTCGCCAACTTCGACAGCGTTCGCACGCTGGCGCACCGCTTCGGCTTCACCTACGCGCTGGGCATTCACCCGCTGTGCGTCGATCGCGCCGAGGACGGCGACCTGGCCGCATTGCGCGCCGCGCTGGAGGCACAGCGTGACGACCCGCGTCTGGTCGCCGTCGGCGAGATCGGCGTCGACCATTTCGTCGCGGGAATCGACCGCGCCCGCCAGGAGCACTACTACGCCGAGCAGCTCGAGCTGGCGCGCGAGTTCGGGCTGCCAGTGCTGGTGCATGTGCGGCGCTCCGCCGACACGCTGCTCAAGCACCTGCGGCGCACGCCGGTGCGCGGCATCGTCCATGCGTTCAACGGCAGCGACCAGCAGGCGGGCATCTTCATCGAGCTGGGCTTCAAGCTCGGCTTCGGCGGCGCGATGACCTTCGATCGCGCGCTGCAGATTCGCCGCCTCGCGCAGACCGTGCCGGCCGACGCCTTCGTGCTCGAGACCGATGCGCCCGACATCCCGCCGCACTGGCTGTACCGCACGGTCGAACAGCGCGCCGCGGGCGAGACCGCGCGCAACGAACCGGCCGAATTGCCGCGCATCGCCGCGACGCTGGCCGAGTTGCGCGGCTGGACGCTCGAGCAGACGGCCACGCAGAGCGCCGCCAACGCACGCGCCGCGCTGCCGCGGCTGGCGGCTCTGGCAGACTGAGCGGATGCATCCTTCCTCTTCCGACAGCACTCTGCTCGAGATGCCGCCTGCGACGCGGCTGACCGGCCTCCCGCCGGTGATCGCCCGCGACACGCGCCTCGTCGTGCTGGGCAGCTTTCCGGGCGCCGCATCGCTCGCCGCGCAGCAGTACTACGGCCACCCGCGCAACCACTTCTGGCCGATTCTGTCGGCGCTGTGGGACGTCGATCTGGTGGCGATGAGCTATCCGCGACGGTTGGCCGAACTGCGCTCGCGCGGCCTCGGCCTTTGGGATGTGTACGCAGCGTGCCGCCGCGAAGGCAGCCTCGACACGTCGATCGAAGATGCACAGCTCAACGATCTGGCGAGCCTCAAGCGGCGCGCGCCGCGGCTGCGGGCGGTGGCGCACAACGGCGGTGAGTCGGCGCGCGCGATGCGCCACACGCGCGCACTCGGCGTCGCGGTGTGCCAGCTGCCGTCGACGAGCCCGGCCAACGCGAGCTGGAGCTTCGAGCGCAAGCTCGCCGCCTGGCGTGCGGTGTTCGTCGAGCACGGCGTCGCATGAAGCGAAGGGCGAGGATCGCGCGAGCCGTCCGCCCCGCGAAGCAGGGCAGGCGAGCGCGATCACGTTGCGCCTGCACTGCTTTCTGCGCAACGCGGACGCTCCGGCGCAACCCCGTTCACGGGGATCGACCAGCGCAATGCGACAGGGACCCCCGACCGCACGTCGGTGTGATGGTGCACAGCGGTACGGAGGGGGTCGCATGAAGCGCGCCACCGCGATCTCCGAACTCGCGCCGGCGACGATGTCCGAGGCCGACGGCGTGCGCTACCTGCACCTGGGCACGCCCTGGGTGCAGGGTGCGATGCGGGTGCGCAAGCCGCTGGCGCTCGAGCTCGAATACATCCAGCGAATGATGGTGTGGATGCTGCTGCGCCCGAGCGATGAGCTAACCCACGGCCACGCGGTGCAACTGGGTCTCGGGGCGGCAGCGATCACGCGCTATTGCCACAGCGTGCTGCGCATGCGCACCACCGCGGTGGAACTCAACCCCACGGTGATTGCCGCCTGCCGCCTGTGGTTCCACCTGCCCGACGACAGTGCGCGGCTCAAGGTGCTCGAAGCCGATGCGGGGCGCTTCGTCGCCGACCCGGCGCGCGCCGAGACGGCGCAGGTGCTGTGCGTCGACCTCTACGACCACGATGCGGCGGGCCCCGTGCTCGACAGCGCGGCGTTCTACCGCGACTGCCGGCGGCTGCTGGCCGATGGCGGCGTGATGACGGTCAACCTGTTTGGCCGCGACGCCAGCTTCGAGCGCAGCGCGCAGCGCATCGCCGCGGCCTTCGGCGAAGACCAGGCCTGGGCGCTGCGCCCGACCAAGGAAGGCAACACGATCGTCGTCGCGGCCAAGGGCTTCGCGCTGCCCGAGCGCAGCGTGCTTGCTGCACGCGCCGAAAACATCGAAACTCGCTTCAAGTTGCCGGCGACGAAGTGGCTGAGGATGATTCGCAGCCTGCCCGTGCCGGCATGATTCCTCCTCCATGAATCCCACCGACCTCCCGCTCCAGTCCACGCCCACCGGCCGCCTCGACTGGCGCGTGCTGCTGCAGTGGTTGCGCGAAGACCGGCTGATCAGCAGCGACGACGCGCAGCGCACCACCAAGCGCTTCGGCGCCGCCGACAGCGCCCAGCATCCGCTGGTGCGCCTGGGCGCGGCCGGCCTCACCCGCGTGCCACACGGCAAGCCGCTCGACACCGAGGCGCTGACCGAATGGCTGGCCGGCCGCTGCGGCATGCCTTACCTGCGCATCGATCCGCTGAAGGTCGACGTGGCGCGCGTGACCGACGTGATGTCGATCAGCTACGCCGAACGCCGCCGCGCGCTGCCGCTGCAGGTGGGGCCGCACGACGTCACCATCGGAACCTGCGAGCCTTTCGACACCGCCTGGGTCAGCGAGATCGAGAGCCACACCAGCAAGACGCTGAAGCTGGTGCTGGTCAGTCCGCTCGAGCTGCAGCGCTACACGACCGAGTTCTACACCCTGTCGCGCTCGGTGCGCGCGGCCATCAAGACGGGCGAGAGCTCGGCGATCGCGAGCTTCGAGCAACTGGTGGAGCTGGGTCGCAGCAACCGCCAGCTCGACGCCAACGACCAGGGCGTGGTGCAGGTGGTCGACTGGCTGTGGCAATACGCCTTCGACCAGCGCGCGTCCGACATCCACCTCGAGCCGCGGCGCGAGATGGGCGCGATCCGCTTTCGCATCGACGGCGTGATGCACACCGTCTACCAGCTGCCGCCGGGCGTGATGAACGCGATGATCGCGCGCGTCAAGCTGCTCGGCCGCATGGACGTGGTCGAGAAGCGCCGCCCGCTCGACGGCCGCATCAAGACCCGCAACCCAGAGGGCGACGAAGTCGAGATGCGCCTGTCGACCCTGCCCACCGCCTTCGGCGAGAAGATGGTGATGCGCATCTTCGACCCCGACACCACGGTCAAGCCGCTCGAGCAGCTCGGCTTCGGCCAGCACGATGCGAAGCGCTGGGAGCAACTCGTCGCCAAGCCGCACGGCATCATTCTCGTCACCGGTCCGACCGGATCGGGCAAGACCACCACGCTGTATTCGACGCTGCGCCGCCTGGCCACCGATGAGGTCAACGTCTGCACGATCGAAGACCCGATCGAGATGATCCAGCCGGCGTTCAACCAGACCCAGGTCCAGCCGGTGCTCGACCTCGGCTTCGCCGAAGGCCTGCGCGCGCTGATGCGGCAGGACCCGGACATCATCATGGTGGGCGAGATCCGCGACCTCGAGACCGCCGAGATGGCAATCCAGGCCGCGCTCACCGGCCACCTGGTGTTCAGCACCTTGCACACCAACGACGCCGCCTCGGCGATCACGCGGCTGATCGACCTCGGCGTGCCGGCCTACCTGATCGGCGCCACGGTGATCGGCGTGCTCGCGCAGCGCCTGGTGCGCACGCTGTGCCTGAGCTGCAAGCAGCCCGACGAGGCGACCACTGCCGAGAGCCTCGCGGAGTTCGTCAAGCCCTGGCGCCTGAGCGGCAGCGCACGACCCTGCAAGCCGGTCGGCTGCCTCGAATGCCGCATGACCGGGTACCGTGGGCGCGCCGGCCTGTACGAATTGCTCACGCTGACCGACGCCGCGCGCCAGTGCATCCACCCGACGCTGGACGCCGCGCGGCTGCGCCAGCAGGCGCTGAAGGATGGTCTGCGGCCGCTGCGCCTGGCCGGTGCGATGAAGGTGGCCGAGGGCGTGACGACCCTCGACGAAGTGATGAGCGCCACCCCGATGTGGGAGTAGGCTGCGAACTTGCGCACGCCGTGCGAATGCCGCGCTAAGTGAAATCCACAGCGATTCCAGCCCCGCGGCTGAATACCATCGTTGGTAGACACACAGTCAAGGAGACCGTCTTGAAAATCAAGAGCCAACGCGACTTCTGGTCCGGGTTGATGTTCGTCGTGGTGGGGGTGGTCTTCGCCGTGGGCGCGACCAACTACTCGATGGGCGTCTCGGCGCGCCCCGGGCCCGGCTACTTTCCGCTGATGCTCAGCGTCATCATGGCGATCCTCGGCGCGATCGTGCTGTTCAAGTCGTTGACCATCGAGACCGAAGGCGGCGACCCGATCGGCCACATCGCCTGGAAGCCGCTGATCATCATCGTGCTCGCCATCGTCGTGTTCGGCGCGCTGCTGCCGCGCCTGGGCATGGTGATCACCATCCCGATCCTCATCGTCATCACCAGCTTCGCCGGTGACGAGTTCGGCTGGAAGGGCGTGATCGCCAACGCGGTGGTGCTCACCTTCAGCTCCTGGGTCATCTTCATCCTCGGGCTGAAGCTGACGATTCCGATGTGGCCCTGGTTCATGGCCTCCTGAACGGCCGAAGCGACAACACAAGAGGCACCTCGTCATGGACTTGCTCAACAACCTCGCGCTCGGCTTCGGCGTCGCGTTCACCGTCACCAACCTGCTGTATGCGTTCTTCGGCTGCGTGCTCGGCACCTTGATCGGCGTGCTGCCCGGGCTCGGCCCGGTGGCGACCATCGCCATGTTGCTGCCGTCGATCTACGCGCTCGACGCCACGCCGGCGCTGATCATGCTCGCGGGCATCTACTACGGCGCGCAGTACGGCGGCTCGACCACCGCGATCCTGATCAACGTGCCGGGCGAATCGAGCTCGGTGGTGACGGCGATCGACGGCTACGCGATGGCGCGCCAGGGCCGCGCCGGCGCGGCGCTCGCCGCCGCCGGCCTCGGTTCGTTCTTCGCCGGCTGCGTGGGCACGATCATCATCGCCGCCTTTGCCCCGCCGTTGACCGAACTCGCCTTCAAGTTCGGCCCGGCCGAGTACTTCTCGCTGATGGTGCTGGGCCTGATCGGCGCGGTGGTGCTGGCCTCGGGCTCGCTGCTGAAGGCGATCTCGATGATCATCCTCGGCCTGCTGCTCGCGCAGATCAATACCGACGTGATCTCGGGCACCGCGCGCTACAGCTTCGACATTCCCGAACTGACCGACGGCATCGGCTTCGTCGTCATCGCGATGGGTGTGTTCGGCTTCGGCGAGATCATCTCCAACCTCGGCCAGCCGGCCGAGCACCGCGAGGTCTTCACCAAGCACGTGAAGGGCCTGTGGCCGACGAAGCAGGACTTCCACGACGCCTGGCCGGCGGTGCTGCGCGGCACCGCGCTCGGCTCGGTGCTCGGCGTGCTGCCCGGCGGCGGGGCGTTGCTCGCGTCGTTCGCGTCCTACACACTGGAAAAGAAGGTCGCCGGCGGCGGTGGCCGCTTCGGCAAGGGCGACATCCGCGGCGTCGCCGGGCCCGAGTCGGCCAACAACGCCGGCGCGCAGACCTCGTTCATCCCGATGCTCACGCTGGGCATTCCGCCCAACGCAGTGATGGCGCTGATGGTCGGCGCGATGACCATCAAGGGCATCCAGCCCGGACCGCAGGTGATGACGTCCAACCCGCAGCTGTTCTGGGGCCTGATCGCGTCGATGTGGGTCGGCAACCTGATGCTCGTGATCCTGAACCTGCCGC
>DASXQQ010000309.1:0-2188 GCA_036507085.1 Piscinibacter sp. | reverse complement strand
GATGCCCGACATCACCCCCGCCATGCTGTCGCCGTCGGCGCTGGCGGAACTGCGTCGCGTGGACGTGAGCAGCCTGCCGGTCGTCCCGTTGGGCACGCTCGCGGTGCCGTGGTCCGGCTGCGCCAAGTTCCTGTGCATCGGACTGAACTACGCCGACCACGCCGCGGAGTCGAACCTGCCGATTCCCAAGGAGCCGATCGTCTTCATGAAGGCGCTCAGCGCCGCGGTCGGCTGCAACCACGCCGTGGTGCTGCCGCAGGGTTCGGTCAAGAGCGATTGGGAGGTGGAGCTCGGCGTCGTCATCGGCAGCACCGCGCGCTATGTGTCCGAGGCCGACGCGCTGGATCACGTGGCAGGCTACTGCGTGGTCAACGACGTCTCCGAGCGCGAATACCAGATCGAGCGCGGCGGCACCTGGGACAAGGGCAAGGGCTGCGACACCTTCGGCCCCGTCGGCCCCTGGCTGGTGACCGCCGACGAGGTGGGCGACCCGCAGGACCTCGCGATGTGGCTCGAGGTCAATGGCCGGCGATGGCAGAACGGCAGCACGAAGACGATGATCTTCGGGGTGGCGCAACTGGTGAGCTACCTGAGCCGCTTCATGACGCTGTACCCCGGCGACCTCATCAGCACCGGTACACCACCCGGCGTGGGCATGGGCGTGAAGCCGAACGCGGTGTACCTGAAGGCCGGCGACGTGATGCGGCTGAGCATCGAGAAACTGGGCGTTCAGCAGCAGGCCGTGCACGCCTGGGACCCCGCGCTGATCGACGACTGAGTCTGTCGAAGGCGCCCGGTCATCCTGAGCCTGTCGAAGGACTGACGCCATGGCCCAGCCGATCGCCGCCAGCAGCACGCGGGTGCCAGCCGACAACCTGCGCCGTTGGGCGGCGCAGTGCCTGCGCGCCGTCGACATGCCCGACGACGATGCCACGCTCTTGGCCACGAGCCTCGTACAGACCAGCCTGTGGGGCATCGATTCGCACGGCATTGCGCGCCTCACGCACTACCTCGACCGCCTCATGCGAGGCTCGATCAAGGCGCGTCCGTGCCTGAGCGTGCAGCGCACGGGCGCGTGCACCGCGCAGTTCGCGGGCGACCAGGGGCAGGGCATCGTCGTCGCGCACAAGGCCAACCGGCTGGCGATCGCGATCGCGCGCGAGCAGGGCATCGGCGCGGTAGGCGTGAGCGACTCGTCGCACTGCGGCGCGATCGGCCTGTACACGCGTGAGGCCGCCCGCGAAGGGATGGTCGCGTTCGCGTTCACCCATGCCGACAGCATTGCCGCGCCGCACGGCGGCGAGCGGCCGTTCTTCGGCACCAACCCGATCTCGATCGCGTTCCCGCGCGAAGGCGGCGAGCCGGTGTGCCTGGACATGGCCACGACCTCGATCCCGTGGAACCGCGTGATGAACGCGCGCCGCGAAGGCCACCCGCTGCCGAGCGACGTGGCGATCGACGTGCAGGGCCGCAGCACCACCGACGCGCAGGCGGCCGTGGCCGTCGCCACTCGGCGGCGCAAGCTACGGCCACAAGGGCTACGCGCTCGCGCTGATGGTCGACCTGCTCTGCGGCCCGCTGCAGGGCAACCCGTTCGGCCCGCACATCCCGTCGATGTTCGGCAATCTCGACGCGCCGCGCCGCATCGGCGCGTTCTTCATCGTGATCGACCCGGCGCGCTTTGCCGGCGGGGCAACGATCGCCGCGACGGTGGAACAGATGGCGCGCGCGCTCGCCGACGAGCCCGGCGCGCCGCGCCTGCCCGGCGACCCCGAGCTCGCGCACCAGGCCGAGCGGCTGGACGCGGGCATTCCGATCGAACCGGGGCTTGCCGCACAGATGCGCGACTGGAGTGCTCGCCTCGGTGTCGCCGCTCCGGTCTAACCGCAATACGGTTCAGTGAGCACCGTTCGCCCTGAGCCTGTCGAAGGGCAGCGCGGTCAGCGAGCGGGGGCTTCGACAGGCTCAGCCCGAACGGGGCGTGGTTCGGGCTGCCTAACTGAACGGTATTGCGTCTAGCCGCGCCGCACCGGGCTCGCCTCGATCGTCATCGGCGTCAGCGGCGGGGCCGGCTCCGGTCGGCCGATGAAGGCCTCGATCAGTTTCGCCAGCTCCCCGGGCGGGCAGGGCTTGGCGACGAACTCGTCCATGCCGGCGCGCCGCGCTTCGGCCGCATAACCGGGCGACG
>DASXQQ010000308.1:0-6066 GCA_036507085.1 Piscinibacter sp. | reverse complement strand
CGCCTCCAATGCCAGTCCGCTGGCCACGAAGTGGGGGTTGAAGAGCCCGGGCTTGCCGTAACGCAGATCCTTGCCCTCGAGCGTGGTGACCTGCCCACCGGCCGCTCGCAGCACCGCGTGGCCGGCGGCCGTGTCCCATTCCATGGTGCGCCCCAGACGCGGGTAGAGATCGGCCTCACCGGCGGCGACCAGACCGAACTTGAGCGACGAACCGGCACTCGTCTGCGCCGCCACTTTGCGCCCGGCCAGAAGGGCGTGCAACGAGCGCGCATCGCCATGCGAGCGGCTGGCCACCACGGTCATGCCCTCCGTCGGCACGCCGCGGCAGGTGATGGGGCGCCGACCAGAAGCATCTTCCACGCGCGCGCCCTGCCCTTCGGCCGCGGCGAACAACCGCTTGAGCGCGGGCGCCAGCACAACGCCCAGCGTCGGCCGGCCTCCGGTGACCAATGCAATGTTGATCGTGAACTCGCCGTTGCGTCGGATGAATTCCTGGGTGCCGTCGAGCGGGTCGACCAGCCAGAACTGCGTGTCGAACACCGGGATCCTGCCCTTCGCGGCCTGCTCCTCGGAAATCACCGGAATGTGCGGCGTCAGTTCGGCCAGGCGCCGCAGGATCACCTTCTCCGAGCGCTCATCGGCCTCGGTGACGGGCGAGGCGTCAGCCTTGCCGCGCACCGAGAAGTCGGTGCGATAGACGGCCATCGCCGCTTGGCCCGCCTCGCGCGCGACGTTCACGATATGTTCGAGCAGTGCCTTGTTGTTCATGCGGTCTGGTGAATGTCAGAACGATGCGAGTCCATGGTGCTCGCTTGCGCAGTGGCCACATCGCTTACTCGACCCCGATGTCGATTTCCCGCGAACGATTCATCCATTGCCGATGGCCGTTGGCCATCAACCTGGTGCCGGCGTGCATGCCGGGTTCATCGCGCATCGGCTCGCAGGCCTCGTCGGCTGTGGGCGCACCGACAGGCAACGCCGTCACCGTCCTTTGCGCCGAGGGCCCATCAACGCCGGACACCGGCTGCCCGACATTGCGCAGCAGAAAGTGGGACAGCGCCGGGATGAGCACCAGCGCGCCCAGCATGTTCCAAAGAAACATGAAGGTCAGCAGGATCCCCATGTCGGCCTGGAACTTGATCGGCGACCAGGCCCAGGTGACGACGCCC
This sequence comes from Piscinibacter sp., assembly GCA_036507085.1. Lineage (GTDB taxonomy): Bacteria > Pseudomonadota > Gammaproteobacteria > Burkholderiales > Burkholderiaceae_C > Albitalea. The sequence goes on along the minus strand of DASXQQ010000308.1, from coordinate 4,897 downwards.
GCGGCCATGGTGGCGCCCACCAGAGCAACGACCTTGCCCGTGAATTCCAGCGAGTGCGTATAGGCCTGGCGCAGCGTGCCGCCACGGCGCTGGATGGCAAGCTGGATCGACAACAGATACAGCGCATAGTCCACGCCCACGCCGACACCCAGCGCGATCACCGGCAGCGTGGCGACCTTCACGCCGATGCCCATCAGCACCATGATCGCCTCGCACAGGATCGAGGTGATGGCCAGCGGAATGACGGCCACGACCACGGCCCGCCACGAGCGGAAGGTGACGAAGCACAGCACGATGACCGCGAAGTAGAGCACCGCGTGCATGATGTAAAACGACTGGCGCACGACGATGTTGGTCACCGCTTCGATGCCGGCGGATCCGGCGGCGGGCAGGAACTGAGCATCGGCCCGGCTGTGGGTGGCGGCAAATTCTTCGGCGACCTTCAACACGCGGGTCAGGGTATCGGCGCGGTGGTCTTCAAGGTACGCGATGACCGGGAACACCGAGCAGTTGGGATTCATTGCGTCCGGGTTGTCCTGGATGACCCGGTTGGCTGCGGGCCCCAGCGTCTGCGGATCCCGCGCGAGGGTGTTCCACTTGTAGTAGCCCTCGCTGGTGGCCGCCACCACGCGCCGTGTCTGCTCGGCGAACGAGGTCACGGCTTTCACGCCGGGCGCGTGCTCGAGCTCCCAGCCGAGGCGGTCGGCGTCGACCAGGCCGTCGTAGCGGTCGCAGGCACTCTTGGGCGTCTTGACGATGACCGCGAACTGGTCGCTCGACAAGCCGTAGTGGCGCGCGATGTAGGCGTTGTCCAGGTTGTAGCGCGAATCGGCGCGCAGTTCCGGCGCACCTTCGTCGAGGTCGCCGATCTTCAGTCCGGTGCGCAGCGCGAGGGCACCGGCGCTCAGCACCGCAGCACCGATGATGGCGATCAAGGCCCAGCGGCGTTCCGTCAGCAACTCGAGCGCAGCCCAGACACGGCCCATGAAGCTACGTCCGGCATGCTCGGCAAGCTCTTCCTTCAGCGAGCGGCGCGCGGCCTCCGGGCTGACGCCGATGTACGAGAGCAGCACCGGGATCAGCACCAGCTTCGTGAAGATCAGGCCAGTGACGCCGACGCTTGTCATGATCGCGAGGTCGCGGATCACCGGGATGTCGATGATGATCAGCACCATGAAGCCGACCACGTTCGTCAGCAAGGCGGTCAGTCCGGCCAGGAACAGGCGGCGGAATGTGTAGCGCGCGGCGACGTACTTGTCGGTGCCGCGCCCCACATCCTGCATGATGCCGTTCATCTTCTGCGCGCCGTGCGACAGGCCGATGGCGAACAGAAGGAAGGGCACGAGGATGGAATACGGGTCGAGCTCGAATTTGAGCAACTGCAGCAGACCCATCAGCCACATCACCCCCAGCACGGCGGCCGCAACCAACACCAGGGTGCTGCGCACGCAGCGCGTGTAGAGGAAGACGAACAAGGTGGCAATCGCCACCGAGAAGGCGAAATAGGAGATGACCGTGGTCAGGCCTTCGATCAGGTCGCCGACCAGCTTGCCGAAGCCGACGATGTAGACGCGGATCTTGTCGTTGCTTTTCGCGCGCACCTTGTCCTCGAGCGTGCGCGACAAGGCCAGGTAGCTGATCGGTTTGCCGCTGTCGGCGTACGTGTCGAGCAAGGGCACCTGGATCATCGACGAACGCTGGTCGTCACTGATGATGCGGCCGGCGGCGCCAGAGCGCGCAATGTTGGCCTTCAGCTCCTGGATCTTGGCGGGTGAACCGTCGAATTGATCCGGCATCACCGGGCCGCCGCGCTGGCCTTCCTCGGTCACTTCGGTCCAGCGCAGCAACGGCGTCCACAGCGACTTCAACCAGGGCCGGTCGATCCCCGGCATGATGTAGAGCTCATCGTTGATCTGTGCCAGTACCTTGAGATACGCCGGGTCGAAGATGTCGCCCTGCGTGTTCTCCACGACCACTCGCAGTTGATTGCCCAGGCCGCGAAGCTCGCTCTTGTTTTCGAGAAAATTCTTGATGTAGGGATGCGAGCGGGGAATCATCCGCTCGAAATTCGCGTTGACCGTCAGCTGCGTCGACTTCCAGCCCAGGAAGAACGACACGAGCGCAAAGACGAGCAGAATGACGAGACGGTTGTTGAAGATCATGCGCTCGAGCGCGTTGCCCGAACGGTCATCGAACTGGGTGCGATCGCGCACGACCTGGAACTGCTCTTCGCTGAGTTTCATCGGGTATCACCTGCTGCCGTCTGAACGGCAATGCGCTGCACGCCGCGCGGTCCGCTGACCAGCAGCCAGCCCGGTTCCACGGCCGCGACATCGAAGGCGCTCGGCAGGCCAGGCACCCGAGGCAGAGGCGTGAACTTGTCGCCCAGGTTGGTGCTGACCAGCACTTCACCCAGTTGAGTGACCAGGACAAGGCGGCCGTCCGGAAGAAACATGCCGCTGTTGACCGCAGCCGTGGTGCCAGTGGTCAGCGCCTTCCAGTTGGCGCCGCCATCGGTCGAACGCCAGGCCGCGCCACGCAGGCCGGTCGCGACGATGGCGTCCTTCGACGCCGCGAGTCCGAACCAGGTGCCCGGATAGGGCGTGCGGACGCGAACGAACCGTTGCCCGGCAGCGTCCAGGCGCAGCACCAGCCCCAGTTCGCCGGCGATGACGATGTCGGTGCCGGCGGCGCGGATCGTGTGCATCGAATACGCGTCGGCGTTTTCCGTGCGGTCGAGCCAGGGTTCCCAGCTCGCGCCACCATCGGAGGTGTGAAGGATCAGGTTGAACTGGCCGACCAGCCAGCCCTCGCGTTCGTTGCGGAAGTAGACGGACAAGAAAGGCCGGGTCGGGCCATCGGCCGCCATCCGCTTGACATCCTCGAGCGCCTTGGCCACCAAGGTGTCGCCCGCGGCCACCTTCTTCTCGTAGTACGCGACCATCAACTTGCCGAGGCTGCGGCCATCGAGCACGCGGCTCCAGCTGACCCCGCCATCCGTGCTGCGCAGCACGACCCCGTCGTGACCCACTGCCCAGCCGAGCGAGGGCACCGGGAACTGGACCGCCACCAGGTCGGTGCCGACCGGCACGGCCTGCTGGGTCCAGGTCTTGCCGCGGTCGGACGAGCGCAGGATGTGGCCACGCGCCCCGACAGCCACGACATGGTCGGCGTCCACCAGGGCCAATGCGTTGACCGTGGCTTGCACCGCTCGGGGCGACATTCGTGCGGAGGCATCGAGCGGGTCGACGAAGGGATTGTCGGCCGCCTGCGCCGTCGCGAGCGCCAGCAGCGCGAACAGCGTCGCAGCGCGTGTCAGGAGATTCCGATCGGACATGGCAGGAACAAGAAGGGCGGCCCTTGCGGACCGCCCGCATGCGTCACTCATCCGCACTCAGCGTTGGGTGCGTCGGGAGAGCCCTTCGGCACTGTAGAACGAGTCCGAATCGACAGTGTCGGTTTCGATGAACAGGCCTTTGTACCCGCCCAGGATCGATGAGTTGTACCAGGCGCCGGTGCCGAAGTCGAAGTAGAAGGTGCCGCCGTGAATGATGGCCTGCTTGTCGTAGGCCCAGGCACAGGGATTCAGGGTGGCGCGCGACAGTTTGCCGGTCGCATCCCACGCATCGACGACCACGGCATCGGGCATGTCCTCGTCGAAGTAGAAGCGCCGCTTGCTCACCACGTGGCGGGCACCGGGCTTCAGCGTCGCCTCGACCACGGTGACGCGGTGCAACTCCCAGCGCAGGACATCCGGGTTCGGATGGCCTTTCATCAGAAGGTCTTCCGGCTTGGCCGACAGGTACTTGTACCCGTTGTACGGAATCAGCATTTCCTTGGAGCCCGCCAGCTTCCAGTCGAAGCGGTCGAGCTTGCCGGAGAACGCGTAGATCTCGTCGTACAGCATGGCGCCGGCGGCGGTCGCCACCGGGAAGTCGTACGCCGCATCGGGCGACAGTCGCGTGCGGCGTTGACCGGGCGTGTAGCCCCAGGTCTTGTCGGGCATCGCCACCGGGTTCGTGTACTTGCGCTGCAGGTTGCCTTCACCGGTGATCCGCGCCGGCGCGGTGTAGCTGTTGTTGTTCATCAGGTACTGGCCGCCCTTGGCGTGGAACTGCTCGGCGGTCAGGTCCTTGCGGAAGTAGTCGTTCTGGTTGCGGTTGTTGACTTCGGCGGTCATGACCTTGTTGCCGTTGCCGTCGACGTACCAGGCCTGGCCATAGGTCCACGAGGACGCGCCCTTGTTCACCAGGATGAGGTTCCACATCGCCTCGTGACCCGTCTTCGGCGTCGGGAACGGCGTGCCGCCGAAGCATCCGCTGACCGCTTCGCCGTTCTCGATCGTCTTGCAACGGCCGGCCGCATTCTTGACGGTGTTCTCGGCGTACCACGGCGAGTAGTTCACCGGCCGGCGCGTCGGGTAGACGTCCACCCGGAAGGTCGGATAGCGCTTGAGCAGTTCCTTCGTCGCTTCGCTGAGCTTGTCGGCGTACTGGTCCATGTTCTTGGCCGTGACCGAATACAGCGGCTTGTCGGCCGCGTACGGATCGGCCCAGAAGCCCGAGTCCTTCTTGAAGCCGGCCGGGCTGGTGCTTGTGGGCAGGCCGCCCTCCCATGCGGGGATGGTGCCGTCCTTGTTGCCCGCCTTGATGGCGCCCCAGGGCAGATGGTCGCCGCTCTGGGCCAGAGCCACCTGAGAGGAGGTCACGCCGGCTGCGGCCAGCAGCGCGGCGACGGTGAAGTGTCGAATCTTCATGGCGATGGTTCCTTGAATGACTCAGAACGCAGTCTGATATGTGAAGTTCAGGTAGTTCCGATCCCTGAAATTGGCCAGGCCGGATGCATTGAACAATTGGGCTCCCCCGTGTCCGTTGACCGCGCCTGCTCCGTTATCCAG
>DASXQQ010000307.1:0-10461 GCA_036507085.1 Piscinibacter sp. | reverse complement strand
TGTACTTGCGTTGCAGGTTGCCTTCACCGGTGATCCGCGCCGGCGCGGTGTAGCTGTTGTTATTCATCAGGTACTGGCCGCCCTTGGCGTGGAACTGCTCGGCGGTCAGGTCCTTGCGGAAGTAGTCGTTCTGGTTGCGGTTGTTGACTTCGGCGGTCATGACCTTGTTTCCGTTGCCGTCGACGTACCAGGCCTGGCCATAGGTCCACGAGGACGCGCCCTTGTTCACCAGGATGAGGTTCCACATCGCCTCGTGACCCGTCTTCGGCGTCGGGAACGGCGTGCCGCCAAAGCATCCGGTAACCGCTTCGCCGTTCTCGATCGTCTTGCAGCGGCCGCTCGCGTTCTTGACAGAGTTCTCGACGAACGACTGCGAGAAGTTCGCCGGCCGGCGCGTCGGATACACGTCCACCCGGAATGCCGGGTAGCGCTTGAGCAGTTCCTTCGTCGCTTCGCTGAGCTTGTCGGCGTACTGCTCCATGTTCTTGGCGGTGACCGAGTACAGCGGCTTGTCGGCCGCGTACGGGTCGGCCCAAAAGCCGGAGTCCTTCTTGAAGCCGGCCGGGCTGGTGCTCGTGGGCAGGCCGCCCTCCCATGCCGGGATGCTGCCGTCCTTGTTGCCCGCCTTGATCGCGCCCCAGGGCAGAAGGTCGCCGCTCTGGGCCACAGCCAGTTGAGATGAGGTCATGCCGGCTGCGGCGAACAGCGCGGCGACGGTGAGGTGTCGAATCGTCATGGCGATGGTTCCTTTTAGAACGCAGTCTGATATGTGAAGTTCAGGTAGTTCCGATCCCTGAAATTGGCCAGGCCGGATGCATTGAACAATTGGGCTCCCCCGTGTCCGTTGACCGCGCCTGCTCCGTTATCCAGAAACCCGGTCTTGCCGCCGCGGACGGTGTAGGTCAGGTCGAACTGGTGCTTGTATCGTCCGTACAGGTATTCGGCACGGATCCCGGGGCGGAACAGCCAGGAACCTTCCGGCGTGATGCCTGCACCCACGGCGGCCGCATTGCCCTTCAGGCCATAGGTCAGGAAGATCGGAGCCGAGATGTCCACGCTGGGCATGGCTTGCTGCCATGTCGGGTTGAAGCTCACGCCAATGCTGGCCGCGTGCCTTGTCGAACAGCCACGCAGCACGAGGTTGTCGACGCAAGCCGTATTTCCGCCCTCGCCGTTGTAGAGGTTGGCACCGCTGGTGATCTTCTGCAGCCTCATGGCGTCGAACTGCAGCGCAATGGAGCCGGAGTCGAACACCGCGTTCTTGTTGATCGTCACGACAGAACTCGCGAGGAAATGGATCGTGTCGCCGCGTGGCCCTTCCATTCCGGGGTCGTTGATGAGTCCCGTGCCGGTTCCGTACGCAAATCCGCTGCGCACGTTGAGCGGCATTTTCTTACGGTAGTTCAATTCGACGCCAGTGCCCCAACCGCCGATCACGGTGTTGTAGGTCAGGCCGATCAGTTCGATGCCCTTCGCGTAGACGGCACGGCCGCTGCGCGCACCCGTCGCGCCAATTTGCACCTGGTTTTGCCAGGTTGGCGTCTTGTCGTCGAACTTGCGGTACCAGAGGCCGAATGCGTCGCCGTCCAGTGCAGCGGGGGTCCACTTCACACCCAGAGCCACATCACCCTTGTCGCCCAGGAATGACCCCACGCGGGGCACAGCCGGGTTGGAAATGAATTGGGGGCCTTCCAGCGAGGTGTCCCCCACCGCCCAGAATGTGCCGCCTTCGGAAATCCGCGAAGACCTGAACTCGCCGGTGTACTGGCCCATCAGTGCAACCTCGCCGTTGAGCTGCAAGGTCGCGGCGACCTGGCCGATCGGGATCGCAGTTTCCTTGGCGGACGAACCGGGGCTGAGGTCGGTCTTGCGACCATCGTTGGGAGCCATCGAGTACGACACGCTGCCCCCGTTGCCGAACAGGAATTCACCCGGCAGCCAGGCGAAACGACCTGCCTTCACGTTCAGCGCCGTGCTGCCCAAGGCCACATTGGCCCAGCCAAATGCGTCGAGGAATTCCCCGGACGGTCCTTGGTAAAAGCGCTTGATGTACGGCGTGAAATTGTTGTTGGCGTAGTTCGGCAACGTGGTGGCGGGAAACTTTGGATCGCTGTGACTCTTGTCCGGAAAGTTGTGGTCGTACCAGCCGGCGGCGCTGACGCGAAGCCCCATGTTCTTGCGGTAGGTCAGGTCGAACTCGCTGTAGAGATCCAGACGCGACAGCACGAGGTCGTTCTTGTCGAACAGCCAGTTGCCTTCGTCCACGGAGCTCGAGGTGATCAGGCGCTCATCGCGCTCGCCCGTGCGAACGGCGGCGTTGTATCGGACGGTGGTGTCCCACGTCATTTCGAGGTCGGGCTGGCCTGATTCGATCTTGAATGCCGCTGCCGGGCCCGCTGTTGCAACCGCCGCACCGAGGCAGACGGCCTTGACAGCGTGTCGTCCTCTGCCGACGTGGCGGCGAGTTCCTCGATCAGTCTTCATTCATGTCTCCTGTGTGGGTGTGGATTACGCGACCCGGCCTCGTCGCTGAGAAATGCCAATATATGAACGCTGTTCGCAGTTTTGCAGGACCGCCTCCCTGCGTCAACCCGAAGTGCATTGGTACTTACCCGACAACTATTGAACATCGTTCGCTTTTGTGAACGTTTGCCGGGCCCGCCTGTCGCGGCGGACGTGCGTCAGACAGACTTGCGCTCCGACCCCAGCCGCACCTGTCCGTCGCCGAACGGCTCGTCGCGGTTCTTCAGCGCCGTCTTCAGGCCATGCTCGGCCATGTCGGCGCGAAACTGCGAGCGCCGCGGGCCGCGTGACAGGTGGGCACGCGCGTCCATCTCGGCCGACAAGCGCTGCATCGTGCGGGCGCCGGCCAACTCCAGAGAGAGGTTAACCACGCGCTTGTGCGCGGCGAGCAGTTCGGCGTCGACCAGCGCGACGCGGCGCGCGAGCTCGCTCACCGCGGCTTCGAGCTCATCGGCCGGCACGGCGTCCATCACCAGGCCGATGCGCGCGGCGTCGCGGCCGCTGATCCAGTCGCCGGTCATCAGCAGCCGTTTCGCCCACTGCGGGCCCACGTGGTAGACGAACATGTTCTGCGGCGGCGTGCCGTTGGCGCGCGCGGCCGGAAAGCCGATGCGCGCGTTCTCCGCGGCCACCACCATGTCGCACATCAGCGCGAGATCGGTGCCCCCGGCGAGGCAGTTGCCTTGCACCTGCGCGATCACCGGCTTGTGGATGTCGAACATCGCGAGCGTCTTCTTCTGCGTCTGCTCGAGTTGCCAGCAGTCGTCGTCGATCGTGCCGTTCGCTGAACGATAGACGGGCGCGTCGCCGGCGCCCTGCCCGGCATAGGCGCCGGCGAGGTCGTAGCCGGCACAGAAGTCGCGGCCGGCGCCGGCCAGCACGATCGCATGCACGTCGGTCCGGTCGTCCGCCTCGAGCAGCGCATCGTTGAGTTCGGTGAGCGCCTGCGGGGTCAGCGCGTTGCGCTTGTCGGGGCGGTTCAAGGTGATGCGCGCGACGCGCTCGGCCACCTGGAACGTGAGGGTCTCGGTCGATTGCAGCCACTTGCCCATGAGAAGTCTCCTCTTGTGAATTCAAATCCGGCCCATCACCGGAATGCCGGCGCCGGTGATGGCGCGCGCCGCATCGGACAGCAGGAACGCGACCACGTCGGCCAAAGCCTCGGGCGCGACCCAGCGCGAGAAGTCCGCCTGCGGCATGTCCCTGCGATTGGCGGGTGTGTCGATGATGCCGGGCAGCACCGCATTGACGGTAAGACCGCGGTCCTTGGTCTCTTCCGCCAAGGCTTCGGTCAGGCGCAGCACGCCCGCCTTGGAGGCCGCGTAGGCGCCCATGCCCGCCGCCGCCTTGGCGGCCGCCCCGGCGCCGATGTTGACGATGCGCGCGCCCTCCCGATCCAGCAGATGCGGCAGGCTTGCCTTGCAGACATGCAGCGCGGTCTTCAGGTTCATCGTGAACAGGGTGTCCCAGGTGGCCGGATCGCCATCGGCCACCGTCTCCCAGCGGAAGCCGCCTGCTATGTTGACCACTGCATCGAGCGCGCCGTAGCGGGCGACGACCTGCGCCACCATGGCCTGCGTCGCCTCGTGATTCGCGAGGTCGATGCCCGGCAGCAGCAGGTGGGCGACGAACTCGCTCGCCAGCGCGTCGGGCACCGTGCCGGAGGCATCGACGAGGGCCAGGCGCGCGCCGCGCCGCGCCAAGCTTGTGGCGACCACCCGCCCGAGTGCGCCGAAAGCGCCTGTGACGATCACGACCTTGTCTTGCATCACGGTGTCTCCTGTAAAGCCATCGGCCGGCGACGCAGCCACAGCGAGGCCAGCCCCATCGATGCGGCGGCCAGCCCCAGCGCCCGCGCGGTCCCCCACCTCCCGGCCAATGCGCCCCACGACGCCGCGCCGCCCGCCATCGCGAGGAAGTAGGCGAGGTTGTAGATCGACAGCCCGCGCGCCCGCATCCAGTCGGGCAGGGACACCTGCAGCGCGGCATAGATCGACGATGCGCCGCACATCCATGCGATGCCGCCGAACACCAGGGCGCACAGCGCGGCCGCCTGCGGCACCGCGAGCGCGAGCATCGCGGTGACGGCGGCGAAGGCCAGCGCGGACCCCGCCACGACGCGATGCGGCGGCCAGCGCCGGCGCATGCGCGGCATCACGAAGACACCGAGCACACCGCCGACGCCGAACGCGCCGAGCAGCACACCGTACCCGCCCGCGCCGAGTGCATAGGTGTCGCGCGCCAGCACCGGAAGCAGGGCCCAGGTCGCGCTGCCGCAGGACATGAACACCAGCGTGTGCATCAGCGGCACGCGGCACGCCGGCGCACGGCGCATGTGGCCCACCCCTGTGCGCAGCGCGCTCCACAGCCGTTCGGGCGGCGCCTGCGTCGTGCGCTGCACGCCGCGCCAGCGCGCGAGAAAGAAGAGCACGCCGACACTGCACAAGGCCACGGCCGCGTACACCGAGGCGCCGCCCGCCGCGCCGATCAACGCGCCCGCGAGGGCCGGGCCTGCCACGCGCGAGATGTTGAAGCTGACACCCGCCAGCGCCAGCGCGGCCGGCAGTTCCGAGCGCGGCACCCCTTCGCCGATGACCGCCTGCGAGGCCGGCGCCTGCAGCGCGAAGCCGACGCCGATCAGCGCGGTCAACGCGAGCAGGCCCCACGGACCGATGGCACCGGATGCGATCACGCCACCGGTGATGGCGACGCTCGCGAACAGCCACAGCTGCGTGAAGATCAGCCAGCGCCGCCGCTCCACCAGGTCGGCCAGCGCGCCGGCCGGCAGGCCCAGCAGCACGGCGGGCAGGCTGGCCGCCGTCTGCACCAGCGCCGCCATCGTGGGCGATGGTGTCAGCGTGGTCATCAGCGATGCCGCGCCGACCTGCTGCATCCAGTTGGCCAGGTGCACGGCCAGCGTGCTGGCCCAGAGGGCGCGGAACTCGCGCCGCGCGAAGGGCTGCCACGCCGACGTTTCCATGGCAGGCACGCTCAGAGCCTGAAGGCCAGGCGCGCGATGATGTTCTTCTGCACTTCCTTCGCGCCGCCGTAGATCGTCACGGCCCGTGTCTGCAGCATGCCGGAGCTGACACCGGCCACATCGCCCGGCCAGCGCCCGGCCTGCGCGGCGTCGCCGATCAGGGCGTCGTCGAAGCCTTCGATCGAGCGCAGGCCGCGCCAGCCCAGCGCATCGAGCGCCAGTTCGGTGACGCGCTGCTGGATCTCCGAGCCGCGCACCTTCAGGCCCGAGGCCACGGCCGTTGCATCCCAGCGCGTCTTCTCGTCGGTCAGCAGGCGCAGCACCGAGTATTCGAGCGCCTGGAGGTCGATCTCGACGGCGGCCAGGCGCCGCGCGAAAGCGGGAGTCCGGATCAGGGGCACGCCGTCGACGGTCTCGCGCTGCGCGATGGCGCTCGTGCGTTCCAGCCACTGGCGCGAGAAGTGGATGAAGGCACTCGAGGTGCGCTCGTTGTCGAGCAGGAACTTGGCATAGCGCCAGCCCGCGCCCTCCTCGCCCACCAGGTTCTCGACCGGCACGCGCACCTTGTCGAGAAAGATCTCGTTCACGTAATGCATGCCGTTGTACATGGTGATCGGCCGCACGGTGACGCCGGGCGTCTTCAGGTCGATCATCAGGAACGAGATACCGCGCTGCGGCTTGACCGCGGTGTCGGTGCGCACGAGAAAGAAGCCCCAGTCAGCATAGTGGCCCTCGCTGCTCCAGGTCTTCTGGCCGTTGACGATGTAGTGCTCGCCCTGCTCGTCGCGAGCGCGCACCGCGCTGGTCTTCAGCGACGCCAGGTCCGAGCCGGCATTCGGCTCCGAGAAGCCCTGGGCGAGCAGCCAGTCGCCGCGCAGGATCGGCGGCAGGAAGCGCTCCTTCTGCACCGGCGATCCGAAGGTGTAGATCACCGGGCCCGCGAGGCGGATGCCCTGCCAGCTCAGGTCGGGCGCATGGGCGCGCCGGCATTCCTCTTCGAAGATGTGGCGCTGGATCGGCGTCCAGCCCGGCCCGCCGTGCTCCACCGGCCAGTGCGGCGCGGCCCAGCCCTTCTCGGCCAGGATGCGGTTCCAGCCGACCAGGTCGGCGCGCGGCAGCGGGTGGAAGCCGAGCGCGTCGCGGTGCGCGATGTCGGGCGGAAGCCGGGCCTCGAGGAAGGCACGCACCTCGGCGCGAAACGCCTGGTCCGCCTCGGAATGATGGAAGTCCATGAAAGTCTCAGCCGATCTCGACCACGCCGTTGTTGAGCACGACGACCTTGCGCGCGTCCACGCTGGCGCGCAGGCTCAGGCGCGCATCGCCCTCGCGCCACAACTCGTAGCGCACCGTCTCGCCGGGCCACACCGGCGAAGTGAAGCGCACGGCCAGGCGCTTCAGGCGCGCCGCATCGTGGCCCAGCACGTTCTCGATCACCGCCCGCGCGCCCATGCCGTAGGTGCACAGGCCGTGCAGGATCGGGCGGTCGAAGCCGGCCTTGGCGGCCACGTCCGGATCGGCGTGCAGCGGGTTGACGTCGCCGCTCAGCCGGTAGATGAGCGCCGTCTCCGGCCGCGTGCTGTAGCTCACCTCGATGTCGGCTGCGCGCTCGGGCACGGCCGGCAGCGGCTCGGGGCCCGGATCGGAGACGCCGCTGATGTCGCTGAAGCCGCCGTCGCCGCGCAGAAAGGTGACGTTCCTGCTTTCGGCCACCGTCTCGCCGGTCGCTTCATCGACGAGGCTGCGCAGCAAGACCGCGATCGCGCCCTTGCCCGCGCCCTTGTCGGTCAACGAGACCACGCGGTTGCGCGCGATCAGCGTGCCGCTCGCCGCCAGCGGGCGCAGCAGGCGGATGTCCTGCTCGCCGTGCACCAGCTTCACGGCATCGGCGCCGGTGCGCGGGTCGCGCCACCAGATGCCGGGCGAGCCCATCACCGTGGCCAGGGTCGGCACGGCCTGCAGGTTCTTCTCGTAGACGAAGCGCAGCGCGCCGCGGTCCATCGGGTCGCTGCCGAACCCGAGGCCCAGGGCATACAGCATGCTGTCGCGCTCGGTGTAGCGGTGGACGATGTCGGGGAACGTCCAGTTCTTGCAGACGTGGTAGTCGAGCATGGTCAGAGCGTCTCTTCGGTGCCGAGAATGAGCAGCGCTTCGTGCGAGAGCTCGCCGCCGTTGCCTTGCGCGATGGCGAGCTGCGCGCCCTTCACCTGCCGCGCGCCCGCCTCGCCGGCCAGTTGGCGCACGGCTTCGACGATCGTGAACAGACCGTACATGCCAGGGTGCACGCAGGACAGTCCGCCCCCATTGGTGTTGACCGCCAGTTCGCCGCCCGGCGCGATGCGCCCGCCTTCGACGAAGCGCCCGCCCTCGCCCTTGGCGCAGAAGCCGAGGTCCTCGAGGAACAGGATGGGGTTGATGGTGAAGGCGTCGTAGAGCTCGACCACGTCGATGTCCTGCGCGCTCACGCCCGCCTGCGCATAGGCGCGCCGCCCGGCGTCGGCCAGGCCGGTGACGGTGAGGTCGGCCATGCTGGCGATCTCGCGGTGCGTGGTGGCCTGCGCACCGGCCAGCACGTAGGCCGGCCGCTGGCACAGGTCGCGGGCGCGGTCGGCTCGCGTCATCACGACGGCGGCGGCGCCGTCGGTGACGAGGCAGCAGTCGCGCACGCCGAAGGGGTCGGCCACCAGCCGTGCCTTCATGTAGTCGTCAAGCGTCAGCGGCTCGCGCATGAAGGCCTCGGGATTGAGCTGCGCCCACTGGCGCGCCGCCACCGCGACGGCGCCAAGCTGCGCCTTGGTCGTGCCGTACTGATGCATGTGGCGGGCGGCCGCCAGGGCATAGGAGGAGATCGGGCGCAGCGGCTTGTACGCCGACTCCCACGGCGAAGGGCGCGAGGCCTGCAACAGCTTGCCGGTGCTGCTGCGCTGGTTGCTGCCGTAGGCGATCAGCGCCACGTCGCACAGGCCGGCATCCAGCGCCAGCGCCGCCAGCGTCGCGTGCACCTGAAACGAGGAACCGCCGGTGCGGTTGTTGTCGAGGAAGCGCGGGTGGATGCCCAGGGTCTCGGCGAAGGTCAGACCCGACAGCGCATCTTCCGTGACGGCGACGAACAGCCCGTCGACGTCCGATGGCTTCAGTCCTGCCGACGCCAGCGCCTGCACACTGGCCTGATGCGCGAGCTCCATCGAGCTGTAGCCTGGGGCTTCGCCGCAGCCGAAAGTGGCGCTGCCGACGATGGCGGTCTTGCCGCGAGGAAATCGTTCAGTCATGTCGTCCTCACGCCGGCTCGAACACGACCAAAGCCTGGTCGTTCTCGCAAATGACCTTGGCCTTGACCGCCATGCCGATCCTCACCGCCTCGGGCGCGATGCCGTCGACGCGGCTCATCATGCGCGGGCCTTCGGCCAGGTCGATCAGCGCGAGGTTGTAGTTCAGCGCCGGCGGCTTCTGGCGGATGACGGTGGTGGAGTACACCGTGCCGCGGCCGCAGGCCTCGACCCATTCGAGGTCGGTCGCGCCGCTGCCCGGCTCGGCCACGCGTGGGTAGAACACATGGCCGCCGGTGCTGCGGCTCTTCTGGATCATGAAGCGGCCGTCGGCCAGGTGCTCGAAGTATTCCTTCTCCGGATTCATCGACGCGCTCCTCAACCGTGCATCGTCAGGCCGCCGCTGACCGAGACGACTTGCCCGGTCATGAAGTCGGTGGCCGGCGTGGCCAGGTAGACGATGGTGTGGGCGATCTCGATCGGCTGCGCGAGCCGCTTCAGCGGAATCGCCTTGATCAGCGCGTCGCGCAGCTTGCCTTCGGGGATGGTGCCGTTGAACAGCGGCGTGTCGGTCGGCCCCGGCGCCACGCAGTTGCAGGTCAGCCCCGCGCGCGCCGTCTCGCGCGCCAGCGACTTGGTGAACGCGATGATCGCGCCCTTGGTGCCGGCATAGAAGGTCTCGCCCATGCTGCCGACGCGGCCGGCATCGCTGGCCACGGTGACGACCTTGCCGCTGCGCCGCGCCAGCATGCTCGGCAGGAAGCGGTGGATCATGCGCACCGGGCCAATGTAGTTGACCTTGGCGAGCAGCTCCCACACGTCGGGCGTGTTCTCCACGAACGGCATCACGCGGTCCAGCCCGGCCACGTTGGCGATGATGTCCGGCGCACCGCCGATCGCTGCCATCGCCGCGTCGACGAAGGCGTCGATGCTCGCGCCGTCGGTCAGGTCGAGCGCGATGAACTCGCCCTGGCCGCCGGCCTCGCGGATGGCTGCGATCGTCGCGCGGCCGTCGGCCTCGTTGCGGTCGCCGCCGTAGACGGTGGCGCCGGCATCGGCGAACTGCAGCGCGGTGGCGCGGCCGATGCCGGAGGCGCAGCCGGTGATGACGACCGTCTTGCCGCTGAGGTCGGTGACGTGGCGCCAGGACGTGTTGGGGGTGTCGCTCATTCGATGTTCTCCTGAATGCGGTTCGATGTCGGTGCCGCGGCACCCTTGCGGATGAAAGCAGTGATGCGCTCGCGCGCTTCACGGGTGAGCAGCAGGCCGCCGCCGAGCTCGCGTTCGAGCGCATAGCCGGCGTCGTGGCGGGTGCCGTTCGCGGCGATCAGTTCCTTGGCGGCGCGCAATGCCGGCAGCGGCAGCGAGCCGATGCGCTCGGCGATGCGCTCGGCTTCGGCCTGGATTTCCGCGCGCGGCACGGCCCATTGCACGATGCCCAGCGCCAGCGCCTCGCGGCCATCGACCGGCTCGGCGCTGAGGATCATGCGGCTCGCGACGCCGGGCCCGGCCAGGCGGGTGAGCCGCTGCGTTCCACCCAGTCCGGGGATCAGGCCGATGCCGACCTCGGGCAAGCCGAGCTTGGCTTCGTGCGCGGCAATGCGCAGGTCGCAGGCCAGCGCGAGCTCGAGGCCGCCGCCGAGCGCCGCCCCGCCGATCTCGGCCAGCGTGATGCGCGACAGCGATTCGAGGCGG
>DASXQQ010000306.1:0-14069 GCA_036507085.1 Piscinibacter sp. | reverse complement strand
CGAGAAGGGCTTCGAGGCGCTGTACGGTTTCTCGACGCTGAAGACGGTGGCGATTCATCACGGCTGAGGACAAGGCATGAGGCTCGA
The DNA here is from genome assembly GCA_036507085.1 of Piscinibacter sp. Classification (GTDB taxonomy): domain Bacteria; phylum Pseudomonadota; class Gammaproteobacteria; order Burkholderiales; family Burkholderiaceae_C; genus Albitalea. The sequence goes on along the minus strand of DASXQQ010000306.1, from coordinate 13,982 downwards.
AGGCAAGGTCGCGATCGTCACCGGCGGGGGCTCCGGCTTCGGCGAAGGCATCGTCAAGAAGTTCGTCGCCGAGGGCGCGAAGGTGCTGATCGCCGACCGCGACGAAGCCAATGCCGAACGCGTGGCCGACGCCACCGGCGCGCGCTGGGTGCGCGCCGATGTGGCGAATGCGGCCGACGTGCGGGCGATGCTGGATGCGGCGAGCGATGCGTTCGGCAGCCTGCACATCCTCGTCAACAACGCCGGCGTCGGCCACTTGCCGCAGCCGCTCGAAGCCTTGCCGGAAGACGAGTTCGACCGCATCGTCGCGGTCAACATGAAAGCGATCTACCTCGCCGCGAGGGAGGTCGTGCCGCGCTTCAAGACGCAGGGGGGCGGCGTCATCCTCAACATCGCCAGCACGGCGGGGGTGAGCCCGCGCCCGCGCCTGGCCTGGTACAACGCGAGCAAGGGCTGGGTCATCACCGCGACGCGCGCGATGGCCGTCGAACTGGCGCCGTTCGGGATCCGCGTCAACGCGCTCAACCCGGTGGCCGGCGAAACGCCGCTGCTGAAGACCTTCCTGGGTGAAGACACGCCCGAGACGCGCGCGAAGTTCCTCTCGACGATCCCGCTCGGCCGCTTCTCGACCCCCGAGGACCTGGGCAACGCCGCGTGCTTCCTGTGTAGCGACGAGGCGTCGATGATCACCGGCGTGGCGATGGAGGTCGACGGCGGGCGCTGTATCTGAGCGTCAGGCGCCCAGCACCGCCGCCATCGCGACCGCGGTCGCCTCGACGTTCTTCGTGTTCAGGCCGGCAATGCACATCCGTCCCGAGCGCACCATGTACACCGCATGCTCTTCGCGCAGGTGGTCGACCTGCGCGGCGCTCAGGCCGGTGTAGCTGAACATGCCGCGCTGGGTCAGGAAATAGTCGAAGTTGCGGCCCGGCAGCTTCGCGCTCAGCACCGCATGCAGGCTGCGCCGCATCGCGAGGATGCGCTCGCGCATCGCGGCGACGTCGGCCTCCCAAGCGGCGCGCAGCGCCGGCTCGCTCAGCACCTTGGCAACGACCAGGCCGGCGTGGATCGGCGGGCTCGAATAGTTGCGCCGCACCGTCGCCTTGAGTTGCCCGAGCACCAGCTCGGCTTCGGCGGCGTTCGGGCAGACCGCGCTCAAGGCGCCGGCGCGCTCGCCGTACAGGCTCATGCTCTTGGAGAACGAATTCGCGATGAAGAACGACAGGCCCGAGCTCGCGAGCGCGCGCACCGCGAACGCGTCTTCGACGATGCCGTCGCCATAGCCCTGGTAGGCGAGGTCAAGGTAGGGCAGCAGGTCGCGTTCGCGCAGCAGCGGGACCAACTGCTCCCACTGCGCTGGAGTCAGGTCCACACCGGTCGGGTTGTGACAGCAGGCGTGCAGCAGCACGATGCTTTTCGCCGGCAGCGTGCGCAGCGTGGCCAGCATCGCGGCGAAGTCGAGGCCGCCGGTCGCCGCCTCGTAGTACGGGTAGGTGTGCACCTTGAAGCCCGCGCCTTCGAACATCGCGCGATGGTTGTCCCAGGTCGGGTCGCTGACCCAGACCTCGCTCGCCGGGAACCAGCGCCTGAGGAAGTCGGCGCCCACCTTGAGACCGCCGCTCGACCCCACCGTCTGCAAGGTTGCGATGCGGTTGCTCTTGATCGCCTCATGATCGGCGCCGAACAGCAGCCGCTGCACTTCGCGGCGGCACGCCGGCGCGCCTTCGATCGGCAGGTAGGGCTTGGCCGCGCCCTCGGCGAGCAGCTGCGCCTCGGCCTCGCGCACGCAGCCGAGCACCGGGATGTGACCGGCGTCGTCGAAGTAGATGCCGATCGACAGGTTGATCTTGTGCGGCCGCGGGTCGTTGCCGTAGGCCTCGTTGAGCGACAGGATGGGGTCGCCGGCGTAGGCGTCGAGGTGCTGAAACATGATGGTGGTTCAGGCCGCGAGCGCGGCTTCGATGTCCTTCGTGATCGATTCGGGCGTGTCGGTGGGGGCGTAGCGCTTGATCACCCGGCCGTCGCGCCCGACGAGGAACTTGGTGAAGTTCCACTTCACCGCCTGGCTGCCGAGGAAGCCGGGCGCCTCGGAGGTGAGCCACTTCCACAGCGGGTGGGCCTCGCGGCCGTTGACCTTGACCTTGCTCATCATCGGAAAAGTAACGCCGTAGTTGAGCGAGCAGAACGACGCGATCTCTTCGTTGTTGCCGGGGTCCTGGGCGCCGAACTCGTTGCTCGGAAAGCCGACGATCATCAGGCCCTGGTCGCGGTAGGTTTCCCACAGCGCTTCGAGGCCCTTGAACTGCGGCGTGAAGCCGCACTCGCTGGCGGTGTTGACGATCAGCAGCACCTTGCCGCGCTGCGTCGACAGGTGGGCGGGCTTGCCGTCGATGGAAAGGGCTTCGAAATCGTAGACGCTGCCGGCCATGGCGCTTCCTTCGGGGACGGGTTGCGAGGCGAGCATGGTAGCGCTAGGAGGCTGTCGGGCTTGAATCGGGCCCGCGCGACCTCCCAAGAGGGCGCAAACGAGGCGCAAAGCGCAGACGTGGCGGTGCCCACGTCGAGCATTTGCAACGATGGGTGCGCCCTCTTGGGAGGATCGCCCGCAGGGGCGGTGTCCATTGGGGCGCAAGGCCGCGTTGCAGGCTCCTTGCGTGGGCCCGCCACGCGCGTCGCCAATGGACACCGCCGCGGGCCCGATTCAAGCCCGACAGCCTCCTAGTCCCCCTTGAAATAGGTCCTTGACGCGGCCGGGGTGGCGTTCGAACATCCCCGGGTCCGATGGCAGTACAGGGGGCCCGATGCCCATGCGCTCGGCGGAACAATACACAGTGGCCCTGCAGGGCTTCAGCGAGTTCGAACGCGGTGCGCTGGCGTCGTTTTTCCGCCTGGCGGCGCAGCGCTCGCCATCGTATGTGCAGGTCGAGCGCGTCGACCGCAGCGACTTCGTCATCGCCGACGCCGACCAGCCGCGCTCGTGTCAATCGGTGCTGTCGGCCGGCCGCGCGCAGGACACGGTGTTCGTCGGTGCACGGGCGCCTCAGGGTGCGATGGCGTGGCTGCCGCGGCCGATCGAGCCGGTGCGCATCGTGCGCGAGCTCGATTCGCTGGTCGAGCAGCGCAATTCCTCGCCCGGCGAACTGGCGGCGGTGCTCGGCGCGCCCCGTGTCGACGTGCTGCTCGACGACGCCGACAGCGGCCCCGACGTGCTGGTGGTCGAACCCGATGCCGGCGAGCGGCGTTTTCTGCAGCGGCGCTTGCGCGGTCTGGGGTACCGGGTGCAGCTGGCACGCGACGGCGATGAAGCGATGGCCTGCCTGCGGCGCCGCTCGTTCGCGCTGGTCTTCCTCGACATCGTGCTCGGCCCGCCGGGCAGCCTCGACGGCTTGAGGATCTGTCACGACCTCAAGCACGCCCCGCCGTTTGCCGGCGCGAAGGGCACGCGGGTCGTGATCGTCACCGGTTTGTCCGGCGCGACGGACCGGGTGCGCGGCACGCTGGCGGGCTGCGACGCCTACCTCACCAAGCCGCTGGTCGAGGTCGAGTTCATCGACACGCTGCACCGGCTCGATCCGACACTGGCGGCACGGGCGGCGCCGCTGCGTTAGTGGGTTAGTGGGCAGGCGCGGTCCGCGGCCCCGCTGCCGCAAGCACCGCCGCGGCAACGATCAAGCCGCCACCGAGCCACAACGAAGCCGTCAAGCGGCCCGCGCCGAGGGCCACCGCCGACAGCGAGGCGAACACTACCTCGCCGAGCATGACGACCGCGGTCACGTTCGCCGGCAGGCGCGCCGCGCCGAACTGCAGCGCCATGTTGCTGGCGAGGAACAGCGCGGCCAACAGTGCCGCCAGGCCCGCCCACGCCGGGGCCGGCAATGGTGGCCAGGCGACACGGCCGCTCGCCGCCAGCGCCGCGGCGAGCACGCCGGCGACCGCGACGCCGCCGACGAACATCGCCAGGGCCCGCCCCTCGTCCGGGCGATGCGCCTCGCGGCGCAGCATCACGTTGTTGAGCGCAAACGAGAAGCCGCCGACGACGCCCAGCCAGTCGGGCAGCGCGCGCGGCAGCGGCAGCGCGTCCCAGCCGCTGGCGCCGTCGGGCCAGAGCACGATCGCGGCGCCGGCCAGCGCCATCGCGACACGCCAGCCGGCGGCGCGTGTCAGCGGTTCGTCCAGCAAGAAGCGGGCGAGCAAGACCGCCCACAGCGGCATCAGGTAGAACAACAGCACGACGCGTACCACGTCGCCGATCACCACCCCCCAGTTGAACGCGGCGTTGGTCGTGCCCGACGCGAGCATCAGCACCCACAGCGCCGGCGTGCGCAGCAGCTGTGCGAAAGCACGCGGGCGCAGCAGCGCGATCACCGCCACCGCGATCGCATAGACGATCACCGTCGCCCACAGCGGGTGCAGGCCCTGCGACTGCAACTGGCGAAACGGCCACCACGAGGTGCCCCAGACGAGGGCGTTGAAGGTGAGGGCGAGGGCGGGCAACAGCGCGGCGGAATTCGTCACCGCGCGATTGTCGCCGCACCGGAATGTCGCGCTGCGGCGGCGCCCGGTCACCTGTTGCGCCTTCGCGCTGATCAGTGCTTGTCGTGCCGCGCCAGCGCGAGCAGGTGCTCCACCTCGTCGCGGTACTGCACGCAATTGGTCTGGTGCCAGCGCCGGATCAGCCACATGATCGCCGCGACCGCCAGGCCGAAAATGCTGATCGCGCCGAAGGCCGACAGGCCGAAGCGCGTCATGCCGGTGTAGAACGCGCCGAGACCGAGGATGCAGGCCTGCTCGTTGAAGTTCTGGACCGCGATCGATCGGCCGGCGCCCATCAGGTTGGCGCCGCGGTGCTGCAGCAGCGCGTTCATCGGCACCACCAGGTAGCCGCCGATCGCACCGAGCCCGACCAGAAACGGCGCCGCGACCCAGACGTTGGAAATGAAGTTCATCGCGATGACGAGAACGCCCATCGCGATGCCCAGCGGAATGACGCCGGTGGCCTGGTCGAGCCGCATGCGCAGCGACGCGAGCACGGCGCCGGCGGCGGTGCCGAGCGCCACCACACCGACCAGCGACGACGCCTGCGTCGTGCCGTAGCCCAGCGCCACCGCGGCCCAGGCGAGCACGATGTAGCGCAGGTTGCCCGACACGCCCCAGAACAGCGTGGTGGTCGCGAGCGAGATCTGCCCCAGCTTGTCGTTCCACAGCCGCGCATTGCAATGCGAGAAGTCGCGCACCAGCGCGCTGGCGCTGTGCGCGAGCGGCTGCAGCGGCGCTTCGGTGCGCGGGATCTTGAGGTTGAAGACCGCGGCGATCGTGTAGAGCAGGATGATGGCGGCGATCGCCGCCTCGGGTGGCGTGTCGATGCCGGTGTCGAACATCGGGATGTCGAAGGCGAGCAGGTACAGCGAGACCGCGCGGCCGACCAGTTGCCCGCCGAGCAGCACGCCGAGGATGATCGACGCGATCGTCAGCCCCTCGATCCAGCCGTTGGCCTTGACCAGTTGCGAGTTCGGCAGCAGTTCGGTCAGGATGCCGTACTTGGCCGGCGAGTAGGCCGCGGCGCCGAGCCCGACGATCGCGTACGACAGCAGCGGGTGGACGCCGAACAGCATCAGCATGCAGCCGACGACCTTGACGAGGTTCGAGAAGAACATCACCTTGCCCTTGGGCACGGCGTCGGCGAACGCGCCGACGAAGGGCGCGAGGACCACGTAGAAGAGCGCGAACATCGGCACCAGGGCGGCGCGCTGCCATTCGGCTTGACCGGAGGTCTTCAGCAACTCGACCGCAGCGACGAACAGCGCGTTGTCGGCCAGCGAGCTGAAGAACTGCGCCGACATGATGGTGTAGAAACCTTTTTTCATTCGACCGACGCGCACTGCCTCTTTCCCGGTGTCACCGGTGTGTCTCCCCGCGGCGCGGGTTATAGCATGCGGGTTGTGGCAGCTTGGCCCGGCACCCGGCCAGCAGGTGCGGGGGTGCGGCAGAATCGGTGCACCCGTTCACGGCGCGAAAACGCGACATGCCCCGCCCCATCGAAGCCCTGATCCATCCGGACGCGCTCGCCCACAACCTGCGGCGCGCGCGCGAAGCGGCGCCGGACGCCAAGGTCTGGGCGGTGGTGAAGGCCAATGCCTACGGCCACGGCATAGCGCGCGCCTATGCGGGATTGCAGGCGGCCGACGGCTTTGCGCTGCTCGATTTGGCCGAGGCCGAACGGGTGCGCGCGCTCGGCTGGCGCGGGCCCATCCTGCTGCTCGAAGGCTGCTTCGACGCACGCGACCTCGAACTGTGTTCACGCCTCGATCTGTGGCACACGGTGCATCACGAAGCGCAGATCGACTGGCTCGCCGCGCACAAGACCCAGCGCCCACACCATGTGTTCCTGAAGATGAACACCGGCATGAACCGCCTCGGCTTCACGCCGGCCGCCTACCGCTCGGCCTGGCTTCGCCTGTCGGGGCTGACGCAGGTCGACCGCATCACGCTGACAACGCATTTCTCCGACGCCGACGGGCCGGGGGGCGTCGCCGCGCAGCTCGCCACCTTCGACGCGGTGGCGCACGATCTGCCCGGCGAACGCTCGCTGTGCAACAGCGCGGCGACGCTGCGTTTCGCGCCCAGCCAGCCCGAGTTGCGCGGCGACTGGATTCGCCCCGGCATCATGGTCTACGGCTCGGCGCCCGACTTCCCGGCGCACAGCATCGCCGACTGGAACCTGCAGCCGGCCATGACGCTGCGCGCGCAGATCATTGGCACCCAGCAGCTGCAGCCCGGCGATGCCGTCGGCTACGGCAGCGCCTTCCGCGCCGAGCATGCCATGCGCATCGGCGTGATCGCCTGCGGTTATGCCGACGGCTATCCGCGCGCGGCGCCGACCGGCACGCCGGTGCTGGTGAACGGCGTGCGAACGCGCCTCGTCGGGCGGGTCTCGATGGACATGGTCACCGTCGACCTCACGCCGGTACCGCAAGCGGGGCTGGGCAGTGAGGCCACGCTGTGGGGCCGCGGTCCGAACGGCAGCGTGCTGGCGATCGACGAAGTCGCCCAGCCTGCAGGGACGGTGGGCTACGAGCTGATGTGCGGGTTGGCGATGCGCGTGCCGACGACCGTGGCCGCGTGAGCGCGAGCGACCCGTCGATGGCGATCACGATCGATCCCGACGAGGTCACATTCAGCGCGATCCGCGCGCAAGGCGCCGGCGGGCAAAACGTCAACAAGGTGTCGAGCGCGGTGCACTTGCGCTTCGACATTCCGGCGTCGTCGCTGCCGCCGGACGTGAAGGCGCGGCTGCTCGCGCTGAACGACCAGCGCCTCACGCGCGACGGCGTGCTGGTGATCAAGGCGCAGACCTCGCGCAGCCAGGAGACGAATCGCGCCGAGGCGCTGCAACGCCTGCAGGAGCTGGTCGACAGCGTGGAGACGCCGCCGCGCCCGCGCCGCGCCACCAAGCCGACCCACGGTTCGAAGCAGCGCCGCCTGGCCGGCAAGGCGCGGCGCGGCGAGGTGAAGGCGCTGCGCGGCAAGCCGGTCGAATAGGCGTTATGTCGCTCGCTTGAACGTGGCCAGCAGCAGCGCCACCGCCACGAACAGGCTGCCGAAGGCACGGTTGAGCGCGCGCATCTGGCCGGGCGTGCGCAACAGTCGCAGCAGCCGGGACGCGAGCGCGGTGTAGGCGCCCATGATCACCAGGTCGGTGAAGGCGAGCGTTGCGCCGATCGTCAGGTACTGCGATGCGAGCGGCTGTGCCAGGTCGAGAAACTGCGGCACGACCGCGAGCAGGAACACCGTGCCCTTGGGGTTGACGGCGTTGACCATCCAGCCGCGCAGCATCAGCGCGCGCCGCGAGACCGGCCCGCCCGCGTCGCTGCGCGTCACCAGCGGCGTCGCCGGCGCCCGCCATTGCCGGACGCCCAGCCACACGAGGTAGGCCACGCCCAGCCACTTGATGAGGGCGAACGCGAGGCTCGACGCGGCGATCAGTGCGCCCAGACCGAGCGCCACCACGACCACTTGCGTCATCAACCCGGCGATCAGGCCGAAGCTCATGAAGTAGCCGCGCGCAAAGCCGTGGTTCAAGCCCGCGCTCATCGCCGCCACCGCACCGGCGCCCGGTGAGATGCTGATGGCCCAGGAAGCGGCGAAAAAGGCGAGCCAGACCGAGAGTTCCATGGGCGTGTTGCTGGATTACGTGGTGGGGGGACCTTGTATCACGGGCTGAAAAACGTCGCAGCACTGGGCTGCCTTCACAATCTGCCCCCATGGCCCGTGACAAGTCGATCTACACCTGCAGCGAATGCGGCGGCACCTCGCCGAAGTGGCTGGGCAAATGCCCGGGCTGCGGCGAATGGAACACGCTCGTCGAATCGGTGGCCGAAAGCGCGCCGAAGAACCGCTACCAGTCGCTCGCGAGGGTTCAGCCGGTGGCCACGCTGTCGGAGATCGAGGCATCGGAGGTCGACCGCCAGCCGACCGGCATCGACGAACTCGATCGCGTGCTCGGCGGCGGCATCGTCGCCGGCGGCGTGGTGCTGATCGGCGGCGACCCGGGCATCGGCAAGTCGACGCTGTTGCTGCAGGCGCTGGACTCGCTGTCGCGCACGCTGCCCACGTTGTACGTCACTGGCGAGGAGTCGGGCGCGCAGGTCGCGCTGCGCTCGCGCCGGCTCGGCCTCGACGGGTCGAAGGTGCGCGTGCTGGCGGAGATCAACCTCGAGAAGATCATTGCGACCCTCGATGCCGAGCAGCCGGCGGTGTGCGTCATCGACTCGATCCAGACGATGTACAGCGAGCAGCTGAGCTCCGCCCCCGGCTCGGTCGCGCAGGTGCGCGAGTGCGCGGCGCAGCTCACCCGCACCGCGAAGAGCAGCGGCACGACCATCGTGCTCGTCGGGCACGTGACGAAGGAAGGCGCGCTGGCCGGCCCGCGCGTGCTCGAGCACATCGTCGACACGGTGCTGTACTTCGAGGGCGACACCCATTCGAGCTTTCGGCTGGTGCGCGCGATCAAGAACCGCTTCGGCGCGGTCAACGAGATCGGCGTCTTCGCGATGACCGAGCGTGGCCTCAAGGGCGTGGCCAACCCGAGCGCGATCTTCCTGTCGACGCACGGCGAGCCGGTGCCGGGCGCGTGCGTGCTGGTCACGCTCGAGGGCACCCGGCCGATGCTGGTGGAGGTGCAGGCGCTCGTCGACTCGGGCGGCCCGAGCCCGCGCCGGCTCAGCGTCGGTCTCGACCGCGACCGGCTCGCGATGATGCTGGCGGTGCTGCACCGCCACGCCGGCATCGCCTGTCTCGACCAGGACGTGTTCGTCAACGCGGTCGGCGGCGTGCGCATCAGCGAGCCGGCGGCCGACCTGGCGGTGATGCTGGCGATCCAGGGCAGCCTGCGCGGGCGCGCGCTGCCACGCGGCTTCATTGCCTTCGGCGAGGTCGGCCTGGCCGGTGAGGTGCGCCCCGCGCCGCGCGGCCAGGAGCGGCTGCGCGAGGCGGCCAAGCTCGGCTTCTCGGTGGCGGTCGTGCCGAAGGCGAACGCGCCGAAGAAGGCGGTCGAGGGGCTGACGATCCATGTCGTCGAGCGCATCGAGCAAGCGATCGACCTCGCGCGCAGCCTGTGACCGCCCTGTGGGAACCCCGCACCCGGCGGCGCGCGGCGCACCCCTAAGATCGGCGCCATGAACCCGATCCTGGGATGGCTGCTCGCGGCCGCATTGCTCGTGTCCGCGTTTCTGGCCTACGGTTGGCAAGGCGTGGCGCTTGCCGCCACGGTCATCGTCTTCTGGCTGCTGCTGCAGTTCAGCCGCGCGCTGCGCCTGATGAAGAACGCCGCCGACAAGCCGGTCGGGCATGTCGACAGCGCGGTGATGCTCAATGCCCGGCTCAGGCTGCGCATGACGATGATGCAGGTGGTGCCGCTGACGAAGAGCCTGGGCCGCAAGGTCAGCGTCGAACCGGAGGTCTGGGCCTGGACCGACGGCAGCGGCGCGACGGTGGCGACGACCTGGTCGCGCGGTCGGCTGGAGGGCTGGACGCTGACCCGACCCGACGAGGAGGCGCCATGAACAACGCCCGCGGCTGCGGGCGTTGTTCTTGAGCGTCGAAGCGCCACGGTCCGCGCAGGTGAGTCGGTGTGTCGGTCTGCCTTGCGTCGCTGACGGATCGAGTTCTGTTCGAGTCGCCATGAAAAAACCCCGCCGCAGCGGGGTTCTCGGGGGGTGCAAACGCGCAATCGATCAGGCTTGCTGCTGTTGACGACGGCGGGCGATGAATCCGATCACGCCGAGGCCGGCGATCATCAGCGCGTAGGTGTCGGGTTCCGGGATCGGGATGGTGGCCGACAACAACGAGCCGACCTTGGTGCCTTCGTCGTCGACGAACAGCACCTTCAGGTTCGGAGCGCTCAGGTCGAGCGTGCCGGTGTAGGTCATCGTGTACGTCATCAGATCGCTCACCGGGTCGTGGCCCTCGAAGCAGAACTTGCCGGAGTCGCCACCGGTGCAGCCGGTGCCGCTGGCGTTCAGTTCACCCACCACTGGGACAAAACCGGTCGGAGCGGACAGCGTGGTCACGCCGATGTCGCCCAGCGAGAACGCATTGAGGAACGTCGCGTCTGCCCAGGTGCCCGTGGAACTTGCGACGCCGGTCAGCGTGAGCTCCAGCGTGCTACCCGCGCCAGCGTTCAGGTCGAAGGTGACGCCTTCGAACGTCAGGGTGTTGGCGCTCGCGGCGGTCGACAACGCCAAGGCCGCTGCCGCGGCAATATGCTTGAGGGAGAGTTTCATCCTGCACTCCACAATGGTTAGGGTTGAAGATGGAAGACGATGACGCCGTCGTCGGAACTTTCCCACCGGCCTGGGCGCACTCATACTTTCTGCCCCTTACCTCAAAGACACAAGGTGTTACACCCCCTATCTCAAGGGGGTGCCCCGCCCGAAGTCCCCCCTATGTCAAGGGGTGCATTGGGCGCGCAATATGCTGCGTGCCCGACAGTCAAACGAAGTTCACAAGCCGACGCCGAGCAGCGCGCGGCCCGCACACGCATGCGCAGTGACCGAGATGACCCCGAAAATTGGCTGCCATGCACGGGGTGTCTTCAAGGCGCCGGCACCCTGGGTTCCAGGGGTGTCGCGGGGGGTCCGCCCACGGCGGCGGAATCGCCACGCCGGAATGCGAAGGCCCCGCAAGCGGGGCCTTCGCAGACGCAAGACCGCGAGGATCTCAGGGGCGGCGGCGGCGGGCGACGAAGCCGACGACGCTGAGGCCGGCCAGCATCAGCGCATAGGTCTCGGGTTCCGGCACGGCCGGGATGTCTTGCGACAACAGGCTGCCGGTGGCCTTGTCCTGCGTCAGGCTCGTGAAGAACTCGACCTTCAGGTGCGGCAAGCTGAAGTCCGGGGTGCCCGTGAAGTCGATGTCGAACACCATGTGGTTGCTCAGCGCCATCGCCGGCGAATGGGTGAAGCAGGCACCACCGGCGCTGCCGCCCGTGCAGCCATGGGCGTTCAGTTCATTGGACGATTCGCTCCAGTCGGTCAGGGTCGCGCTGGTGATCGTGCCGATGTTCTTGATCTCGAACGCGTTCAGGTACTGGATGCCGGTCCAGTCGCCGCTGGCGCTGAGCGCGTTGTCGATGGTGAGCTCCAGCGTGTCGCCGTCGAGCGCGACCGTATCGAAGGTCACGCCCTGGAACGTCAGCGTGTTGGCGCTTGCGGTAAGCGACGAAAGCGCCAGCGCAGCGGCCGCTGCGGCCAAGGCGAGGCTGCGAACTTGAAATGATTTCATGGATGAATACCCTGGAAGGTGGTTGCGGATGAAGCCTGCGTTGGCGGGGGTCGATTTGCCCGTTCAACGAAGGGACCCGCTCGACCGTGGCGCATTCTCGTGCGCACAAATTCACACAACAACGGCTCGCACCCCCCTGGTCAGGGGGTCTGAGCGACAAGAAACCACCGTTTTCAAGCCCATCCCCCTAACCCTTGGGGGAGGGTGCGCCGCCTTAGAATCAACGCCCGACCCGAACGACTTTGGAGACCGCGATGTCCCTGGCTGACCGCGACGGCAAGATCTGGATGGATGGCGGACTGGTGGACTGGCGCGACGCCAAGATTCACGTCCTCACGCACACGCTGCACTACGGCTGCGGCGCCTTCGAAGGCGTGCGCGCCTACAACACGGCGAACGGCACGGCGATCTTTCGGCTGCAGGAGCACACCGAGCGGCTCTTCAACAGCGCCAAGATCCTGCGCATGAAGATCCCGTTCTCCTTCGAGGAGGTGCTGCAGGCGCAGCGCACGGTGGTGCGCGAGAACAAGCTCGACAGCTGCTACCTGCGCCCGCTCACCTGGATCGGCTCCGAGAAGCTCGGTGTCTCGCCCAAGGGCAACACCGTGCACCTGATGATCGCCGCCTGGGCCTGGGGTGCCTACCTCGGCGAAGAAGGGATGAAGCGCGGCATCCGCGTCAAGACCTCGAGCTTCACCCGCCACCACGTCAACATCACGATGACGCAGGCGAAGACGGTGAGCAACTACACCAACTCGATCCTCGCCAACATGGAAGCCACCGACGACGGCTACGACGAGGCGCTGCTGCTCGACGCCTCGGGCTTCGTCAGTGAAGGCGCAGGCGAGAACCTGTTCGTCATCAAGAACGGCGTGGTCTACACGCCGGACCTGAGCGCCGGCGCGCTCAATGGAATCACCCGCAACACCGTCTTCGCGATCTGCGCTGACCTGGGGTTGAAGCTGGTCGAAAAGCGCATCACCCGCGACGAGGTCTACATCTGCGACGAGGCCTTCTTTACCGGCACGGCGGCCGAAGTGACGCCGATCCGCGAACTCGACCGCATCGAGCTCGGCAAAGGCTCACGCGGGCCGATCACCGAGAAGATTCAAAGCGCGTTCTTCGACATCGTCAACGGACGCAATCCGAAGTACGCCGAGTGGCTGACGAAAGTTTGACGACGATGAGCGACGCTCCCGCCACGGTCGAAGTGACCGCCAAGGACATGGCCGGCCCCGGCGCCGTGTTCTGCCCGAACCCGAAGATGCCGCTGTGGAGCGGCCACCCACGGGTGTTCATCGATGTCGGCAGCACCGGCGAAGGCAAGTGCCCGTATTGCGGCACGGTCTACAAGCTGAAGGCCGGCGAGGCTGTTGGCTCGCACTGACGGCGCCGGGCCCGAGCCGGTGATCCGCAGCTTCGTCGTCGCGCCGCAATGGATCGGCGACGCGGTGATGAGTGAGCCGCTGCTCGCGCGCCTGGCCGCGCGCGGCGAGCAGCTCAGCGTCGCGGCGCTGCCCTGGGTCGCGCCGGTGTACCGCGCGATGCCGCAGGTGCACGAGGTGGTCGAGCTGCCGTTCGCGCACGGCCGGCTCGACTGGGCCGCTCGCAAGCAGCTCGCTGCCGAATTGCGCGGTCGCTTCGACGCCGCCTACGTCCTGCCCAACTCGATCAAGGCCGCGTTGATCCCGTTCATGGCGCGCATTGCGCGCCGTGTCGGCTACCACGGGGAAGGGCGCTACGGGCTGCTCAACGAGCGGCTGCCGAATCCCGAGGGACGCCCGCCGATGGTGGCGTTCTACAGCGCGCTCGCCGGTGATCCGCCCGCGTCAACGAGCGCCGAAGAACGTCCGCGCCTGCGGCTGAGCGATGAAACGCTGGCCGCGGCGACCCAGGCGGCCGAGCTGCAGCGCGGCGCTTATTGGGTGTTTGCTCCGGGCGCCGAATACGGCCCGGCCAAATGCTGGCCGGCGACGCATTACGCCGAGCTGGCGCGTTCGCTGTACTCAGCGCACGGTCTGCCGGTGCTGTTGCTCGGCTCGGCAAAGGAGCTGGCGCTCTGCGAATCGATCGCCGCGCTCGCGCCCGGCGCCTGCCGCGTGCTTGCCGGCAAGACCTCGCTGCACGACGCGATGGCCTTGATCGCCGCGTCGCGCGGTGTGGTCAGCAACGATTCGGGCCTGATGCACGTCGCCGCCGCG
>DASXQQ010000305.1:0-5020 GCA_036507085.1 Piscinibacter sp. | reverse complement strand
GGTCGCCCTGCGGCCCGAACTCGACTTGGCGGCGCGACGTGCCAGTCTCGAGCGCCTGGTCGATCAGGTGGGCTTGCGGCGCGACGCGCTGGAGCGCTATCCGCATGAATTCTCCGGCGGGCAACGCCAGCGCATTGCGATTGCCCGCGCGCTGGCGGTCGAGCCGCGACTCATCGTCTGCGACGAACCCACGTCGGCGCTCGACGTGTCGGTGCAGGCGCAGATCCTCAACCTGCTGCGCCAGTTGCAGCGCGACCTCGGCGTTTCCTACCTCTTCATCACGCACAACATCGGCGTGGTCGAGTACATCGCCGACCACATCGCGGTGATGCAGCAAGGCCGCATCGAGGAGACCGGCACGGCGCAGTCGGTGCTGAGCCATCCGGCATCGCCCTACACCCGAACGCTGCTTGCCGCGGTGCCCCGAATCGATGCAGCGGTCTACGCTTGAGAGGTTGAGAGTTTCTCGCCGCGCACATTCAACTCCCGTTCGGGCTGAGCTTGTATTTCCGATCGTCCTGAGCTTGTCGAAGGAGGCCCTGCAACTGGGCGTGCAGGCACTCCCTTCGACAAGCTCAGGGCGATCGGAAATACAGGCTCAGTGCGAACGGAAATTGGATATCTCGGAGAAAGCGCTCAGCCTGTGGCGCAAGGGTCAATGCGATGCCGCAACGGCGGCGATGGATGGCATGTTGTGAGTACCCAACGCAGTGTGAAGATCGGCCCGCGAATTGGCCTAGGGAGATGCCCTAAAAGTGCTTTCCCGAAGACCCGCGAGCGGAGGCGCACGCGACCCCCTGACGCCCGGCAAACCCGCATGAAACCAAGCGTGTCACCTTGGTGACGAGTGGTCTAGACATCTAGGGAGCTAGCGCATTGCGATCCGATCAAGGAATACCCTAGACGGCGCATTATTTCCCTTCATTGACAATTGTTTTACAGGTCTTCGCAGACGAGCCACAGCCGGTTCACAAAACCGGCATGTGACTTGCTCAAGGGCCGGGTCTTTATCGATCAACCTTTCAGTGCTTCTACCAGGAGATCACATGTTCAGAAAAACGAAGGTCTGTACCGGCCTGATGCTCGCATTCGGTGGCAGTCTCGCAGTCAGTTCGTTGCCCGCCATGGCTCAACAACAGCTGGAACGGGTCGAGATCACCGGTTCGTCGATCCGACGTGTCGACGCTGAAACGGCGCTCCCCGTGACCATCATCAAGGTCGAAGAACTGGTGAAGCAGGGCGTGACGACAGTCGAGCAGGCGATGGCGCGCATCGCATCGAACCAGTCCAACTTCGGCGCGAGCGCCTCCATCGGTGCGACCACCGGCGGCAAGTCCGAGGCCGACATCCGCGGCCTGAGCGGGCCGACCGGTGTCAATTCGAACAAGACCCTGGTTCTGCTGAACGGTCGGCGCATCGCGAACCACGCGTTCGATGCCGCTGCGGTCGACCTGAACGCTATTCCGCTGGCGGCCATCGAGCGGATCGAAGTCCTGCGCGATGGCGCATCGTCCCTCTACGGCACCGACGCGATCGGTGGCGTGATCAACTTCATCATCAAGCGCGACTACCGCGGGCTCGAGGTGAGCGCCCAGACGCAGCAGCCGAAGGCCAAGGGCGGTGGCGACACGAATCGCGTGACGCTGCTCGGCGGCTTCGGGTCGATGGCGGAGCAGCGCTTCAACGTGATGGCGTCGCTCGACTTCCGCAAACAGAATGTGCTGGTGGCGGCGGATCGCAAGTTTTCGACGACCGGCATCTTGGGCACGAGTCGCGGTGCGATCAGCGATGGCACGAGCGGCACGAGCTTCCCCGGGGATCTGAACGGTTTCGAGCCGTCGGGGCCGTTGTGCAATCCACCCAGTTCCGTCCCGCGCAATACGAACCCCGACAACTCTGGGGCATTCCAGAGCTGCCGTTACGACTTCAGCCACGACGTCGACATCATTCCGCAGAACGAGCAGGTGACCGGCCTCGTTCGCGGCTCCGTTGCGATCGCTCCCGACCACACCATCTCGGCCGAGTACATGCGGGCGCACAACAAGGCCATATCCAAGGTGGCGCCGGCGCCAACCGGTCACATCATGCCGGCCACGAGCCCGTTCTATCCCGCGGGTGCCCCTGTCGGTAGTGTTCCCGATCTGATCAATCCGGGCGCGCCGGACGACACAACCGCCTGCGGCTTCACGAACTGCGTCCCCGGGGGCGTCGCCAACTGGCGGCAAGTCCCCGCCGGCAAGCGAACCAGCGGCGATGACACCACGACCGAGCGGGCCATGCTAGAGGCTCAAGGCCTGTTCGCCGGCTGGGACTATCGCACGGCCATCGGCAGGTCCAAGAACAAGAGCACCGCCTCGGTCAAGCGGGGCTACGTGAACGACGATCTCATGCAGCTGGGCGTCTGGAACGGCGTCATCAACCCGTTCGGCGACCAGACCGCGGCAGGCCAGGCGGCGATCGATGCGGCGCAGGTCCAAGCCGACACGCTGATCGGCACAGCCAAGATGGACTTCGTCGACTTCCGGGTTTCGAAGGACCTGATGCAGATGGCCGCCGGTCCGCTTTCCGCGGCCTTCGGCTTCGAGCATCGCAAGGAGAGGTCGTCCTTCGAGGCCACGGACATCACCGCCGTACTGGGCAGCCTCGGTATCGACCCGGACAGCGACACCGGCGGCAGCCGCAAGGTCACGGCCGTGTTCGCCGAGTTGAACATCCCCATCACGAAGCAGCTCGAGCTGAACGCGGCCGCGCGCTACGACAAGTACAGCGATTTCGGCAACACGTTCAATCCGAAGCTTGGCCTGCGCTACCAGCCGACGAAGGAAATGCTGGTTCGCGGCTCGATCAACACCGGCTTCCGTGCGCCGACACTCTACGAGATTTATCAGCCCGCATCGCTGACCTTCACCACCGACAACTACGATGATCCGCTTCTCTGCCCGGGCGGCGCCGCCGTCCCCGGCGCGTCGGCCGGCGTCGTTTGCGGGCAGCAGGTACTTCAGCGCACCAGCGGTCCTGCAGGAATTGGGCAGCCCGTCAGCACGCTCAAGCCCGAAAAGTCGAGGACCATGACCGTGGGTCTGGTGTTCGAGCCGTCATCATCGGTAACCCTGGGCGTTGACTTGTGGAAAATCGTCGTCCGCAACCTGATCAGTCCCCTTCCCGAGCAGGCCGTCTTCGGTGATGCCACGAAGTACAGCGCCAGGTTCGTGCGATGCAGCCAGTTGGCGGCTGGACCTGGGCCGGGCCAAGACCGGTCGGACGTCGACGTGTGCCTGAACTTCCCGAGTTTCGACCCGATCGCGTTCATCGATACGCCAGTCGAGAACCTCGGCGAGTTGCACACTCACGGTGTCGACCTGTCGGCCGCGTGGCGCTCCGGGGCCACACCCTCGGGCAACTGGGGGTTGAGCATGGAGGGCACCTACATCACTTCGTACCGCTACCAGCGTGAGCGCGGCGGCGCGTTCATCGACGCGGTCGGACGCTACTCCGACAACGCGCCGGTGTTCCGCTGGCAGCATACCCTGACGGGTACCTGGAGTCAGGGCCCGTGGGGCTCCACGCTGGCGCAGCGCTTCAAGTCGTCGTACACCGACCAGGATCCGGCGTTCCAGGTCGGCGCGTACGCGGTGTGGGACCTGTCGGTCTCCTGGACCGGCATCAAGAACCTGACGGTGACGGCAGGCATCAACAACCTGTTCGACATCGACCCGCCGAAGTCGGTTCAGAACACGACCTTCCAGCGCGGCTATGACCCGCGGTTCAGCGACCCGCTCGGCCGGACCTACATGTTCCGCGCCGCCTACAAGTTCTTCTGAGATTCAGCCAACACGTGCAGCCCGCGAGAGAAATCTCGCGGGAACTGTGTCTGAACTGAAAATTCAAAGCACTCTGTTTCTCACACGGTGCCCGCTGGCCACAAGCCGGCGGGCACTTTTGTTAACCTTCGCTGCATAGCATCTGGCCAGCTGGAGATCCCAGGGTATGGACTTTTCCAAACGACAGGCGGATCCGCGACGACACCTCGTCGGACTCACGTTTGTCATTCTGTTTCACGCTTTCATCGTTTATGCCCTCGTGACGGGTCTGGCGAAAAAGGTGGTCGAGGTAGTGCGAGCGCCCATCGAGACCAAGGTCATCGAAGAGATCAAGAAGCCGCCGCCGCCGCCGGAAGTCGTGGTGCCGCCACCGCCGAGGCTCGAGGCACCGCCACCGCCCTACATCCCGCCGCCGGAGGTGCAGATCGCGACGCCGCCGCCGGTGCAACAAACCATCACGGCCACGCAGACGCCGCCGCCGGCTCAGACCGCCATGGTGCCGGTTGCGCCCCCTGTGACTGCGCCGGCAGCGGCAGCGCCCGCGCCCGTTTCTGCTGCGGTTGTTTGCTCGAACTACACGACGGTGATGGGTGACGCGGGATTCCCGCGCGAGGCAGCTAAGCAGGGCATCGAGCGCGGCGAAGCGGTGATCCAGTTCACTGTTAGCGCGAACGGTGCCATCAGGGA
This sequence comes from Piscinibacter sp., assembly GCA_036507085.1. GTDB lineage: Bacteria > Pseudomonadota > Gammaproteobacteria > Burkholderiales > Burkholderiaceae_C > Albitalea. The sequence goes on along the minus strand of DASXQQ010000305.1, from coordinate 512 downwards.
CATCAAGGTCATCCGCTCGACGCACCCCATCTTCTCGCGCAACAGCGTTCGCATCGTCGGCGAATACAAGTGCCAAGGGCAAGGCCACGACGTGCTCGTCCAGGTGCCGTTCGGCTACAAGCTCGAATAGGCTCCCCACAGTGATTGGCTGGCCACCGCCAGCCGTTTTCATCTCAGCTCATTTCTGTAGATTGGAAGAAAGACATGTCTCTCCGCAAACTCCTGACCCTTCGTGCTGTCGCCGCGTTGGTTCTTTCCGCGATGTTGGCGACTCTGCCCCTGGCCGCATCTGCCCAAGCCGCTTCCGCTCCCGCGGTCGAAGCCCCGGCCGCCGCTGCCGCCCCGGCACCCACCGCCGCGCCCACCCCGCTGACCGCGACCACCAGCAAGGAGACCGTCGACAACCCCTACGGCCTGAGCGCGCTGTGGCAGCAAGGTGACTTCGTCTCGCGTGGCACCCTGCTGATCCTGGTGATCATGAGCATGGGCAGCTGGTACATCCTGGTGACCAA
>DASXQQ010000304.1:0-23812 GCA_036507085.1 Piscinibacter sp. | reverse complement strand
ACATGCGAAATGAAGCGCGCCGACCAATGCCAGCCATGGCGCCAGCAGCTGTGCGCCCAGCGGTGTAGCACCAGCGCGTGCAGGCCCGGGTAACAGGTCAACACCTCCCACGTCGAGCGCGCGGCGGGGTCGCGCTCCAGGATGCAGGCGATGTCTTCTCGTAGGCGCTGGAACATGGATGCGTTCGATGAAGCGGGAGCGTGGCAGTGTACCGGCCGGGCATACCGCTTGCTGAAGGGTGGGCTTCAGCCCACGGGATCTTGCATGTCCGCGCGCGGGACGCGTGGGCTGAAGCCCACCCTACGCCCACCCTCCGGGGCCTTGAGGAGTCAGCCGCGCTTTTCCATCGCCCGCGCGATGCCGCGCAGGATGTGCACCTCTTCCGGCGTCAGCTGGGCGCGGTTGAAGAGCTGGTTCAAGCGCGGCATCAACTTCTTCGGCGCCTGCGGATCGAGAAAGCCGATCGCCGTCAGCGCCTGCTGCCAATGCTCCAGCAGCCCCTGCACCGCAGCGCCATCGGCGCGCACCACCACCGGCGTGCGCTGCGCGACCGCGAAACCGCCCAGCGCCTGGCGCCAGTCGTAGGCGATCAACTGCACTGCCTGCGCGAGGTTCAGCGAACCATAGTCCGGATGGGTCGGGATGCTCAGGCAGGCATGGCAGCGATAGACATCGTCGTTGCTCATGCCGAAGCGCTCGCTGCCGAAGACGAAGGCCACGCGCTGTGCCTGCGCACCGAGCGTCGCGAACAGCTCGCGCGGCGCATGCGTCGTCGGGCCGAAATCGCGCGGCGTCATCGCGGTGGCGCAGCCAAAGGTGACGCCGTCCAGCGCCTGCGCGAGCGACTCCACGATCCGCGCTCCGGCCAGCACCTCGGTCGCACCGCTGGCCATCGCCAGTGCATCGGCATGGGCGAGCACGCCAGCATCGCGCGGCGCGACCAGCACCAGGTCGGAGAAGCCCATCACCTTCATCGCCCGCGCCGCGGCGCCCACGTTGCCGGGGTGGCTGGTATTGAGCAAGATGAAACGGGTGGGATCAGGGGCTTGCATGGGGGCGCCGGGTAAAATGTGGATTAAGTCTACGGCCCGGCGCTTTGCGCCTTAACTTCGCAGAGCGAAGTTAGCCTGCGACGCAATCCAAGATTGTCCGCAGTGCCTCAGCGCACTGCCCCGCTCTTTCCCCCCGCCAGTCCACGTGTTTCGCAAGGTTGCCCCATGTCGCAAGCGCTCCATCCCATGCTCAACATCGCCATCAAGGCGGCGCGCGCAGCGGGGGCCATCATCAACCGTGCATCGCTGGACCTCGACCTGCTGAAGGTCAACACCAAGTCACCAAACGACTTCGTCACCGAAGTCGACCAGGCCGCCGAGCAGGCCATCATCGAGGTGCTGCTCACCGCTTATCCGGGCCACGGCATCCTCGCCGAAGAATCGGGCCGCGCCCACGGCGCGAAGGACAGCGACTACACCTGGATCATCGACCCGCTCGACGGCACCACCAACTTCATCCACGGCTTTCCGGTCTACGCGGTGTCGATCGCGCTCGCCTTCCGCGGCCAGGTGCAGCAGGCCGTGGTCTACGACCCGACACGCAACGACATGTTCTTTGCCTCCAAGGGCCGTGGAGCCTTCCTCAACGACAAGCGGCTGCGCGTGTCCAAGCGCATTCGCATGGCCGAGTCGCTCGTCGGCACCGGATTCCCCTTCCGCAAGGGCGACAACTTCAAGCGCTATGTGCAGATGTTCGAAGCGGTGATGCAGAACTGCGCCGGCCTGCGCCGCCCCGGTGCGGCGGCGCTGGACCTGTGTTACGTGGCCGCGGGTTACTACGACGGCTTCTTCGAGACCGGGCTCAACCCCTGGGACATCGCCGCCGGGTCGCTGCTGATCACCGAGGCCGGCGGGCTGATCGGCAACTTCACCGGCGAGGCCGACTACCTCTACCAGCGCGAAGTCGTGGCCGGCAACCCGAAGATCTACGGCCAGCTGGTGCAAATCCTCTCGCCCTACACGCGCGTGATCAAGAGCGGCCACGAGGCGCACCATGCCGACGTGCCGGCGGTCACGCCCGAGGCCGCGCTGGCCGCCACCTTGGCCCAACCCGAGGCGCCGAAGAAGAAGCTGCCGGTGCGCATTCGGCGCGCCGACATCGGCGGCAAGGACGACGCCGCGTTCTGACCCCGCGCCCGGTGAACAGCATGTCCGCCGCGCCCGCCGACTTCAGCGCACACACCCCCATGATGCAGCAGTACCTGCGCATCAAGGCGGAGCATCCCGACACGCTCGTGTTCTATCGCATGGGCGACTTCTACGAGCTGTTCTTCGACGATGCGCGCCGCGCCAACAGGCTGCTCGACATCACGCTGACCTCGCGCGGCCAGAGCGCCGGCGAGCCGGTCGTGATGGCCGGCGTGCCGGTGCATTCGGTGGAGAGCTACCTCGCCAAGCTCATCAAGCTCGGCGAGCCGGTCGCGATCTGCGAGCAGGTGGGCGACGTCGCCACCGCCAAGGGCCCGGTCGAGCGCAAGGTGGTGCGCGTGGTCACGCCCGGCACCGTCACCGACACCGAGCTGCTCGCCGACAAGAGCGACGCGCTGCTGCTCGCCCTCGCGCACCGCACCCAGCGCGGCGTGACCGTCTACGGCCTCGCCTGGCTCGGGCTGAGCAACGGCCAGCTGGGCCTGACCGAATGCAGCGAGCGCGAGCTTGCCGGCTGGCTGGCGCGATTGAACGCGGCCGAGGCGCTGGTCGATCGCGACCATGTGCCACCCGCGTTGGCGCAGTCGCGCATCGCGATCACCCACCGCCCGGACTGGCAGTTCGACCCCGGCCTCGGGCAGCGCAAGCTGTGCGAGCAATTGCGCGTCGCGAGCCTGGCCGGCTTCGATGCGCAAGACCTCGCGACGGCGCACGCCGCCGCAGCGGCCCTGCTGAGCTACGCCGAGCACACCCAAGGCCAGGCACTGGCCCATGTGCGCAGCCTGCAGGTCGAGCGCGCGAGCGAGCTGCTCGACCTGCCGCCGATCACCCATCGCAACCTCGAACTCACGCAGACCTTGCGTGGCGAAGACGCGCCGACCCTGCTGTCGCTGCTCGACACCTGCCGCACCGGGATGGGCAGCCGGGCCCTGCGCCAATGGCTGACGCGCCCGCTGCGCGAGCGCACGGTCGCGAGCCAGCGCCACGACGCGCTCGAAACGCTCATCGACCAGGGCGTCGAGCCGCTGCGCGAGGCGCTGCGCGGCGTCAGCGACGTCGAGCGCATCACCGCTCGCGTCGCGCTGCGCCAGGTGCGCCCGCGCGAGCTCACCGGCCTGCGCGCCACCTTGAGCGCGCTGCCCGCGCTGCGCTCGCGCCTGCCCGCGGGTGCGCTGCTGCTCGACATGCTGGCCGAGGCCCTGAACCCGTCGGGCGAGATCGAAGCTCTGCTCGAGGCCGCGATCGCCGACGAACCCGCGGTGCTGCTGCGCGATGGCGGTGTCATCGCGCGCGGCTTCGACGCCCAGCTCGACGAGCTGCGCGCGATCAGCGAGAACTGCGACGCCTTCCTGCTCGAGCTCGAGTCGCGCGAGCGGGTGCGCACGGGCATCGCCAACCTGCGGGTGCAGTTCAACCGGGTGCACGGCTTCTACATCGAGGTCACGCAAGGCCAGGTCGACAAGGTGCCGGCGGACTACCAGCGCCGCCAGACCCTGAAGAACGCCGAGCGCTTCATCACGCCGGAGCTGAAGGCCTTCGAGGACAAGGCGCTGTCGGCGCAGGAGCGCTCGCTGGCGCGCGAGAAGATGCTGTACGAGCAGGTCATCGACCAGCTGCAGACGCATCTGGAGGAGCTGACGGGCCTGGCGCGTGCGCTGGCCGGCGTCGACGCGCTGGCCGCGCTGGCCGAGCGCGCGAGCACGCTCGGCTGGTGCCGCCCGCAGTTCGTGCGCGAGCCCTGCATCGCGATCGACGCCGGCCGCCACCCGGTGGTCGAGGCGCGCTTGCAGGAAACCGGCGCCGGCAACTTCATGCCCAACGACTGCCGGCTCGACGCGACGCGCAAGATGCTCGTCATCACCGGCCCGAACATGGGCGGCAAGAGCACCTTCATGCGCCAGGTGGCACTGATCGCGCTGCTGGCGGCGATGGGCTCGTTCGTGCCGGCGAAGGCCTGCCGGCTCGGGCCGATCGACGCCATCCACACGCGCATCGGCGCAGCCGACGACCTCGCGAACGCGCAGTCGACCTTCATGGTCGAGATGACCGAGGCCGCAGCGATCCTGCACCGCGCGAGCGAGCAGTCGCTGGTGCTGATGGACGAGATCGGGCGCGGCACCTCGACCTTCGACGGCCTGGCGCTGGCCGGCGCCATCGCGCACCACCTGCACGAGCGCAACCGCTCGTTCACGCTGTTCGCGACCCACTACTTCGAGCTGACCCACTTTCCGCTGAAGCACGAGCGCGCGTTGAACGTGCACGTGTCGGCGGCGGAGAGCGGCGACGACATCGTCTTCCTGCACGACATCCAGCCCGGCCCCGCCAGCCGCAGCTACGGGGTGCAGGTCGCGCGCCTGGCCGGCATGCCGGGCACGCTGGTGCGCCAGGCGCGCGCCACGCTCGAAGCGCTGGAGACCCAGCAACGCGCGACCGATGCGCAGATCGACCTGTTCGCGCCGCCGGCACCGGTCGCGCCGCGCGAACGCTCCGAGGTCGAAGCCGCGCTGGCTCGGCTCGACCCCGACACACTGTCGGCCAAGGACGCGCTGGACGCGCTCTACAGGCTCAAGTCCTTGCAGGACGGCAGCCCGTCCTGATCACAGCCACAGCCGCTTGCAGCGAGCCAGCGACTCGGCCAGTGCCGTGCGATTCAGCGGCTTCACCAGAAAGTCGTCCATGCCGACGTCTCGACAGGCTTTCTGTTCCGCGGCCATCACACCGGCGGTGAGCGCGATGATGCGCGGGCGGCCGCTCGGCTGCCATTCGCGCTGGATTCGACGCGTCGCTTCGATGCCGTCCATCACCGGCATCTGCACATCCATCAGGATGACGTCGTAGGGCTGGCGCCGCAACGCCGCGATGGCTTCGGCGCCGTTGGCGGCCAGGTCGGCGCGATAGCCCATCAGATCGAGCAGCAGGGTGAGGAGCTGGACATTCACCGCGTTGTCCTCGGCAATCAGGATGCGCAGCGGATTCTGGCGCGCCGCATCGCTGATCGGCACCGGCGGCGCGGCGGCCACCGTCGCCGCGCTGCGCCGTTCGAGCAGCTTGAGGATCGTGTTGAACAACACTGCGTGCTTGACCGGTTTGGACAATTGCGCCAGCAGCCCGGCCTGGCGCGCATCCGCCTCCGGCAGCGGGAAGCCCGACGTCAGCAGCACCTGCTTGAGAGCGGCGCCGCGCAGTGCATGAAGGGCGTGCGCCAGCTGCAGGCCGTCCATCTCGGGCATGTGGAAATCGAGGATGGCCAGCTCGCAGGCATCGCCTCGTTGTGCCCATTCCAGCGCTTCCTTCGGAAAGGCGGTTCCCTGAACCTGCATCCCCCAGTCATCGAGTTGCCGGCCGAGGATGCGGCGATTGGTGTCGTTGTCGTCGACGATCCAGACCCGCACACCCGCCAGTGGCATGGCATCGCTCGCCGGCCACTTCACCCGGGCGCTTTGCGCCGGCAAGGCGGCGACGAAGCTGAAATGAAAGGTCGATCCCCGGCCGAGCTCGCTCTCGACCCACACGCGTCCGCCCATCAACTCCGCGAGCCGCTTGCAGATCGCGAGGCCGAGGCCCGAGCCGCCGAACTGGCGCTGCGTCGACGCGTCCACCTGGCTGAAGGAGCGGAACAGCCGGTCGAAGCGGTCCTGCGGAATGCCGACGCCGGTGTCGCGCACGGCGCAATGCAGTTCATGCCGTCCGTCCGGGGTGGGCGTCGTCGACACCGCCACCGCGACCTCCCCTTGCGTGGCGAACTTGACCGCGTTGGACAGGTAGTTGACCAGGATCTGCCGCACCCGCCCCGCGTCGCCGACCACGGTGTGCGGCACGTCCGGCGCCAGCTCGTAGACGAGCTCGATGTCCTTCTCCCGGGCCCGGCCGGCCACCAGGTCGAGCGACTCCTCGACCACGCTGTCCACCTCGAACGGCAGGCTTTCCAACGGCAGCTTGCCCGACTCCAGGCTCGAGAAGTCCAGGATGTCGTTGATGACGGTCAGCAGATGGTCGCCGCTGCTGCGAATGACGGCGGCGAACTCGCGCTGCTCGTCGCTCAGCGGCGTGTCGCTGAGGAGCCCGGCCATGCCGATGATGGCGTTCAGCGGGGTGCGGATTTCGTGGCTCATCGTAGCCAGGAACTGGCTCTTGGCCTGGGTGGCCAGCTCCAGCTCGTGGGTCTTGCGCTCCAGCTCGTCGACCAGCCTGGCGCGGGTCTCGGCCAGTTCGCGCTCGGCACGCGCCTGCGACGCCTCGTGCCGTTCGTAGAGCAGCTCCTCGCGGATGCGGCGGTTCTCGTCCTCGAACTGCTTGCGGCGCAACTGCGCCCGCACGCGGGCTTTCAGCACGACGAACTCGCCGGACTTCTGGATGTAGTCGTCGGCGCCCGCTCCCAGGCCCTCGAGCATCGCGGCGCGATCGTCGGACGAGGTCAGCATGACCAGTGGGATGTCGCGCACGACCGGCGCGGCCTTGATGCGCTGGCAGGTCTGCTGGCCGCCCAGGCCGGGCATCATCAGGTCCATCAGGATGCAATCCACCGGCTGCACCGCCAGCAACTCCAGCGCCTCTTCGCCCGAACGCGCGGGCACAACGTCGTAGCCCTCGTCGCGCAGCGTCGATGCGAGCTCGTGCAGGTAGGTCGGGCTGTCGTCCACCGCGAGGATCTTCTTCGGGCCGAGCAGGCTCGCCGGGCCGTCGCCGGCGCTGCTCGCGGCACTGCGCAGCACTGCCGCGAGCCGCGCCAGGATCACCGGGATCTCCTCGTCCTTGCGCACGAAGGCGTCCGCTCCCGCATCGAGGGCGTGCAACTCGGCGTCGCGGTCCTCGGAGCCGGTCAGCAGCAGGCAAGGCACACCGCGCAGAGCGGCGTCGAGCCGCATGCGGCGTATCACCGTGGTGCCGTCGACGCCCGGCAACACGCCGTCCACGATAACGGCGCCCGGTCGCGACGCGGCCGCCATGCGCAGCCCGGCCTCGCCGCTGGCGGCCAGCGTCACCGCGTAGCCGTCGTGCTCAAGAGCTTGCCGCAACGCGTCGCGGAAGGTCGGGCTGTCGTCGATGATGAGGATGCTCGGCCGCTCCCCGCTTCCCCCGCCGCGCCGCTGCCGCAACAGTTCGCGCGCCTTGGCAACCATGTAGTCGGCGTCGTAGGGCTTGCCGACATACTCGTCGGCACCGGTGCGCAAGCCGCGGATGCGGTCCTGCACCTCGGCCTCGCTCGACAGCATCAGAACCACCGCGTTGGACCCCGCATCGCTCGCACGCACCTCCTTCAGCAGCGCGATGCCGTCGCCGTCGGGCAGCAACACGTCCAGCACGAGCACGTCGACCGATGCGCGTGCCAGCGCGTCGCGCGCCGCCGCCACCGTCGCGCAAGCGCGCGAATGGAAGCCGACCGCCTCGAAGGCCTCCTGCAGGTCCATCTGGACGGTCAGGCTGTCGTCGACGATCAGTACCGTGTCGTTCATGAGGGCACCTCGCGGTGGGGGTCCGCCAGCGCGGCCAGCGCCGGGCCGATCTCGGCCAGCGGCAGGATGTGCGCAGCCGCGCCGAGCAAGGCGGCCTCGCGCGGCATGCCGTAGACGACCGATGTGGCCTCGTCCTGGGCGATCGTCAGGCCACCGGCTCGACGCAGCGCGAGCAGGCCCGCAGCGCCATCGCGGCCCATGCCGGTGAGCAGGCAGCCGGCGGCATAGGCGCCACAGTCGCGCGCGACCGACTCGAACCGCATGTCCACCGACGGCCGGCAGGAATGCCGCTCGGGCTCCTGCGTCAGCTGCAGTCGACTGTCGCGCAGCACCAGATGGCGGTCCGGCGGCGCCATCACCACGCGGCCCGCGGCCGCCGCGACGGGCTCGCCCTCGCGCGCGTAGCTCACGCGGCGCGGAGTCTGCGCGTCCAGCCAGTCGGCGAAGGCGCTGCCGAACGGCTCATTGATGTGCAGCACCAGCAGCACCGGCAAGTCGAATTGCGGCGGCAGTGCGCGCAGCACCTCGACGATGGCCGCCGGCCCGCCGGTCGAGGCACCGATGGCGATCAGCTTGCACCGATGCTGCATCGTCGGCGACTCGACAGGCCAGATCGGGCGCGGCGCGCGGGCTTCAGCGAGCGCGCCGCGCCGCGCTCGCAGATGGGTGATGACGCGGATGCGCGCCACCAGCTTCAAGGTGGCGACGAAGTGCTGCTCCCACGCGCCCTCGGGCTCGTCGCCGTTGGGCTTTTCGAGCACGTCCACCGCGCCGGCCGCCAGCGCATCGTAGGTCTTGAACAACTCGCCCCGGTTGATCGACGACGAGACCACCAGGATCGGCGTCGGGCAGTACGCCATGATGTACTCGGTGGCGGCCAGGCCGGTCATCAGCGGCAGCATCATGTCCATCGTGACCACGTCGGGCCGCAGCGCCTGGCAGCGCTCGATGGCTTGCTTGCCGTCCTCGGCCTCGCCGGCGACCTCGATTTCGGCGTCGGCCGCCAGCACCTCGCACAGGCGCTTCCTCACGGTGACGGAATCTTCGACGACGAGCACGCGCAGCTTCGTCATTGGGTATCCTCGCTGCGGCCTGTAGGGTGGGCTTCAGCCCACGCGGTCTTGTGCGACGCGCGGGACGCATGGGACGCGTGGGCTGAAGCCCACCCTACGCCCGTCCTCCTTCTACGCGGGCCATCAAGGCGAGGCTGAGTCGCGTGTCTCATGACGTCTGCACCAGCTGGCGCACCCGTTCGAGAAACTCGGTCTGCGCGAACTCGCTCTTTGCGACATAGGCCTGGGCGCCGACGTCGCGTCCCCGCTGGCGGTCTTCCGCCGACGAACGCGAGGTGACGAGCATCGCCGGCACATCGCGCAGCGCCGGGTCGGCGCGGGTGCGCTCGATGAAGGTGAAGCCGTCCATGCCCGGCATTTCGACGTCGACCAGGAACAGCGCGTAGGGTTGGCGGCGCGCCTGTTCGAGGGCCGCTTCGCCCGACACCGCGGCATGCACCGCATAGCCGGCCGACTCGAGGATGCTCTGCTCCAGCATGCGGGTGGTCAGCGAGTCGTCGATCACCAGCACCGGGACCCGCGCGGCCTCGGCCGGGCGCGCCGGCACGCCGGCGCACTGCGCCGCGAGCACCAGGCCGTCGGCATCCAGCACGAGCTGCGGGTTGCCTTCCACGTCCAGTGACGCCCCCGCAACCAGCGGGCTCGCCGGGGCCAGTTCGGGCAGCGGCCGCAACACGAGCTTGGCCGGCGCCAACAAGCGATCGACGCCGATGGCCGCCAGCGCGCCGGCGCCCTCGACGATCACCACCGACAGGGCGTGCCGGGGGCTGGCAGGCGCCGCCCCGTCGAGCAGCTGGCCCAGGGCGACACAGGGGATGACTCGACCTTCATAGACCACCGTATCGCCCTGTGCGCTGCGGGCGATGTCTTGCGGCGCCAGGCGCAGCGTGCGGCGCACCGCGTCGAGCGGGATCGCCACCGCCGTGCCGGCCGCTTCGACCACCAACGCGTCGAGCGCGGCGAGCGACAGCGGCACCGTCAGCTCCAGCGTCGTGCCCTGGCCTGCTGCGGTGCGCATCGCCACCTCGCCGCCCAGGCGCTCGGCCGTTTCGCGCACCACGTCGAGGCCGATCCCACGCCCGGCGACTTCGGTCACCGCGCCCGCGGTGCTGAGCCCGCCGCGCAACAACAGCTGCAGCAGCGCGTCGACGCCGAGCGCGTTTGTCGCCGTGGCGAGCAGACCCTTGCGCTGCACGCAGCGCCGCACCGCGTCAAGGTCGACGCCGGCGCCATCGTCGCTGCATCGGAACACGACATGCTGCCCGCGCCGGGCGACCTCGAGCGTGACCCTGCCTTCGAACGGCTTGCCGGCGGCCTGCCGCGTGCCCGCGGCTTCGATGCCATGCGCCACCGCATTGCGCACCCCTTGCAGCAACGCGCCTTGCACCGCGCCCATGACCTGCGCGTCGAGCCGGATCTCGCCACCGCGCCCCTCGAAGCGCACCCGTTTTCCCAGCGTCCGCGCCGCGTCGCGCGCACTGCGTTCGAGCGCGGTGAACAGCGCCCCGGCCGGGATCAGGCGCAGTTGCTCGGCCGCGTCGCGCAGCTGCCGCAACTCGCGGTCGACCTGGTCGATCGACGCGACCAGGCCCCGTTCGAATCCGCCGACGAGCGATTGCAGTTCCCCGGCCAAGGCTTGCGACTGGTGCGTGGCGCTGCCCGGGCGCGCGTTGTCGACGCTGCGCCGCGGCGCCAGTTGGTCCAGCAGCCGCCGCGCGAGCGCGCCCGCACCGGCGACGCGCTCGCCGCTGCGCCGCAGTGCAGCGATCTGGGCGTGCGTCTGCGCGATACCGTCGAGCAGCGCGTCCATCTCGGCGACATCGGTGCGCAGCGTGCGCACCGCTTCCTCGGGCAGTGACGGGGCCGGCCCCGTGGACGCGGCGTCGGCCACGGGCACGAGCGTGGCGACCTGGGCGCCGATCAGGTCGAGCCGTTCCAGCACCTGATCGATGCACTCGCGCGGCACCGTCTCCGTCGCTTCGCGCCAAGGCGCCAAGGCGTCCTCGACGGCGTGGGCCCAGTCGGCGATCTCGGGCTGCTTGACGACACGCGCCGCGCCCTTCAGCGTGTGCGCCAGACGCAGCAGCCGCGGCACGAGCGCCTGCGCCGCGCCACCCTGCTTCTCCAGATCCAGAATGCCCTGGCCGAGCTGCTCCAGCAGCTCGCGCGCTTCGACGCGGAAGTACTTGTAGGCGTCGCGGGCCATGCCGAGAACCCGTTGAGCAGCTAGGCCGCCGCGGTTTGCGGCTGCACCAGTCGCAGCAGGTCTTTCGACAGGCTCGCCAGCTGCGAGACGGTTTCCAGCGTCTGTCCCGAACTGACTTCGGTCTCCTTGGTCGTCTGCGCCACGTTGGCGATGGCGATGTTGACCTGCTCGACGGCACTCGTCTGCTGCTTGGTCGACAGTTCGATCTCGCGCGCCGCGTCGGTCGTGGCCGACACCAGCCCGGCGATCTGCTTGAACGCGACGGCCACGTCGCCGAACTGCCGGGACCCGCTGTCCACCGCCTTCGAGCCGGTCTCGGTGGCCATCACCGTGGTGTTGACGGCGCTGCGCACGTCGTCGATCAGGGTGCGGATCTCCTTCGTGGAGGTGGCCACGCGGTCGGCCAGTTCGCGGATCTCGTCGGCCACGACGGCAAAGCGCTTGCCCGCCTCGCCGGCACCCGCGGCCTCGATGGTCGCGTTGATGGCCAGGATGTTGGTCTGCTCCGCGAGCTCCGACACGATGTCGAGCACCGCGCCGATCTGCTGCGACTTCTTGCCCAGCTCGAGCATGTGGTTCACCACCAGGTCGACCTGGCGGCGGATGCTGCCGATCGACTCGTGCGCCTGCTCGACGGTGCTTTCGCCGCTGCGCGCCGAGCTCACCGTCTGGCCGGCGATGTGCGCGACGCGCTGCGCGCTCTCGGCGATCTGCCGCGAGGTGGCCAGCAGCTCGCTGATGGTGGTGGTGATCTCGCTCATCGCCGTCGCCTGCTCGCGGGCCCCGGTCGCCTGTTGGTTGGCGGCGGACTGGAGTTCGGCCGACGAGCTCTGCACATGGCCGACGGCGGTGCCGATCTGACGGCCCAGCGTGCGAGCCAGCACGTAGGCCACCAACACCGCAAACAAGACCACGGCGGCGGCGATGATGACCATCAGGTTGATGGCCCATGCGGCCGCGTTGCTGGTCGCCAGCTTGGCGTCGTCGAGCACGCGTTCCTCTTTCGCGATGAAGGCACGGATGTTCACGTCGAGCTGGTCGCGCTTGGGCACCACCAGCTCGTCGAAGGCCCGCACCACCGCGTCGATCGGCGCCGCCGCGCGCTGCATCGCAAAGACGCGCTCGAAGGCCTGCTGATGCTCGGACTCGGCGAGCCCCACGGCCTCGATCAGGCGCCGCTCTTCGTCCGAATCGACGCTGCGCTTCAGCCGCTCGAGGACCGCCTGAAACTCGCTGCGCGCTTCGCGCGTCCGGTCCATGAAGCGCTCTTCGCGCGTGAGCATGAAGGCGCGGCCCGCAGCCACCTTGCGTTCCAGAAACCCATTCAGTCGCTGGGTGTCCACGAGCAACTGGAAGTTCACGCTGGTGAGGCGCTCGTTGCTGGCGACGACGCTGCGCAGTGCGTAGACCGATATCACACCGATCGCCACCGCGAGCGCCACGACGAGCGCAAAGCCGGCACTGATTTTTTGAGCAAAGGTCCAGTGTCGAATCATGGTCATCACTCCCGTGCTTGTGCCGCGACGTCCTGGCGCGCGCGCTGCTGGATCGCCACAAGAATCGAGGCCACGTCCACGATCGGCCGCGGCAGGCCGGCCACGCGTGCCAGCTCTCGCACATGCGCCGGCGCGGCCTCGCTGCGCTCTTGGCGCGCGATGCCGTCTTGCGGCAGGCGCAAGTGGCCATCGAAACCGTCGAAGGCCAGGGCGACCGGGCTGCCGGCGACGACGACCAGCCAGCGCGGCGCCTCCCCTCCGACGCAGCCGAGCAGCACGCGCAGGTCGTACACCGGGACGACGCTGCCGCGAAAGCCGGCGATGCCGAGGAACTCGGGCGCCGCTTGCGGCAGGCGCGTGAACTTCTTGCCGGCGAACAGCCCGCTGACGGCGGCCAGGTGCAACGCATAGGGTTCGCCGCCCAGGCGGATCGCCAACAGGTCCAGCGACGCCACCGGCCGACTGCGCGGCGGCTCGGCGAAGCTGCGATCGAAATTGCGCCGCAGTTCGGCCGCGCGCTGCCCGAGGGGCGACGCGATGCCGTTCATCTGGATTCCCCGCTGGCCTGCAGCTCGGCGCGGCACAGCGCGAGCAGGGTTTCGCGGTTGAAGCCGCCGCCGAACAACAGCAGGCGCGACGGGTCCTCGCGCTCCAGCAGCGCGAGCGCATGAGCCATTTCGTGCCGCAACGTCTCCCGCTCGCCGGCGCGCCGGGCGAGCAGACCGAGGTGCATGCGCGGCATCGCAAAGCTCGGGTCCAGATAGACGGCAGCCTGGTCGCGATCGGCCGCGCCGCGACGGTCGCCGGCCCCTTCGCGGCACAGCGCCAGCACGTAATGCGCGCCCGCATTCAACTCGTCGAGCGCGAGCAGCCGGTGGCACGCGTCCTCGGCTTTCGCGAGTTGGCCGCCGTGCGCCAGCAGCACCGCGTGCAGCAGCAGCACGTCGGGGTCGTGCGCCGACTCGGGCGGAAGTGCCTGCACGAGGCCCAGCGCGTCGGCAAAGCGTTCCTGTCGGAACAGCTCGAGCGCCGGACCGAGATGCCAGGGCTCGGGAACGCCCGCGGCGACACCGCCGGTCCCCGTGGTCGCCTGGGTCAACGTGCGGACGCGTTCGGCGGCCTTGCCGATCGCCTCGACCCAGTTGTCCGTACCTTCGACGACGGCGGCCAGCGCGGGGCCCGTGACATCGGGCACGTCGGCCTGCGCCGGCGTGGCTTGCGCTGCCGGCGCGACACCGTCCTTCTGCTGGTAGTAGAAGGTTGCGTGGGTGTGCCGAAGGTGGAACGCCTGCGACAGCCCGCGCAGCGTCTCGGCATGCCCGAGAAAGAGGTAGCCTCCGGGCGCCAGCGAGCGCGTGATGCGTGCCACCAGGGCCTGCGCGCTTTGCGCGGCGAAGTACATCAGCACATTGCGACAGAAGACGACGTCGTAGGCACCGGGCAGCCACAGCTCGGGGTCATCTTCGCTGAGATTGCGCTCCTCGAAGGTCACCGCGAAGCGAATGGCGTCATCCAGCACCAGCTCGCGCCCATCCGGCCGAAACCAGCGCTGCTGCATCGCGGGCGGTGTTTCGCGCAAGGCCCACGCGGTGTAGCGAGCCCGCAGCGCCTTCTCGATCATCGCCGGGTTCAGGTCGACGGCACGGATCCACAGCTCGCACGACGGGTCGGGCAGCAACTCGCGCAGCGTCATGGCGATCGAGTACGCCTCTTCGCCCGAGGCGCAGCCGGCCGACAGGACGCGCAGGCCGCGACGGGCGGTCGGGGCGCGCAGGCGATCGGGCAGCACGCACTCGCGCAGCGCATGGAACTGGTCGATGTTGCGGAAGAAGTAGGTTTCCCCGACCGTCAGTTCTTGCGCGAGGGCGCCGAGCTCGTTTCGCGACGGCCCGGCCGCCAGCCGCGCGAGGTAAGGGTCGGCCGCAACGCCGGTGCACTCCATGCGCCGGCGCAGCACATCGGCGAGCCAGCCCATCTTCGCTTCCTCGAACTGCAGCCCGAGGTGGTGCGCCACAAGGGCCCTGAACTGCTCGACGCGAGCAGCGACGACAGCGGCGTTCATGACGACCCCTCGGCCGCGGAGTACCGTGTCCGATCCCCCGAGGGGATCGAGCCCGGTTGGGCCACGTAGGGGCCCCTTCGTGGCCCTTGGCGACCGGGCGCTCGGGCTCGTGAAAGACGGGGTGACACTGGATGTCTCATGCGGCAGCTCCCGGCGCCTCACCGGCGCCCCAGGCGTCATCAGGCAGCAGGCGGGTGCTGTGCAGCACCAGCAACAACTCGGCGTCGAGCAGGCCGATCGCCGCGACGACATCGGCGCCGGCCTCCTGCAACAGCGGCGGCAGCTGGTGCAGCGAGCCGGCAGGAACGGGGCGCACGCCAAGCACGCTGTCCACCGCCAGTGCGACCCGCCGCTCGCCGACGGTGACGGTGACGAAGCGCCCGCCGGTACCGGCGTGTTCGCCGAGCAGGCGCGCCGTGTCGACGACCGGCACCGGGGCGCCCCGGATCACCGCGAGCCCGCGCACGAAGTGCGGCGCGCCCACGACGGCCTCGACCGGCAGCGCTCGCAGGGTCTCGACGACGTGCGCGAGCGGCAAGGCGCACAGCCGCGCCTGCACCCGGCAGATCAGCGACAGGTCGGCGTTGCGGTCGTCCACGCCTCGTCCTCGCCTGTCCCGGCGACCGCTGCTGGCCGTTGCGCCTGGCGCGTAAGAGCTCGGTCCGATCATTGTTTTTCTACCCCTTGGCGCCCCCTCGGTGAGTCCAAGACCCCCTGTGGGGCATACCAGCGATCGGATGATGTTGCGTCCCGCCACCCGCAACAAGCTGTCAGACCTTACAGGCTGGCGTTGCTATGCTCGGGCTTGTCCCCAACCCTGCCTTTGCTTGTGGAGAGTCGAATGGAACCAGCCCGTACAGCGATTGCGACCGGGGCGGCGACATGACCTATTGCGTCGGCATCAAGCTCGACGCCGGGCTGGTGTTCCTCTCCGACTCGCGCACCAGCGCCGGGCTCGACCAGATCAGCACCTTTCGCAAGATGATGGTCTACGAGCGCCCGGGCGAGCGCTTCATGGTGATGCTGTCGGCCGGCAACCTGTCGATCAGCCAGTCGGTCCGCGAAATCCTGCAGGTGGAGGAGCTCGACAACGGCGCCGAACCGCCGATCACCATCTGGAACGCGAAAAGCATGTTCGAGGCGGTGCGCGTGCTTGGCAGCGCGGTGCGCCGCGTCTACGACCAGGACGGGCCGTCGCTGAAGACCTCGGGGGTCGAGTTCAACGCCTCGATGATCTTTGGCGGGCAGATCGGCGACGAAGCGATGCGCCTGTTCCTGGTCTATTCGGCCGGCAACTTCATCGAGGCCACCCGCGAGACCTGTTACTTCCAGATCGGCGAATCGAAGTACGGCAAGCCGGTGCTCGACCGCATGATCACCCCGGCCACGCCGCTCGACGAAGCGGCGAAATGTGCGCTGGTGTCGATGGACTCGACGCTGAAGTCCAACCTGACGGTCGGCTTGCCGCTGGACCTGCTGGTCTACGAGGCGAATGCGCTGCAGAGCGCGCAGATCGTCTGCGTCGACGAGCACAACCCCTACTTCCAGATGATCCGCGGCACCTGGGGCCAGCGCCTGCGCCAGGTCTTCGAGTCGATCGAAGACCCGCAGTGGACCGGTGGCGCGACGCAGTACCCGCTGTGCGTTACCTCGGCACGCTACGAGCCGATGCGCAAGATCACGCATCCGGGCGAGAAAATTATTTGAGACCGGCCGGCGGCCGGTCTCAAAATCACCCTATCGCACCGCTCCCCCGAGCCCCCTCCGAGAGGGGGCTCCAGCATGTTGGACGACTCTCCCCAGCCCCTCTCCGCGAGAGGGGCTCCAGCGTGTCTGACGAGCCGGCCTTACGGCCGGCCACGGTCCTTCGCGACGTGGTAACGGCGAAGACGCTGCGCAACATGCGAGGTGTTGCCGGCCGCAAGACGTTCCACGTCGTGTTTGCATGGCCGGCCCTTGGCCGGCCATGCAAACACGATGCCTATAATCGCGCTTTACCACCACGGCACACGCGCAAACGGGTGCTGAACGCAATGACCAAGTTCGTCTTTGTCACCGGCGGTGTGGTGTCCTCGCTGGGCAAGGGCATCGCGGCTGCATCACTTGCAGCGATCCTCGAATCGCGCGGCCTCAAAGTCACCCTCATCAAGCTCGACCCGTACCTGAACGTGGACCCGGGCACGATGTCGCCGTTCCAGCACGGCGAGGTGTTCGTCACCGACGACGGCGCCGAGACCGACCTCGACCTGGGCCACTACGAGCGCTTCATCACGACCCGGATGAGGAAGACCAACAACTTCACCACCGGCCAGATCTACAAGAGCGTGCTCGAGAAGGAACGCCGCGGCGACTACCTCGGCAAGACGGTGCAGGTGATCCCGCACGTCACCAACGAGATCCAGGAATTCATCAAGCGCGGCGCCGGCGTCGGCACCGACAAGGCGGTGGATGTGGCGATCGTCGAGGTCGGCGGCACGGTGGGCGACATCGAGTCGCTGCCCTTCCTCGAAGCGGTGCGCCAGATGAGTCTGCGCATGGGGCCCAACAGCAGCGCCTTCGTGCACCTGACCTATGTGCCGTGGATCGCCGCCGCCGGCGAGCTGAAGACCAAGCCCACCCAGCACACGGTGCAGAAGATGCGCGAGATCGGCATCCAGCCCGACGCGCTGCTGTGCCGCGCCGACCGCGCCATTCCGGCCGAGGAGCGCGAGAAGATTTCGCTGTTCACCAACGTGCCCGAGTGGGGCGTGATCTCGGTGTGGGACGCCGACACGATCTACAAGGTGCCGCGCATGCTGCACGAGCAGGGCCTCGACGGCCTGATCTGCGACAAGCTGCGCATCAACACCCCGCCGGCCAACCTGAAGCGCTGGGACGAACTGGTGAGCGAGGTCGAGCACCCGCAGCGCGAGGTGACGATCGGCATGTGCGGCAAGTACACCGACCTGTCGGACTCGTACAAGTCGCTCAACGAAGCACTGCGCCACGCCGGCATCCACAACCACGCGAAGGTCAACATCGAGTACGTCGACTCGGAAACGCTGACGCCGGCCAACATCGACCAGCTCGAGCGCTTCGACGCGATCCTGGTGCCGGGCGGTTTCGGCAAGCGCGGCGTCGAAGGCAAGATCCTCACCGCGCAGTTCGCCCGCGAGCACAAGCTGCCCTACCTCGGCATCTGCCTGGGCATGCAGGTCGCGACGATCGAGTTCGCCCGCCACAAGGCGGGCCTGGCCGACGCCAACAGCACCGAATTCGATCCGGCCACGCCGCACCCGGTGATCGCGCTGATCGAGGAGTGGCAGGACGCCGACGGCTCGATCCAGAAGCGCAATGCGCAGTCCGACCTCGGCGGCACGATGCGCCTCGGCGCGCAAAGCTCCGACGTGAAGCCCGGCACGCTGGCGCATGCGATCTACGGCGACGTGGTCACCGAGCGGCACCGCCACCGCTACGAAGCCAACGTGAACTACCTCGACAAGCTCACCGAGGCCGGTCTCGTGATCTCGGCGCTGACGCAGCGCGAGAGACTCACCGAAATCGTCGAGTTGCCCAAGAGCGTGCACCCCTGGTTCATGGGCGTGCAGTTCCACCCCGAGTTCAAGTCGACGCCCTGGGGCGGACACGCGCTGTTCAAGTCGTACATCGAGGCGGCACTGGCGCACGAGGCGCAGCGCACGCAGAAGGCAGCCGCATGAAGCTCTGTGGTTTCGAGATCGGCCTCGACCAGCCGTTCTTCCTGATCTCCGGCCCCTGCGTCGTCGAGTCCGAACAATTGCAGATGGATGTGGCCGGGCGGCTGGAGGAGATCACCTCGGCTCTGGGCGTCCCGTTCATCTTCAAGAGCAGCTACGACAAGGCCAACCGCTCCAGCGGCAGCTCGTTTCGCGGGCCCGGCATGGACCGCGGGCTCGAGATCCTCGCCAAGGTCAAGCGCGAGCTGAAGGTGCCGGTGCTGACCGACGTGCACAGCGAAGCGGAGATCGGCGCGGTGGCGGCGGTGGTCGACGTGCTGCAGACGCCCGCGTTCCTCTGTCGCCAGACCGACTTCATCCGCGCCGTCGCGCAAAGCGGCAAGCCGGTGAACATCAAGAAGGGCCAGTTCCTCGCGCCCGGCGACATGAAGAACGTGATCGACAAGGCGCGCGCGGCCGCCCGCGAGAAGGGCCTGCCTGAAGACAGCTTCATGGCCTGCGAACGCGGCGCGAGCTTCGGCTACAACAACCTGGTGAGCGACATGCGATCGCTTGCGATCATGCGCGAGACCGGTGCGCCGGTCGTCTTCGACGCGACACATTCGGTGCAGCTGCCGGGCGGCCAGGGCACGAGCTCCGGCGGCCAGCGCGAGTTCGTGCCGGTGCTGGCCCGCGCGGCGATCGCGGTCGGTGTTGCCGGCGTGTTCATGGAAACGCACCCCGACCCCGCCAAGGCCTTGAGCGATGGACCCAACGCGGTGCCGCTGAAGCACATGAAGGCGCTGCTGGAACAGCTGTTGTCGCTCGACCGCGTGGTCAAGGCACAGCCGCTGCTCGAGAACGATTTTTCCTGCTGAACGAACTGATGAGCAGCGCCTTCATCATTGCCAACGTGCATGTGACCGACCCGACCCGGTACGAGGACTACAAGATGTTTTCGTCGCTTGCGATGCGGGCCCATGGTGCCGAGGTCTGCGTGCGCGGCGGCGCGGTCGAAGTGCTCGAAGGCGACTGGCACCCCGAGCGGATCGTGGTCCTGAAGTTTCCGTCGCTCGACGAGGCACGGGCCTTCTACAACTCGACCGAATATGGCCGCGCCAGGCAGGCGCGTGCGGGCGCAGCGGTCATGCGCATGGTCCTGGTCGAAGGTGTTTGACACAGAAACTTGATCCGCGCATGTAACGAAATTGGCGGCATCATCCGTCCGCCCGCAACAAACCACTGAAGACCGGAGAGATTTGAATGAGCGCCATTGTTGACATCGTCGGCCGAGAGATCCTCGACAGCCGCGGCAACCCGACCATCGAATGTGACGTGCTGCTGGAGTCCGGCACGATGGGCCGCGCGGCGGTGCCATCGGGCGCGTCCACCGGCTCGCGCGAAGCGATCGAGCTGCGCGACGGCGACAAGAGCCGCTACCTCGGCAAGGGCGTGCTGAAGGCGGTGGAGCACGTGAACACCGAGATCAGCGAAGCGGTGCTCGGGCTCGACGCATCGGAGCAGGCCTTCCTCGACCGCACGCTGATCGACCTGGACGGCACCGAGAACAAGAGCCGGCTCGGCGCCAACGCGACGCTCGCGGTGTCGATGGCCGTCGCCCGCGCGGCCGCGGAAGAAAGCGGCCTGCCGCTGTACCGCTACTTCGGCGGATCGGGCGCGATGCAGATGCCGGTGCCGATGATGAACGTCATCAACGGTGGCGCCCACGCCAACAACAACCTCGACCTGCAGGAGCTGATGATCATCCCGGTGGGCGCGCCGAGCTTTCGCGAAGCGGTGCGCTACGGCGCCGAGGTCTTTCATGCGCTGAAGAAGATCATCCACGACAAGGGCATGAGCACCGCGGTCGGCGACGAAGGCGGTTTCGCGCCCAGCGTCGCCAGCCATGAAGCTGCGATCCAGATGATCCTGCAGGCGATCGACAAGGCCGGCTTCACCGCGGGCGAGCAGATCGCGATCGGCCTCGATTGCGCGGCCAGCGAGTTCTACAAGGACGGCAAGTACGTGCTGAGCGGCGAAGGGCTCACGCTGTCGGCGGCGGAGTGGACCGACATCCTCGCGACCTGGGCCGACAAGTACCCGATCATCAGCATCGAAGACGGCATGCACGAAGGCGACTGGGACGGCTGGAAGCACCTGACCGAGCGCCTCGGGCAGAAGGTGCAACTGGTCGGCGACGACCTGTTCGTCACCAACACCAAGATCCTGAAGGAAGGCATCGACAAGCGGATCGCCAATTCGATCCTGATCAAGATCAACCAGATCGGAACGCTGACCGAGACCTTCGCCGCGATCGAGATGGCCAAGCGCGCCGGCTACACCGCGGTGATCAGCCACCGCTCGGGCGAGACCGAAGACTCGACCATCGCCGACATCGCGGTGGGCACCAACGCCGGCCAGATCAAGACCGGCTCGATGAGCCGCAGCGACCGCATCGCCAAGTACAACCAGCTGCTGCGCATCGAAGAAGACCTCGGCGACGTGGCCAGCTACCCCGGCCGCAGCGCGTTCTACAGCCTGCGCTAAAACAAACATCTCGTGCGCATCGTCACCCTCGCACTGCTCGCCTTGCTCGCGCTGGTGCACGCCGAACTCTGGTTCGGCAAGGGGGGCGTTCCGCGCGTGATGGAGCTGCAGGCCAAGCTGCGCGCGCAGACTGCGAGCAACGACGCCGCACGCACGCGCAACGAGCAGCTGGCGGCCGAAGTGCGCGACCTGAAGGAAGGCCTGGAAATGGTCGAAGAGAAGGCGCGCTTCGAGCTGGGCATGGTCAAGCCCGACGAGATCCTGGTCCAGGTAACGACCGCCAAACGATAGCGAACCCGCTGCCCCGATGGATGCGCTGCTGCAGGTGCTGCAGCCTTTCTTCGCCCCCGCCTTCACGCTCTGGGGCGGACCGGTGACCTGGCTCGAGGGGGTTGCATTCGTGCTCGCGGTGGCGATGGTGGTCTTCAACATCCGCGTCAACCCGATCGGCTGGCCGCTCGCGATCGTCAGCTCGCTGCTGTACTTCGCCCTGTTCTGGAACAGCCGCCTCTACGGCGACGCGAGCCTGCAGATCTTCTTCGCCGTGGTCGCGGCCTGGGGCTGGTGGCAGTGGCTGCGCGGTCACCAGGCCGACGGTTCCCCCTTGCGTGTGCGCGCGCTGGGCCCGCGCGGGCGCTGGATCGCACTCGCGATCCTGGCGCTCGCCTGGCCCGCGACTGGCCTCTTCCTGAAGCACTACACCGACACCGATGTGCCGTGGTGGGACGCTTTTCCCACCGCCGCCAGCGTCACCGGCCAGTGGCTGCTCGGACGCAAGTACGTCGAGAACTGGCCGACCTGGGTGGTGGTCAACGTCGTCAGCGTCGCCCTGTTCGCCTACAAGGGGCTGTGGCTCACCGTCGTGCTGTACGGCGTGTTCATCGTGATGTCGTTCGCCGGCTGGCGGGCGTGGCGGCAACTCGCCGCCGAGGGAACCTGAGATGGCACGCGGCTTCGTGATCGCGATCGTCGGCGCGGAAAGCACCGGCAAGACCACGCTCGCCACCGAGCTGCGTGACGCCTTGGTCGCGGAGGGCCATTCGGTCGCGCTGGTCGGCGAATATCTGCGCGAGTTCTGCGACGGCCAAGGGCGCACACCGGTGTGCGAAGAGCAGGCCGCCATCGCCACCGAGCAGACGCGGCGCATCGAAGAGCGATCCCGCGATCACGCCATCGTGATCGCCGACACGACGGCGCTGATGATCGCCGTCTACAGCGAACTGGTGTTCGCCGACACCTCGCTGTACCCCGCCGCGGCGGCGGCGCATCGCGCGTGCGATCTCACGCTGCTCAGCGCACTCGACCTGCCCTGGCAAGCCGACGGCGTTCAACGCGACGGCGCGCATGTGCGCGAGCCGGTCGACGCGCTGCTGCGCGCCGCGCTGCAGCGCGAAGGCCTGCCGTACGCGGTGGTGTCGGGAACCGGTGCGCAGCGCTTGGCGAGTGCGCTGCAGGCGGTGCGCCACGTGTTGCAGCGGCCATCCGATGCCGACGAATCGGCGGCCAATCCGCGCTGGCATTGGGTGTGCGAGCGCTGCGGCGACGTCGATTGCGAACGCCACCTGCTGCCGCCGCCGACGCCGGACTAGCCCCATGCGGTTCAGTCCCGTAGGGTGGGCTTCAGCCCACGCGGCGGCCGGTCGCCGCACCGCGTGGGCTGAAGCCCACCCTACGAATATTCTGCCGCCCTAGTGCACCCCGCTGGATGACGGCGGCTGATTCTTCGCAGGCGTGAACAGCTCGCCGACATCGACCGCGTCGAAGTGGTACTGGGTACCACAGAAGTCGCAGGCGATCTCCACCCGCCCCTGCTCGACGACGATGCCGTCGATCTCGTCACGGCCGAGGCTGCGCAGCATCCGGCCGACGCGCTCGCGCGAGCAGGTACAGGCGAAGCGCGGCCCGGTCGCGCCGACCAGCGGCTCGAAGCGCAGCAGCGGCTCTTCCCAGAACAGGCGGCGCAGCACCGTGTCGACGTCGAGCGCCAGCAGTTCCTCGCGCGTCAGCGTCGCGGCGAGATGGGCGATGCGGTTGTAGGCCTCGTTCAAGCCGATCTCGTCTTCATTTCGCCGCCCGCCGAGATTGCCGGCCCCTTCGACCGGCAGGCGCTGGATGAGCAGCCCGGCGGCCACCTGATCATCGGCCGCGAGAATGAGCTTGGTGTCGAGTTGCTCCGACTGCAGCATGTAGTGCTCGAGCACGTCGCTGAGCCGCTGCAGCGGCTCGCGGTGGTCGCCGTGCAGCGGCACCACGCCCTGGTAAGCCTGCCGACCGGGCAGCTTGTCCTTCGGGTCGAGCGTGATCGCGCAGCGGCCCTTGCCGTGGATGTTGAGCATCGCTTCCAGCCGGGCCGTCGCCGGCACCTCGCCGATCACTTTCGCCGTCGTGCGAAACGCGAGGTCCGGCTGCACCTCGGCCACCGCGAGCTTCACCGGCCCGTCGCCGAAGATCTGCAGGATCAGCGCGCCGTTGAACTTGATGTTGGCCTGCATCAAGGTGCCGGCCGCCGCCATCTCGCCCATCAGGTGGCGCACCGGCTCGGGAAACGTGTCGGCGGCCTTGGCGCGCCGGCGCAGCACGTCCTGCCAGCTGTCGGTCAGGCGCACCAGCATGCCGCGCACCGGCAGGCCTTCGAAGATGAATTTGTGCAGTTCGCTCAAGCCAGTTTCCTCAATCCCGCCTTGTAACGACGCGCGTTCTCGACATAGTGCTCGGCGTTGCGCTCGAGACCTTCGATCTGTTCCGGCGTGAGCTGGCGCACCACCCGGGCCGGCGTACCCACGATCAGCGAGCCGTCGGGAAACTCCTTGCCCTCGGGCACCAGCGAACCGGCGCCAACCAGGCAATGCCTGCCGATCTTCGCGCCGTTGAGTACCACCGCGTGGATGCCGATCAGCGAGCCGTCGCCGACCGTGCAACCATGCAGCATCACCTGGTGGCCGATCGTCACCTTGTCTCCGATGGTGAGCGGGTAGCCCATGTCGGTGTGCATCACGGTGCCGTCCTGGACGTTGCTGCCGCGGCCGATGCGCAGCGCCTCGTTGTCGCCGCGCAGCACGGCGCCGAACCAGACATTCGCGTCCTCGGCCAGCACCACGTT
>DASXQQ010000303.1:0-3554 GCA_036507085.1 Piscinibacter sp. | reverse complement strand
GCAGCGCGTCGGCGAAGCGCTCCTCCCACAGCGCGCGCTGCTCGGGCGGCTCGACCTGCGCCAAGGCGCGGGCGACGCGGCGATGCACCGCCTCGATCGAACGCTCGCCATCCTTGGCGTACTTTTCCAGCAGCACCTCTTGGCTGATCGCTTGCGCGGGAAGGTGACGGCGCTGCGTGCCTGAGTGTTCTCGATGCCCTGCATCTGCACCTCCTCGATGTCGGTTGGGAGCAGCTTACGCCGCAGGGGGGCGAAACGTCCTTGAGGTGGAACAGGATCAATGACCGCGCCGGGGTCGGCGCGCCCGCTTGCTCCATCGTGTGACAACTGTGCCACCGCAGCGCTCGGGCGCAGCGCGGTTGGAGCTGTCAAACCTCGGGTTTTGCCCGAGACGCTGACGGTTTTTTCGTGCCAGCGGCCGATGGCACAGCGTTTGCGGACTGACACCGGCGAACCGGTTCGGCAAGTCGCTTGCGACCGGTGTGTTCCACCGTCGTTCCATCCACCCGCAGGAGACAGTCAATGCGCTACGCCGCTCCCGGCACCCCCGGTGCCAAAGTCCCGTTCAAGCCCCAGTACGACAACTTCATCAACGGCAAGTTCGTGCCGCCGCTGAAGGGCGAGTACTTCGACGTCATCACGCCGATCACCGGCAAGCCGTTCACGCGCGCCGCACGCTCCGGCGCGCAGGACATCGAGCTCGCCCTCGACGCGGCCCACGCCGCCGCCGACGCATGGGGGCGCACTGCGCCGGCCGAGCGCGCCAACGTGCTGTTGAAGATCGCCGACCGCCTGGAGCAGAACCTCGAACTGCTGGCCTATGTGGAAACGGTGGACAACGGCAAGCCGATCCGCGAGACGCTCAACGCCGACATCCCGCTCACCATCGATCACTTCCGCTACTTCGCCGGCTGCCTGCGTGCGCAGGAAGGCGCGCTGAGCGAGATCGACGAGAACACCATCGCCTACCACTTCCACGAACCGCTGGGCGTGGTGGGGCAGATCATTCCGTGGAACTTCCCGATCCTGATGGCGGCGTGGAAGCTCGCCCCGGCCATCGGCGCAGGCAACTGCGTGGTGCTCAAGCCGGCCGAGTCGACGCCGATCAGCATCCTGGTCATGGCCGAGCTGATCGCCGACCTGCTGCCGCCCGGCGTGCTCAACATCGTCAACGGCTACGGCCGCGAAGCCGGCATGCCGCTGGCCAGCAGCAAGCGCATCGCCAAGGTGGCGTTCACTGGCTCCACCGCCACCGGCCGCGTCATCGCGCAGGCTGCGGCGGGCAACCTGATCCCCGCCACGCTGGAGCTGGGCGGCAAGAGCCCCAACATCTTCTTCGAAGACATCGCCGACGCGGACGATGAACTCTTCGACAAGGCGATCGAAGGCCTGGTGCTGTTCGCGTTCAACCAGGGCGAGGTGTGCACCTGCCCGTCGCGTGCACTGATCCAGGAATCGATCTATGACAAGTTCATGGCGCGCGCGCTCGATCGGATCAAGGCGATCAAGCAAGGCAGCCCGCTGGACACCGACACGATGATGGGCGCGCAGGCTTCGGCGATGCAGATGGACAAGATCATGTCCTACCTCGAAATCGGCAAGCAGGAAGGCGCGCAATGCCTGATCGGCGGCGGCCGCGCCGAACTGGGCGGCGAGCTCGCGGGCGGCTACTACATCCAGCCCACGCTCTTCAAGGGCGACAACAGCATGCGCATCTTCCGCGAGGAGATCTTCGGCCCGGTGCTCGCGGTGACCACCTTCAAGACCGAAGCCGAGGCGCTGCAGATCGCCAACGACACGCCCTACGGCCTGGGCGCCGGCGTCTGGACGCGCGACGGCAGCCGCGCCTACCGCATGGGCCGCGCGATCAAGGCCGGGCGCGTGTGGACCAACTGCTACCACGCCTACCCGGCGCATGCCACCTTCGGCGGCTACAAGGAGTCGGGCATCGGGCGCGAGACCCACAAGATGATGCTCGACCACTACCAGCAGACGAAGAACCTGCTGGTGAGCTACAGCCCGAACAAGCTCGGGTTCTTCTGAAGCACGGAGGAGACACCATGCAACTGAATCTTTGGGCCGCTCTCGCGGCCGCCGCTCTGGCACCGGCTGCGGCCCACGCCGTGGTCACCGACCCCATGATCGAAAACGAAGCCACCGTCAGCGGCAACGTGCTGACCTGGGGCGTGAACACGCAGGGCCAGCGCTACTCGCCGCTCAAGCAGGTCAACACCACCACGGTGGGCAAGCTCGCGCCGGTGTGGGCGTTCTCGTTCGGCGGCGAGAAGCAGCGCGGGCAGGAAGCGCAGCCGGTCGTCCACAACGGCAAGATGTTCGTCACCGCGTCGTACTCGCGCCTGTTCGCGCTCGACGCGACCAGCGGCAAGAAGCTGTGGAAGTACGAGCACCGGCTGCCCGAAGGCATCATGCCCTGCTGCGACGTCGTCAACCGCGGCGCCGCGCTGTACGACAAGCTGGTGATCTTCGCCACGCTCGACGCGCAACTCGTGGCACTCGACCAGAACAGCGGCGACGTAGTCTGGAAGGAAAAGATCGACGACTACCGGGCCGGCTATTCGGCCACGGCCGCACCGATCATCGCCAACGGGCTCGTGCTCACCGGCGTGTCGGGCGGCGAGTTCGGCGTGGTCGGCCGCGTCGAGGCGCGCAGCGCCAAGACCGGACAGCTGGTCTGGACGCGGCCCACCGTCGAGGGTCACATGGGCCACACCTATGACCCCGACGGCACGCCCAAGGAGAACGGCATCTCCGGCACCACCAACCAGAGCTGGCCGGGCGACCTGTGGAAGACCGGCGGCGCGGCCACCTGGCTCGGCGGCACCTACGACAGCAAGACGGGCCTGGCCTACTTCGGCACCGGCAACCCCGCGCCGTGGAACAGCCACCTGCGCCAGGGCGACAACCTGTTCTCCTGCTCGACGGTGGCCATCGACGTGAAGACCGGCCAGATCAAGTGGCACTACCAGGGCACGCCCAACGACGGCTGGGACTTCGACGGCGTCAACGAGTTCGTGACCTTCGACATGGACGGCAAGCGCGTCGGCGGCAAGGCCGATCGCAACGGCTTCTTCTATGTCAACGATGCGAACACCGGCCAGCTGATCAACGCGTTTCCGTTCGTCAAGAAGATCACCTGGGCCAGCAGCATCGACCTGAAGACCGGCCGCCCGAACTTCATTGCCGAGAACCGGCCCGGCGACCCGACCGCCGGCACCGATGGCAAGAAGGGCAGCGCGATCTTCTCGGCGCCCAGCTTCCTCGGCGGCAAGAACCAGATGCCGATGGCCTACAGCCCCGACACCCGGCTGTTCTACGGGCCCGCCAACGAGTGGGGCATGGAGATCTGGAACGAGCCGGTCGCCTACAAGAAGGGCGCGGCCTACCTCGGCGCCGGCTTCACCATCAAGACGATCAACGACGACTACATCGGTGCGCTGCGCGCGGTCGACCCGAAGAGCGGGAAGATCGTCTGGGAGGTGAAGAACAACGCGCCGCTGTGGGGTGGCGTGCTGACCACCGGCGGCAACCTCGTG
>DASXQQ010000302.1:0-5950 GCA_036507085.1 Piscinibacter sp. | reverse complement strand
CCCGTTCGGGCTGAGCTTGTATTTCCGATCGTCCTGAGCTTGTCGAAGGAAGCCCTGTAGGCATGCCACCGGCCCCTTCGACAGGCTCAGGGCGAACGGCTTTAACTGAACCGTATTGCAGCTATCCAATCGGCGCACGGTCTCCCGATTGCCAGGTCGCGAGCACCACGCCGGCCAGCGCCAGGGCGTAGGCAGCCAGTTGCACCGAGCTGAAATGCTCTCCGAGAAACACGACGCCGACCGCCGCCGCACTCACCGGCAGCAGCACGGTGAACACGCCCGCCGACGATGCCGGTACATGCTTGAGGCCGGTCATCCACAGCCACACGGTGGCCATGCTGGCGGCCAGCGAATAGAACAGCAGCAGCCACCACGATGCCCCGCTGACCGCGGCGAAGTCGTGGCCGAGCGCCTGCCACACGCCGAAGGGCGTGACCAGGGCCAAGCCCCACAGGTTCACCAATGCGCTGATGCGCTTGGCCGAGACGTTGCCGGTGAGCTTCTTGCCGATGACCACGTAGGTGGCCTCGCACAGCACCGCACCGAGCAGCAACAGGTTGCCCCACAGCGATCCGGCGCCGTCGCTGCCGGCGCGCTGGACCACCGACACCAGCGCGATCCCGCCGACCCCGCAGGCGATCGCCACCAGCACGCGCGGCGTGATGCGCTCGCGCAGCAGCCCCCACGACATCAGCGCCACCGCGGCGGGGATCGCGGCCATGATCACGCCGGCTGCGAGTGCCGAGGTGAGCGACACGCCGAACAGCATGCAGATCGAGAACAGGAAGTTGCCGAAGAAAGACTCGACGAACAGCAGCTTGCGGTCGTGCGCGCTGAGCGGTGCTTCGTTCGGTGCGCGCCTGACCCAGCCGGCCATCGCCACCGCGGCGATGCCGAAGCGCAGCCAGGCGAGCAGGAAGACCGGGAACACCAGCACCAGCAGCTTCGAAAAACCGACGTAGCTGCCGACCAGCGCCATCGCGGCGGCAAGACAGAGGTAGGAAAGCCAGGGCGCGTGACGGGCGGCGGGGAGGGCACTCATGCGCGCGATCATGCCCGAGGCGCGGCCCCTGCAGAGTGGGCTTCAGCCCACGCGTCGGCGCGTCTCGCCGAATCCGCGTGGGCTGAAGCCCACCCTACACAGGGCTACTCTGTTCAGTAACGTTCGAGCTGACCGTTGACCACGCGCACGCGGTCACCCACGCGCAGGCCGGCCAGGTCCCAGTAGTCGAACATCTGGAGGTCGCCGTTGTCCATCCGGACTTCGACGCGGTAGGCGGTGCCCGACGCACGGTTCTCTTCAATCTTGTTGCCGATGATCGCGCCGCCCACGGCCCCAATGCCGGTCGCCGCCGCGCGGCCCGTGCCCGAGCCGATCTGGTTGCCGAGCACCGCGCCGACCACGCCGCCAATGACTGCACCGGCGCCGGAGGCGCGGCGTGCGTCGATCGTCGAGATATTGCGCACATAGCCGTATTGAACGACTTGGCTCGAGTAAGCCGGGCCCGCAGGCGCGGTGCTCACCGATTCGTACCGGGTCGTAGAGCACCCCGCAGCCAGGACAAGCGTCGAAGCCAGTGCGATGGTGGTTAACTTGCTTGTGAGCATGGTTCACTCCTTGTGGACTGCGAAGGCAGTGGGTCGCCGACGCGTGCCGGCGTAATTCGATGTTGGACGCAGGCGCGCGCCGGCGCTGTCGGGCGCGGCCGCGGCGCGCGGCCGGAAGCCCGCGCAAGCGCGCGTAGGCATCGGCCTACAGCGGTCGAATCACCGTTCGATACGCAGCCAGGTGGTCTTCAGCTCGGTGACCTTGTCGAACGCGTGCAGCGATTTGTCGCGGCCGTTGCCGCTTTGCTTGACGCCACCGAAGGGCACGGTGATGTCGTCCTCGTCGTACTGGTTCACGTGCACCGTGCCGGCGCGCAGCGCGCGCGCCACGCGATGCGCGCGGTTGACGTTGTCGCTCCAGACGCTCGCCTGCAGGCCGTAGGGGCTGTCGTTGGCCATCGCGACCGCCTCGTCCTCGGTCTGGAAGCGGATCACCGACAGCACCGGGCCGAAGATCTCTTCGCGCGCGATCTTCATGCGGTTGCTCACGCCGTCGAACACCGTCGGCTCGACGAAATAGCCGCCGGTCTCGGCACGCACCCGGTGGCCGCCGGCAAGCAGCGTCGCGCCTTCGTCGCGCCCCGCGTCGATGTAACCTAGCACGCTGCGCAACTGCATGTCGTCGACGATCGCGCCCATCTCGGCGCTGCCGGACAGCGGGTCGCCCGGCTGGTACTTCGGCGCCTCGCCGGCGACGATGCGAACGAACTCGTCGGCGATGCTCGCCTGCACGAACACGCGCGACGGCGCGTTGCAGCTCTCGCCCTGGTTGAAGAACATGCTGGCCGCCACGGTCTGAGCCGCGCGGCCGATGTCGGCGAAGTCGGCGAACACGATGAAGGCCGACTTGCCGCCGAGCTCGTTGAAGACGCGCTTCAGGTTGCTGCGGCTCGCGTACTCGAGCATCTTGCGGCCCACGCGCGTGGAGCCGGTGAAGCCGATCGCATCGACGTCCAGGTGCAGCGCGAGCGCCTCGCCGGCCTCGTGGCCGTAGCCGGGAACGACGTTGAACACGCCTTCGGGCAGGCCCGCCTCGACGGCGAGCTCGGCCAGCCGCATCGCGGTCAGCGGAGACTTCTCGCTCGGCTTGAGCACCACGCTGTTGCCGGCGGCGAGCGCCGGTGCGAGCTTCCACGACGCCATCAGCATCGGATAGTTCCAGGGCACGATCGCGCCGATCACGCCCATCGGTTCGCGGGTGATCAGCGCGAGCGCGTTGCGCGGCGTCGGCGCGACCTCGTCGTAGATCTTGTCGACCGCCTCGGCGTACCAGGCGATGGTTCGCGCCGCGGAAGCGACGTCGACGCTCAGGCTGTGTTGAACCGGCTTGCCCATGTCCAGCGTTTCGAGCAGCGCGAGCTCTTCCTTCGCGCCAAGGATCTTCTCGGCAAAGCGCTGCAGGATCTTCTTGCGCTGCGCCGGCGACTTGTGCGCCCAGCGGCCGTCGTCGAAGGCCTGGCGCGCCGAGGCGACCGCGGCGTCGATGTCGGCGCCGCGCCCGCGCGCCACGGCGGTGAGCGTGCGGCCGTCGATCGGCGAGATGCAGTCGAAGGTCTCGCCGTCGCGCGCGGCAGCGCGGCGGCCGCCGATGACGGCGCGGCCGTCGAATGCCAGGGTGGCGGCGCGTGCGCGCCAGTCGATCGTCGGTGCATTCATCGTGTGTCCTCCAGTAAGATTCCTACCACCCGTGCTAAGCCGTCCTGCGGACGGCATGCTTTAACGCACAGCTCCCCCGCGCCCCCTCCGGGAGGGGGCTCCAGCATGTTCGACGGCTCTCCCCAGCCCCTCTCCGAGAGAGGGGCTCCAGCTTGTTTGACGACCTTCGCGAAGTGGGTGACGGCGAAGACGCTGCGCGACATGCGAGGTGTTGCCGGCCGCAAGGCCGGCTCGTCAAACAAGCTGGAGCCCTCCTCGCGGAGGAGGGCTGGGTGGTGTGGTCGAACATGCTGGAGCCCCCGCTCGGAGGGGGCGCGGGGGAGCTGTGTGGTAAGGCCTGCCGTCCGAAGGACGGCCGAAGCCCACCCCACGAAGCCCATCACATCCATCCCCGTCGCTTCACGTCCGCCAGCGTCAAATCGAGACACTGCCGAATCAGCGCGACCATCTCGTCGATCTGCGCGCGTGTGATGACCAGCGGCGGCGCGATGATCATCCGGTCGGCGACGGCACGCATGATCAAGCCGTTGCCGAAGCAGTGGCCGCGACAGACCATGCCGACCTCGAGCGCCTTGTCGAAGGCCTCGCCGCTTCGCTTGTCCTTCACCAGCTGCAAGGCGCCCATCAGGCCGCAAGTCTGCGCTTCGCCGACCAGCGGGTGCTCGGCCAGCGCCTCGAAGTGGCGCGCCAGGTACGGCCCCGTGTCGTCGCGCACCTTCTCGACCAGCCCTTCGCGCTGGATCAGCCGGAGGTTGGCGAGCGCCACGGCGCAGGCGACCGGGTGGCCGCTGTAGGTGTAGCCGTGGTTGAACTCGCCGCCTTCGTCGATCAGCGCGCGCGCGACGCGCTCGCCGACCATCACGCCGCCGAGCGGGATGTAGCCCGAGCTCACGCCCTTGGCGAAGGTCATCAGGTCGGGCCGGAAACCGAAGGTCTCGCAGCCGAACCAGCGCCCGGTGCGTCCGAAGCCGGTGATGACCTCGTCGGACACCAGCAGGATGTCGTAGCGCTCGCAGATGCGCTGGACCTCGGGCCAGTAGGTGGCGGGCGGAACGATCACGCCGCCGGCGCCTTGCACCGGCTCGCCGATGAACGCCGCGACCTTGGCGGCACCGACCTCGAGGATCTTTGCTTCGAGCCAGCCGGCCGCTTCGATGCCGAACTCGTCGCGGCTCAGGCCCTTGCCCTGCTCGAACCAGAACGGCTGCTCGATGTGGACGATGCCGGGAATCGGCAGGCCGCCTTGCGCGTGCATGCCGCTCATCCCGCCGAGCGATGCGCCGGCCATCGTCGAGCCGTGGTAGGCGTTGCGGCGGCTGATGATGACCGAGCGCTCGGGCCGGCCCTGCAGGTCCCAGTAGCGGCGAACCATGCGCACGATGGTGTCGTTGCCCTCGGAGCCCGAGTTGGCAAAGAACACATGCTGGAAGGACGGCGGCGTCACCTCGGCCAGCAGCTGTGCGAGCTCGATCGCCGGCGGCGTGGCGGTCTGGAAGAACGAGTTGTAGAAGGGCAGGGTCTCGAGCTGGGCGGTGGCCGCGGCGATCAGCTCCTGCCGGCCGTAGCCCACGTTGACGCACCACAGCCCCGACATCGCATCGAGGATCTTCGCGCCCTCGCTGTCCCACAGGTAGATGTTGTCGCCCTTGGTGATGATGCGCGTGCCCTTGGCCGCGAGCGCCTTGAAGTCGGTGAACGGGTGCAGGTAGTGCGCCGCATCGGCGGCCTGCCATTGTCGGGTGGAGGTCATGTCAGGTTCTCCGCCGGACGATGCGCGACCCGCGACGCGTTGCGGACTTTTCTTTTCGTTCGCTGGATGACTGGTTCATGCCTGCGTGCCGGGTTCCGCCCCGGCGGGCGGGTAACTTTCATTTGCGGGCCCAAATGAAAGTCACCAAAGCAAAGGGCCCGAATGCAACACCCATTTGGCCGTCTCGCGTCGGCCAGTCGGCCCAGCGGGACACTTGCTACGCCGTGCCCCATCGAACCGACGGCTCGCTCGACGATTCGGCTCGCTTCGCATCGCCTCGATGGGTCGGGGCGCATCGCGCAGCCTCCAGAGTGTTGGCATGGCGGTGCCAAGCAGCCGAAGCGCACCGGCCAAATCGGTGTTGTATTGAGGCCGTTTGCTTTGGTGACTTTCATTTGGGCCAGCAAATGAAAGTTACCCGGCCGCCGGGCCGGAACCCGGCACGCAGGCGTGAACCAGTCATCCAGCGAATGAAAAGGAAGGTCCGCACCGGGCCGCAAGCCGACCTTCGCGGCACAGCCGCGTTTCATGCCATGCGTCGCGGGTCGCGCGTAGCGCCGTGGAGTCACTGAAATGAGCGCAGTGCTCGGCCGCCCCGACCCCGCGCTCGCCGCCGCGCCGTCGCGCTCCGAAGGCGTCTGGCACGCGGCCTGGAAGCGCTTGCGAGCCGATCATGTCGGCATGGTGTCGCTCGCGATCGTCGTCGTCTTCGTCGCGCTGATCGGCTTGAGCGCGCTCGGCGTCGTCGCCCGCGGCTGGCAACAGGAGGTCGGCGTGCCGAGTGCGCCGCCGGTCTTCGTCGGGCCGGCGCCGAAGACCGAGTCGACCGCGATGGCCGTGCCGCAGGGTCCGAACGTCGACATCTCGGCGGTCGACCCCTTGGCGCCGCGCTACAAGGAGTGGGACGAGCGCGCCGCCCAGTACAAGACCCGCGAG
>DASXQQ010000301.1:0-3556 GCA_036507085.1 Piscinibacter sp. | reverse complement strand
GTGACTGGCGCGATCAAGGCCGAGGCCTATCAACGCTGTGTCGAGCTTCCGGACCCGTCGCCGCAATGCGGATTGCCGAAGCTGGATTGACTGTTTGCAAGAACCTCTACTTGGGATACCGCGCCGGGTTCCGGCCCGGCGCGGTATCCCAAGCCGAGGGCTTAGCGACAACAAAGATCAATGCGCCCCACCCGCATCCGCCGCCGCCCCGCTCTTCGCCGGCCGCGTCATCCACACCAATGACACCAGCACCAGGAACAACAGCGCCGACAGGTAGAACAGGTCGGTGGCGGCCAGCGTGTAGGCCTGCTGGTCGATCAGCCGGTTGACCATCGCCATCGCCTGTTCCGGTCCGAAACCCGCGACGCCGAGCTGGCTCATCGTCTGCGTCGCGGCGTCGTTGCTGCGGTTCACCGTTTCGGCCAGATGGGCGTGATGCATCACCGCGCGGCTCTCCCACGCCGTCGTGATGATCGAGGTGCCGAAAGCGCCGGCGGTGATGCGCACGAAGTTCGACAGACCGGCCGCCGCCGGCATGCGATCCGGCGTGAGGCCGGAGAAGATGATGGCCTGCAAGGGGATGAAGAAGAAGGCCATCGCCGCGCCCTGCAGCAGCGTCGGGATCAGCACGTCGCTGAACTCGGCCTGCACGTTGAAGCGCGAACGCATCCACAGCACGACAGCGAAGCCGATGAAGGCCACCGTCGCGAGGCGGCGCGGGTCGATGCGGCCGATGTTCTTGCCGACCCACGGCGACAGCATGATCGCGAACACCCCCACCGGCGCCAGCGCCATGCCGGCGAGGCTGGCGGTGTAGCCCATGTACTGCTGCAGCCACAGCGGCATCAGCACCACGTTGCCGAAGAACACGCCGTAGGCGACCGACAGCGCGACGGTGGCCATCAGGAAGTTGCGCTTGGCGAACAGGCGCAGATCGACGATCGGGTGCGGCTCGGTCAGCTCCCAGGCGAGGAAGAACAGGAAGCCGACCCCGGCGACGACGGCGAGCGTGACGATCTGGCCCGAGGCGAACCAGTCGAGCTCCTTGCCCTTGTCGATCATGATCTGCAGCGCACCGACCCACAGCACCAGCAGGCCCAGACCCACGAAGTCGAGCGGCACGCGCCGCGGCCCCGGGTCGCGCTTGCGGTAGATGGACCAGGTGATCCCCGCCGCGACCAGCCCGACCGGCACGTTGATGTAGAAGATCCACGGCCACGAAATGTTGTCGGTGATCCAGCCGCCCAAGAGCGGCCCGACGACCGGCGCGACCAGCACGGTCATCGCCCACATCGCCATCGCCGAGCCGGCTTTCGCTCGGGGGTAGCTGGCGAGCAGCAGGGTCTGCGACAGCGGAATCATCGGCCCCGCCACCAGGCCTTGCAGCACGCGAAAGAAGATCAGCGTGCCGATGTTGGGCGCCAATCCGCACAGCCACGACGCCAGCACGAACAGCAGCACGCTGGCGGCAAACAACCGCACCTGGCCGAAGCGCTGGGTGAGCCAGCCGGTGAGCGGCACCGAGATCGCGTTGGCGACCGCGAACGAGGTGATGACCCAGGTTCCCTGCGACGGGCTCACGCCGAGGTCGCCGGCGATCGCCGGAATCGACACGTTGGCGATCGACGAGTCGAGCACGTTCATGAAGGTCGCGAGCGACAGCGCGACCGTGCCGAGCACGAGCTGCGTGCCGTGCAGCGGCGCGGCTGCGGGCGCTGCGCTGGCAGACGAACTCATGTCCGACTCAGCGCGCAGGACGGGCCGGCGATGTGCTCAGCGCGACGCGCTGGGTCGCTGGCGCGGCCGACGAGACCCGCGTGGCCAGCGGCCGTCCGAGGTTGGCGGCGATGATGTCGTGCACGATCCGCTCCGCCGCCGCCTGGTTCCGGTCGAAGGCCTGGGTGCTCGTGGCGCGGGCGTTGCTCGCCGCGGTGAGCGGCTGGCCCGTCTGCTCGGCCACATCGACCTCGGCTTCCATCGACAGGCCGACGCGCAGCGGGTGCTCGGCCACCTGCTTCGCATCGAGCTCGACACGCACCGGCACGCGTTGCACCACCTTGATCCAGTTGCCGGTCGCGTTCTGTGCCGGCAGCAGCGCGAACGCCGCGCCGGTGCCCGCGCCGAGGCCGACGACGTGGCCGTCGTACTCGACCTTGCTGCCGTAGATGTCGGCGTGCAGCTTCACCGGCTGGCCGATGCGCATCTGGCGCAACTGCACTTCCTTGAAGTTGGCCTCGACCCAGACCTGGTCGAGCGGAATGATCGACATCAGCGGCGCGCCGGCAGCGATGCGCTGGCCAACCTGCACCGTGCGCTTGGCGACCTGGCCGCTCACCGGCGCCGGCAGCTCGCTGCGCTGCAGCGCGAGGTAGGCCTCGCGAACCGCGGCCGCCGCGCGCTGCACGTTGGGGTGGTTCTCGACGCTCGTGCCTTCGGTCAGCGCCCGGTTGCTCACGGCCTGCTCCTGCGCCGCAGCGAGCGCCGATTGCGCGCCGGCCAACGCGCTGCGTGCACCGGCGAGCGCGTTCTCGGCGTGCTTCATTTCCTCGCCGCCGACGGCGCCCGTGGCCACCAGCGGCTGGCGCCGGTTGACGTCTTCATTCGCGCGCGACACATCGGACTGCATGCGCGCGACCTCGGCCTCGCGCAGGCGGATGTTGGCCGACAACGTGCCATTGGTCGCGTACATCGTCCGCACCTCGCGCACCGTCTGCGCGAGCTGCGCCTGAGCGCGCTCGAGCGCGAGCTGCGCATCGGCCGGGTCGAGCTTCACCAGCGGCTGGCCCGCCTTCACGATGTCGGTGTCGTCGGCCAGGATGGCGAGCACGGTGCCGCCGACCTGCGGCGTGATCTGCACCACCGGCGCCTGCACATAGGCGTTGTCGGTCGATTCGTGATGGCGCAGCACCAGCGCCCAGTAGCTGCCCCAGGCCAGGCCCGCGAGCACGGTGATGCCGGCCACCGCCAGCAATGCCGGGCGCCGCTTGCTGGCAGCGACTGCCGGTGCGGGCACGGGAGGGTTGTTCGCTTCGGGGTTGCTCATGCTTTGTTCTTTCGGATGTCGTTGGGGTGCGCGGACTCAGCTTTGATAGCCGCCGCCGAGCGCGCGCGTCAGCGCGACTTCGGCGCCGAGCTGGCGCGCTTTCAGCTCGGCGGCGGCGCGCCGCTGGGCGAGCACATTGGTCTCGGCCGTCAGCACGACGAGAAAGTTGCCGAGGCCGGAGCGGTAGCGCTGCAGCGCGAGGTCGAACGCCGCTTCGGCCGATTGCAGCGCCTGCGTCTGCGCCTGCTGCTGGCGCTCCAGCGACTGCAGGCTCGCGAGCTCGTCGGCCACTTCGCGCAAGGCGCGCAGCAGCGCCGCGTTGTAGCCGTCGATCGCGACGTCGACCTCGGCGTTGCGCGCCGCAAGGTTGGCGCGCAGGCGCCCGCCTTCGAAGATCGGCAGCCGCACCGCCGGGCCCACGCCGTAGGTCTCGCTGCCCGACTTGACGAAGCGGTCGAGGCCGATGCTCGACAGCCCCACGAAGGCGATCAGGTTGACGTTCGGATAGAACTG
>DASXQQ010000300.1:0-5546 GCA_036507085.1 Piscinibacter sp. | reverse complement strand
GGGGCTCCAGCATGTTCGACCACACCACCCAGCCCTCCTCCGCGAGGAGGGCTCCAGCTTGTTTGACCAGCCGGCCTTGCGGCCGGCAACACCTCACATGTCGCGCAGCGTCTTCGCCGTCACTCACTTCGCGAAGGGTGGTGCCGGCCGGAAGGCCGGCTCGTCAAACAAGCTGGAGCCCCTCTCGCGGAGAGGGGCTGGGGAGAGCCGTCCAACATGCTGGAGCCCCCTCTCGGAGGGGGCGCGGGGGAGCTGTGTGTTAAAGCATGCCGTCCGCAGGACGGCCTCAACGCCGATCAACGATTCACCATTCACCAGTTTTCGCACTCGCCTGGCGACCGCCCGGCGGCCTCGTCAGATCGACAGCGGGTCCACGTCCACCGCCCAGCGCAGAATCCGCTGCTCGGCCGTCTTGCGCTCGCTGCGCAGCGCATGCAGCGACGGCAGCCAAGCCGCGAGGAATCGCTGCAAGGCCACGCGTGACGCCGACTCGACCAGCATCTGCAGCCGCTCGACATCGGCCACCCGCGCCACCGACAGCGGCACCGGCGGATAGACCATCACCGCGTCGGCGCCCGGCAACGTCGCCGCGATCTGCGCGGCAGCCTGCAAGAAGCCGCGCGCCGCTTCCGGCGTGCGCGCATCGGCACGCAGCATCGCGAGGTGCGAGAACGGCGGCAGTCCCGCCATCTCGCGCTCCTTCAACTGGCTCGCCGCGAAGGCCTCGAAGTCATGCTGGCGCAGTGCCGCGTACAGCGCATGCTGCGGGTGCCAGGTCTGCACCCACATCTCGCTGCGCGCTGCCTGCTCGGCGTCGCGCCCGGCGCGCCCCGCCGCCTGCTGCAACAGCGCGAACAGCCGCTCGGGCGCGCGGAAATCGCTGCTGAACAGCGACGTGTCGGGGTTCACCGCGGCCACGAGCGTGATGCGCCGGAAGTCGTGGCCCTTGGTGACCATTTGCGTGCCGACCAGCACGTCGACGTCACCGGCGTGCACCGCGCCGAGCTGCGCCTGCAGCGCGCCCTTCAGGCGCGTCGAGTCGGCATCGATGCGGGCGATGCGCGCCCCCGGCAGCATCGCGGCGAGCTGCTCTTCGAGGCGCTCGGTGCCGCGGCCGATCGGCGCGATGTCGAGGTTGCCGCAATCGGGGCAGGCGCGCGGCACGCGCTCGGCAAGGCCGCAATGGTGGCAGCGCAGCGTTCGATCGAGCTTGTGGAACACGCGCCAGGCGCTGCAGTGCGGGCAGCCGCTCTTCCAGCCGCAGTCGCCGCAATGCAGCACCGGCGCATAGCCGCGGCGGTTGAGGAAGACCAGGCTTTGCTCGCCGCGTTCGAGCCGCTGCTGCATGGCCGCGAGCAGCGGCGGCGACATCGCGGTGGTCACACCCCGGGCCTTGGGCAGCTGGTTCATGTCGACCAGACGCACCTGCGGC
This sequence comes from Piscinibacter sp., assembly GCA_036507085.1. GTDB lineage: Bacteria > Pseudomonadota > Gammaproteobacteria > Burkholderiales > Burkholderiaceae_C > Albitalea. The sequence goes on along the minus strand of DASXQQ010000300.1, from coordinate 4,114 downwards.
AGCGCGCCGCCGCCGATGCGCGCCGGCAGGCGAAGCCGTGCATAGCGGCCCGCATTGGCGCGCTGCCAGCTCTCGAGCGAGGGGGTCGCCGAACCGAGCAGCACAGTCACGCCTTCGCGTTTGCCGCGCACCACCGCGAGGTCGCGCGCCGAGTAGCGCGCGCCCTCCTGTTGCTTGTACGACGGGTCGTGTTCTTCGTCGACGACGATCAGCCCGAGCCGCGGCAGCGAGGCGAACACCGCGAGCCGCGTGCCGAGCACCATGTCGGCCAGGCCCAGGTGGGCAGCCAGCCAGTTGGCGAGGCGCTGCGCCGGCGTCAGCGCGCTGTGCAGCGAGACGATGTGGCGGCCGGCGAAGCGCTCGGCGAAGCGCGCTTCCAGCTGCGGCGTCAGGTTGATCTCGGGCACCAGCACCAGCGCCTGCCGCCCGAGCGCGAGCGTGCGCTCGGCCGCGCGCAGGTAGACCTCGGTCTTGCCGCTGCCGGTCACGCCATGCAGCAGCACGGTCGGTGCCGTCGCGTCGCTGCCGAGCGACTCGAGTTGCTGCAGCGCCTGCGCCTGCTCGGCGCTCGGTGCGGGCCGCGGCGACTCGCCGGCCGCAGGCGCCAGCGCGCCCGCGACGCGCTTGCGCAGCTTGGCGATGCGGTTGGCGAGCTGGGCGTTGTCGAGCTTGCGCAATTCGGGCGGCAGCACCGACAGCGCCACTTCGCCGATACCTCGCTGGTAGTACGCGGCGGCGAACTCGACCAGCGCGCACCACGACAGCGTCAGCGGCGGCAGCGCGTCGAGCACCGCGACCACCGGCCGCAATCCCGCGGGCGCTTCGCCACCCGTCTCGCCGGCCCACACCACGCCCGGCAGCTCCCGCTTGCCCAACGGGGCGCGCACCAACGTGCCGGGCGAGAGCGCTCGCTCGCTGAGATAGTCGAGCGGCGCGCCCAATCCGGTGTGCTGCGGCGTCTCCACCGCGACGCGCAAGCGGATCGGATTCGTCACACCAGCCAGCACCAAGTTATCCGGCAAAGTTCGAACCCGCCTCAAGGAAGATCAATAAGTCATTGATCCGAATCATTTTTCGACACTTTCCACTTCGCCTGTGGATAACTTTGTGGGCAAACTGCCCAAAGCCGCGCTAAATGCTTGATTCGTGGGCCTTGACGGTGCACTGCACACTTTCGGAGCAGTTTGTATCAGTCAATAAAATCAATGACTTAGCTCGCGTCAGTGAAAACCGTATGCTGCGGTGCAGCACAAACCGCGCCATCCCGGTTCAAAGGCAAATTTGGGGATAAGTCAAGCCCCGCGCGGCGATAGGCCGACAAATTTCACGGCCCGTTGTGCGCAGCGCACGCGGGCTCGCGCATGCGGCGCGAGAACTCATGCACCGCGTCGACAAGCACCGCGACGCTGTCGGGTGGCGTGTGCTGGCTGATGCCATGGCCAAGGTTGAAGATGTGCCCGCCCGCGCTGCCGCCGGCCTGCGGCGGCGGGCCGAAGCTCGCGAGCACGCGCGCGACCTCGGCGCGAATCGCCTCCGGCGGCGCGAACAGCACGGTCGGGTCGAGGTTGCCTTGCAGGGCGACCCGTGAGCCGACCCGTTGGCGCGCCTGGCCGAGGTTGACGCTCCAGTCGAGCCCGATCACGTCGGGTCCGATCGCCGCGATGTCTTCCAGCCAGAGGCCGCCGCCCTTGGTGAAGACGATGCGCGGAATGCGCTCGCCCGCGTGCTGCGTCTTCACCTGTTGCAGCACGCGCCGGGTGTAGGCGAGGCTGAACTCCTGGAACGCGCCGTCGGCGAGCACCCCGCCCCAGCTGTCGAAGATCATCACCGCCTGCGCGCCGGCGTCGATCTGCGCGTTGAGGTAGGCCGCCACGGCGTCGGCGTTGACCGCCAGCATGCGATGCAGCAGGTCGGGACGTGCGTAGAGCAGGGTCTTGACCTGGCGATAGTCGTCCGAGCCGCCGCCTTCGACCATGTAGCAGGCGAGCGTCCAGGGGCTGCCGGAAAAACCGATCAAGGGGACGCGCCCGTCGAGCGCGCGGCGGATCGATGCGACCGCGTCGAACACATAGCGCAGCTTCGCCATGTCGGGGACCGCGAGCTTGGCGACCGCCGCCTCGTCGCGCACCGGTGACGCGAAGCGCGGGCCTTCGCCCTCGGCGAAGCTCAGGCCCAGGCCCATCGCATCGGGCACGGTGAGGATGTCGGAGAACAGGATCGCCGCGTCGAGCGCATAGCGGTCGAGCGGCTGCAAGGTCACCTCGGTGGCGAAGTCGACGTTGGTCGCGAGACCCATGAAGCTGCCGGCCCTGGCCCGGCTCGCGCGGTACTCGGGCAGGTAGCGCCCGGCTTGCCGCATCAACCAGACGGGGGTGAATTCAGTGGGCTGGCGCAGGCAGGCGCGCAGGAAGCTGTCGTTGCGAAGGGGGCCGGGCATGGCCGAATTATCGCCCCCATAATTCGTGCACCCCGAGGAGCCCCGCATGCTCGCCAACGACATCCTGCACACCATCGGCAACACGCCGCACATTCGCATCAACCGGCTGTTCGGCGCCAGCCACAGCGTCTATGTCAAGAGCGAGCGCAGCAACCCCGGCGGGTCGATCAAGGACCGCATCGCGCTGTCGATGATCGAGGCCGCCGAAGCCTCGGGCGCGCTGAAGCCGGGCGCGACCATCATCGAGCCGACCTCGGGCAACACCGGCGTCGGCCTGGCGATGGTGGCCGCCGTCAAGGGCTACCGGCTGGTGCTGGTGATGCCCGACAGCATGAGCGTCGAGCGGCGCCGCCTGATGCTCGCCTACGGCGCGAACTTCGTGCTGACGCCGCGCGAGAAAGGCATGAACGGCGCGATCGCGCGCGCCACCGAACTGCTGGCCGACACGCCGGGCGCGTGGATGCCGCAGCAGTTCGACAACCCGGCCAACATCGACGCGCATGTGCGCACCACCGCGCAGGAGATCGCCGCCGACTTCCCGAGCGGCATCGATGCGCTGATCACCGGCGTGGGCACCGGCGGCCACATCACCGGCTGCGCGCAGGTGCTCAAGGGGCTGTGGCCAAAGCTCAAGGTGTATGCGGTCGAGCCGGCCGCCTCGCCGGTCATCAGCGGCGGCGCCCCCGGCCCGCACCCGATCCAGGGCATCGGCGCCGGCTTCATTCCGAAGAACCTGCACACCGCGCTGCTCGACGGCGTGATCCAGGTCGACGCCGACGCGGCCAAGGAAATGGCGCGCCGCGCTGCGCGCGAGGAAGGCATGCTGGTGGGCATCTCCTCGGGCGCGACGCTGGCGGCGATCGCGCGCAAGCTGCCCGAGCTGCCGCACGGCGCCACCGTGCTTGGTTTCAACTACGACACCGGCGAGCGCTACCTGTCGATCGACGGCTTCCTGCCGACCGAATGAAGCCACGCATCCTGATCGTCGAAGACGAGCCGGGCATCGCCGACACGCTGCAATACGCGCTGCGCACCGACGGCTTCGAGCCGGCCTGGGTGGCCACCGGCGAAGAGGCGCTCGCGCAAGTGCGCGCGCAGCCGCCGGCGCTGGTGATCCTCGATGTGGGCCTGCCCGACGCGAGCGGCTTCGAGGTGTTCAAGCGCCTGCGCGAGATCGCCGACGTGCCGGTGGTGTTCCTCACCGCGCGCAGCGACGAGATCGACCGCGTCGTCGGCCTCGAGCTCGGCGCCGACGACTACGTGGCCAAGCCGTTTTCGCCGCGCGAGCTGGTCGCGCGGGTGCGCTCGATCCTGCGCCGCGCGAGCAAGCCGGCCGCTGCCGCGCCTGCCACACCCGCTGCACCGGCGCTGCCGATCGTGATCGACGACGGGCGCCGGCAGGTCCGCTTCTACGGTCGCCTGCTCGAGCTGTCGCGCTACGAATACGGCCTGCTGAAGACGCTGGCGTCGCGCCCCGGCCATGTGTTCAGCCGCGACACCTTGCTCGAACGGGTTTGGGACGACCCCGGCGAGAGCCTGGACCGCACCGTCGACGCGCATGTGAAGACGCTGCGCGCGAAGATGAAACTCGTGGCCCCGCAGCTCGATCCCATACGGACCCATCGCGGCACCGGCTACGCGCTGGCCGAAGACCTGCCGGCCACGCTGGCGCCGTGA
>DASXQQ010000299.1:0-20285 GCA_036507085.1 Piscinibacter sp. | reverse complement strand
TCTGCGTTTCCTCTGCGTCCTCTGCGTCTCTGCGGTGAGGCCTTGCGTTTGCCGCTCAACCGGCCGGCGCCACCTGCACCGCCACACCGCCCAGCACCGCGTTGCCCGACAGCGGGTCCCAGCGCGCTTCGTCGAGCACCGCGTTGAGGTTGGCGCCGGGCCGTTCGCGGGCCACGCCGAGCCGCGTCTGCGGCAGATCGTGGCCCCAGCCGTGCGGCAGGCTGACGACGCCGGGCATCATCTCGTCGCTCACCTCGACCGGCGCCTCGATGCTCGCGCCGGTGTGGCCGCTGATGCGCGCCAGCGCGCCATCGCGCAAGCCCAGGCGCTGCGCGTCGATCGGGTGGACGAGCGCGGTGCAGCGGGCCGGCCCCTTGGCGAGCAGCGGCAGGTTGTGCATCCAGCTGTTGTTCGAGCGGACCTGCCGACGGCCGACGATCACCATGCCATCGACCGGGCGCTGCAGGTCGGCGGCGGCGCGCTGCACATCGGCCACGAGCATCGCGGGAGCGAGCTCGATCTTGCCCGAGGGCGTGCGCAGCAGCTCCGGCACGCGTGGCTGCAGCGCTCCGAGGTCGATGCCCGCCGGCGCGGCCATCACCTTGGCGAGCGTGAGCCCGTCGGGCTTCGCGCCGAAGCCGTCGCCATACGGGCCGCTGCGCAGCGACAGGTCGAGCAGCCGCTCGGGGCCGCGCCGCGGCGCCAAGGCCTGCAGCACCGCGTCGGCCTGCGGCCCGGCCTGGCGCTGCACGTCGGCGGCGATGTAGTCGTCGTCGAGCGCCAGCACATCGGCCTGCGCGCCCTTGCCCTGCACGATCGCCACCAGCCGCATCAGCGTCTGCCACTCCGGCAACTGGCCGGGCGGCACGGCTTCGATCGCCGGGCTGTAGCGCGCGTGGTTGCGCCATGAGAGCATCGGGAAGGCAACGTCGTAATGCGTGTCCTGCAGCGGCGACACGCCGGGCAGGATCACATCGGCATGGCGCGAGGTCTCGTTGAGGTAGATGTCCATGCTGACCATGAACTCGAGCCGGTCGAGCGCCGCCGCGAGCCGCGGCCCGTTCGGCGCCGACAGCACCGGGTTGCTGGCGATCGTGATCAGCGCCTTCACCTGGCCGTCGCCGGCGGTCTCGATCTCCTCGGCGAGGCAGTTCATCGGCAGCTCGCCGTAGACCTCGGGCGCGCCGCTGACGCGGCTCGTCCAGCGGCCGGTGACGACGCCGCGGCCCGAGCCCGCGGGACCGGCGGTGTTGGCGGCGAACGCCGCCGCCTTCGGGAACATCGCGCCGCCGGGGGCGTCGAGGTGGCCGGTGAGCACGTTCAGCACGTCGACGAGCCACGAGTTCAGCGTGCCGAACGCCTGCACGCAGGTGCCGATGCGGCCGTACACCGCGGCCCGCTCGGTGCTTGCGAGCGTGCGGGCGAGCGCGCGAATCGTCGCGGCGTCGATGCCGCAGCGCTCGGCAACGCGCTCCGGCGCGAAGTCCTGCACCGCCGAGCGCACCGCGTCGACGCCGACCACATGCTCGGCGAGCCGGCCCAGGCGCACCAGGTTCTCGTCGAACAGCGTGTGCACCATGCCCAGCAGCAGGAACGCATCGCCGCCGGGGCGAATGAAATGGTGCTCGTCGGCAATCGCCGCCGTCTCGCTGCGCCGCGGGTCGATCACCACCAGCCGGCCGCCGCGCGCGCGCATGGCTTTCGCCTTGCCGCGGAAGTCGGGCACGGTCCACAGGCTGCCGTTGCTGGCCAGCGGGTTGGCGCCCAGCATCAGCAGGAAATCGCAGCGCGCGATGTCGGGAACCGGGATCGACAGCCAGTGGCCGAACATCAAAGCGCTCGACAACTGCTTGGGCATCTGGTCGAGCGTCGACGCGGTGAAGATGTTGTGCGAGCCGATCGCCTTCAGCAGCCGCGTGCCGTACAGCAGCAGCCCGAACTTGTGCGCCGACGGGTTGCCGATGGTCGTGGCCACCGCGTCCTTGCCGTGGGCGGCCAGGATCGGCGGCAGCCGGCGCTCGATCTCGGCGAAGGCCTCGTCCCAGCTCGCCTCGACGAAGCGGCCATCGCGCTTGATGAGCGGCGTGCGCAGGCGGTCCGGGTCCTCGTGCAGGTCTTTCAGCGCGACGCCCTTGGGGCAGATGTAGCCGGCGCTGAACACGTCGGCATCGTGGCCGCGGATGCTCTGCACCGTGCCGCCTTGCATGCGGATCTCGAGTCCGCAGCAGGCCTCGCACAGCGGGCAGATGCGGTGGTGGACCGTTTCGTCGGGGGCGGTGGCGGCCATGGACTCGTCTCCTTCGTGGGCAGGATGCTTTATCGCCGCACCGCGCCGTCCTGTCCGTCACCCAGGCGACGCAACAGTTCCGCTGTGCGGGCGTCGGCGGGGAAGAAGGTCTCCAGCGCCAGCTCCGACAAGGTGATGTCCACCGGCGTGCCGAACACCGTGGTCGTGCTGATGAACGACAGCACGCCGGCGGGTGTTTCGAACTGCACCGGGATGGCCACGTTGGAGGCATCGGCGTCGCCGGTGTGCGACGTGGCGTTCGGCGGGGTCGCCAGGGCCTGGAGCTCGTGCAGCAGGTCGACCAGCAGCGGATCCGCCGACGCCGCGATCTGCTGCTTGAGCCGCGCGAACAGATGCTCGCGCCATTGCAGCAGGTTGACGATGCGCGGCGCGAGGCCCCGCGGGTGCAGGCTCAGGCGCATCACGTTCACCGGCGGCTTCAGCAGCTCGGCGTCGACGCCGGTCAGCAACATCGGCACCGCGCGGTTGTGGGCGAGCAGGGTCCAGTGCCGGTCGACCGCCAGCGCGGGGTAGGGCTCGTGGCCGCGCAGCACAAGGTCGACGGCCTGTCGCGCCGCGGCCAGCGCCGGATCGGCCAGCGCCCGCTCGCGGTAGATCGGTGCAAAGCCGCCGGCGGTGAGCAGCGCGTTGCGCTCGCGCAGCGGCACGTCCAGACGCTCGGCCAGGTGCATGAGCATCTCGCGGCTCGGCGACGCGCGGCCGTTCTCCACGTAGCTCAGGTGGCGCGTCGAGATGTCGGCCTCGCACGCGAGATCGAGCTGGCTCAGGCGCCGGCGCTGGCGCCATTCGCGGATCAGCGCGCCGACAGGAGGACGGGGCAGGGTGGCTGGCATGGCGCGACGATAGCCGAGTGGCGGCCGCCGCTCCATGACCTGCGAGGTCATGGGCGATCGGGGATTCGGGCTCAGTCCTCTTTCTGGCCGGCGTAAGTCCAGTTCAACTGCAGCAGTGCGCTGATCTCCTGAAACAGCATCGTGAGGTCCAGCGGCTTGGCCAGGAAGGCGTTCGCGCCGGCGGCCAGGCTGCGCTGTTGCTCGGCCATCGACACGCTGGCCGAGATCGTGATGATGGGGGTCTCGATGAACGCGGGCGTCTCGCGCAGTCGGCGCGTCGCTTCGAGTCCGTCCATGACCGGCATGAGGTTGTCCATCAGGATCAGGTCCGGCCGGTGCTGCTCGGCGCATTCCAGGCCGCGCTGGCCGTCTTCGGCCTGGACGACCCGAAAGCCCAGCGGGCTCAGCAGGTCGTTGACCAGGACCCGGTTCTCCCGGATGTCGTCGATGACCAGAACCGTCTTGCGCGATCCCCGATAGCCGGTTACGACATTCGGGTCCTGCGAGCGCGGCGCCTCCGCCAGCGGAATGGGCACGCCGAGCTCGAACCAGAAGCGGCTGCCTTGCCCCTCGCGGCTCTCGACATGAATGTCGCTGCCCATGAAGCGCACCAGTTGGCGGCTGATCGCCAGGCCCAGCCCGGTGCCGCCCAGCCGGTGCTGCTTGTCGCCCGCCTGCTCGAAGGGCTTGAAGATGGTTTCCAGCGCGTCGCCGGCGACGCCGATGCCGGTATCGCGCACCTCGAAGCGAAGCCACGCCACGCCGCCGCTCGCGCTCAGTCGCCGAACGATGAGCCGCACTTCGCCCCGCTCGGTGAACTTGACCGCATTGCCGAGCAGGTTGAGCAGGACCTGTCGCAAGCGCTGCTCGTCGACCTGGATCACCGGGGGCAGGTTGTCCGGCACCTCGCAGGCGAAGGCCACGCTCTTCTGCGCCGCCTTCACGCGGACGATGTCGGCGATGAGCGCGACGAAGCCGGGCAGGGCCACCGGCGTCGGGTACAGGTCGATCTTGCCCGCCTCGATCTTCGACAGGTCGAGAATGTCGTCGATCAGCACCAGCAGGTGTTCACCGCTTTGGTGGATGATCTTGACGCCGGCAGCCTGCCGTTCATCGAGGTTGCCGGCTCGCGCCAGCAATTGTGCATAGCCGAGGATGCCGTTCAGCGGGGTGCGCAACTCATGGCTCATGCTGGCCAGGAACGCGCTCTTCGCGCGGTTGGCCACCTCGGCGCGGTCCTTGGCCACGAGCAGCTCGCTGGTCCGCTCCTTGATCAACTCTTCGAGCCGGTCGCTGTGGCTGGCGAGCTCCACTTCCGCCTGCTTGCGCTCGCTGATGTCGGTGGAAATGCCGCAGGTCGCCCAGGCGCGCCCGGTGGCGTCGTGAAGCGGATACTTGATCGAGATGTAGGTGTGCAAGCCGTCGTCCTGCGGAACGACCTCCTCCGCTTCGAGCGCGCAGCCGGCCTCCAGGGCCCGGCGGTCCACCGACCGATACGCGTCCGCGCGATCCTTGGGAAACAGGTCGTGATCGGTCATGCCGACGATGGCTTCGCCGCTCACGTGGAACAGCTGCTGGAACCGCCGGTTGACGAGCAGGTAGCGACCGTCGAGATCCTTGACGTAGACCACCGTCGTGGAGTTGTCGATGATGCTTTGCAGCAGGCGTTGCGTCTCGCGCACGGCTTGCTGCGCCCGTTCGAGCTCGTTGACGCGCGCGGCCAGATCGCCGATCAGCGTGCGCATCTGCGCCACCATCGCGCGAAAGGCCTGTGCCAGGATGCTGATCTCGTCGCCGCGCATGGCCGGTGGACCGACCCGGGTCTGCACGAGCTCCGCGTCCATCTTGTCGAGGCTGCGAACGAGCGCATCGATGCCTTCGGCGCTGGGGGTCGACGCGGAGACGGCGACGCGCTCGACGCCCAGGTGCTTCGCGACCGACGTGAGGTGGACCAGCGGCTGGGACAAGCCCTTCGATATCAGCGCGCCGGCGACGTAGGTCAGGAAGGCGATCAGCAGCAACGCAGCGATCAGATTGGCGTTCTGGGCGCGAACCGGCGCGAGGAAGACCTCCTGCGGCTGGGCGAACACCACCAGCCAGGGCTTGTTCTTGAGTGGCACCGCGACCATCTGCATCAGTGCATCCTGGGCCTCCGTCGGGTCGACCGCCGAGAACGAATGCAGGGCCCGGCGGTTCTGGGCGAAGTACTCGATCGCGCCGAGCGAGGCGCGCGACGCATCGGCCAGTCCGGGCCACGGCTTGCCGCTGAGTTCGGCATCCTTGCCATGCGCGAGGTAGTGCAGTTGCTTGTCGACGAGGAACGCAAACGAGCGCTGGCCCGCGAGCCCGTGGCTTTCCGACACCACCTGCTGCAAGAAGGCGCGGCTGTAGTGGATGGCCAGGACGCCGAGGAAGGCGCCGCTCGGCGAGCGCACCGCGCTGCTGACGTAAAAGCCGCTCTCTCCGATTTTTTCTTCGGCACCGATGGATGAAACGAAACCGTGGCCGGTGGTCTTCGGGACGACGAAAAAATCCCGGCTCGACATGTCCGGCGGGACCGGGTACTGCCGCGTGTCGGCGACGACGGTGCCGCTGCGATCCAGCAGCACGACCGCCGAGATGTACACCGAGTCCTCGGTGCCGAACACCTTCAGCAATTGCAGGATGGCTTCCTTGGAGGGGCGCGGGCCAGGCGTGCCCGGCGGCAGGCTCAGGTAGTCCTGCAACTGCGGCAGCGCGGCTTTGACGCGAAGATTGTTCTGCTCGACGATGAAGTAGTCGTCCAGGCGGTTCGCGGTGCGCGTGGCGCCGGCAAACAGCGAGACGTTGGCCGCGTTGGTGAGCGCCTCGTTCATCCGCGCCTTGTTCCACAGCGAGAAGATGCCCAGCGGAACCAGCGTCAGTAGCAGAACCGCGAAGTTGAACTTGTGGCGGATTCGGAAATATTTCAGGTTCCTGATCGTGCTGCCGATGCCGAGCAGGAGAAAGACGCCGCAGGCAAGCAGGGCCATCGCATCGTCGAGATAGAGGTGAAGCAGCAAGGACGCGATCGATGCGACCAGCAGCGACAAGGGCACGACATGGGTGGCCGCGCCGGGGCCATTCGTCGTGCCGTCTGCGTGCGCGCGCTCGATCGCTTCATCGGTTGCCATGGGTAGTCGCTCGGCGACGAGCGTCAACGGATGTCCTGATTGATGAACTGGTTGTCGAAATAGGCGCTCAGGTCCCTGCTCGCCTCGATCTGGGTGGTCTTGGCCACGAGGTCGATGGTCGCGGCCCAGTCTTCGGGCGCCATCCATCCGACGGCCTTGCCCATGGTGCGAGGCGAGTGGATGCAGGCGATCCAGTAGTCGATCTGGGTGCGCACGCTGGCCAGCGTGTCGCCCTGGGTGTGCTTGAACACCAGCGCCGCGGCCTCTGCCGGGTGGCCTTGCGCCCACTGGGCTCCGCGCTGAGAGGCGGCGACGAATCGCTTCACCAGATCGGGCCGGCGCTTGATGAGGTCGTCGTGCGCGACGATGCCCATGGCCAGCGCTTCCAGCCCGTGCTCGTGGAACTTGAAGGCATCCACCTCGCGGGGTTTCCACTGTTCGCGCAGCCTCGGCAGTTGGTCGATGTAGAGGCCGCCGAACGCATCGGCCTTGCCGTCGAAGACGGCCTGCTCCTTCTCGCGCGGCGTGGAGTAGTACAGGACCTTGACTTTCGACGCGTCGATGCCCATCGACACCAGCGTCGAAAAGAACACCTGTGCCGAGGCGTCGCCGCTGGTGAAGGCGAGCCGCTTGCCGATGATGTCCTGCGGCTGCCGGATGGGCTTGTCCTTGAAGAACATCAGCGACTGCGTGTTGCGCTGGGTGAACACCGCGACCGACTTCAGCTTCGCGCCCGACGTGATCCCCTTGATCACCGTCCCCGAATCGGCATAGCCGAAGTCGCTGGCGCCCTCGCCGATCAGCTTGACCGTGGCGCCGGAGCCCGATCCCGGCAGGATTTCGACGTCGAGCCCTTGCTCGCGGAAGAAGCCGTTCTCCTTGGCAGCGTAGAACGGCGCGTGCTCCCCGTAGACAGTCCAGTTCAGGCGCAGCGACACCTTGTCCAGGGGACGGTCGAACGAACCGGAACGCAGCAGCAGGAAGGCCGCGCTTGCGGCCACAGCCACGCCCAGCAGCAACAAGGAAATCCGGCTTGCTTTCATGACCCCCCCGATTCACGTCCGGCCTCGTCGCGAGGTTACGGTCGGATCGGCGGCGCGTCCATCGGGAGTGTTGCGCGGCGCGCGGGTGCGATATCGTCGCCGGGTGAATCCGAGTCACCGCGCGACCCATGAACGCTTCGACCGACTGGACGCCGTGCGCGGCGTGGCCATCGTCTGGATGGCGGCGTTCCACTTCGGTTTCGACCTGAACCACTTCGGGTTCATCCGCCAGGACTTCTACAACGACCCGGTCTGGACCCTGCAGCGCACCTGCATCCTCAGCCTGTTTCTTTTCTGCGCCGGCCTCGGGCAGGCGGTGGCGATCCGGCAGGGTCAAGGCTGGCCGCGCTTCTGGCAGCGCTGGGTGCAGGTGGCGCTGTGCGCCGGGCTGGTCAGTGCGGGTTCGTGGTGGATGTTTCCGCGCAGCTACATCAGCTTCGGCGTGCTGCACGCCATCGCGCTGATGCTGATCGCGATGCGGGCGAGCGCGCGCTGGGGTGTCGCGCTGTGGCTGGCCGGTGCGCTGGCCCTCGTGCTGCCGCATCTCGTGCAGCACCCGTTCTTCGACACCCGCCTGACCAACTGGGTCGGTCTGGTCACGCACAAGCCGAGAACCGAGGACTACGTGCCGCTGCTGCCGTGGATCGGCGTGATGTGGTGGGGCTTGGCGGCGGGCCAGTGGGCGCTGGCGCGCCACCGCTCGCTGCTTGCCGGGCCGGTGCCGGCGGCGCTGCGGCCGCTCGCGGTGCTGGGGCGCTGGAGCCTGAGCTTCTACATGCTGCACCAGCCGGTGCTGATCGGCTTGCTGATGCTCGTGAAGGCGGGTTCGTGAGGCGGTGTGCGGCTTGCACACCGTTACGCATCCGGCCTGAAGCGATTCGACGACCAGCCGAAAACGGGGTGGCATGTCCAGGAGGTCACCATGTCGATTGCCACGATCAGCCATTCCTCGAAGTTCGAATCCCTGTCCACCACCGGTGCCGGCGGCCGCGAGGTCGGGCACGGCCCCGGTCGGCACCTGCAGCGTGGCCACGCGTGGGGTCGTCAGCGCCTCGACGCGCTGACGCAGCCCGCCACAACCACCACGCCGGCCGCGACGACGCCCACGACGTCGGCGTCGTCGCCCACCACCGAGCCGCCCTCGGTGAGCGTGGATCCGGCACCGGCGCCGACGACGCCGCCGACGACCCCGGACACTGCACTGGGCAGCCTGGTCGACACCTACGCATGAGCCGCCGGCGCGCGCCGGCTACCATCGGCGCATGGCTTCCAAAATCCTGTTCGGCTTTCACGCCGTCACCGTCCGGCTGAAGACCGCGCCGAAGTCGATTCTCGAAATCCACGTCGACGCGACGCGGCGCGACCAGCGCATGCGCCAGTTCGTCGAACGCGCGAAGGAAGCCGGCGCGAAGCTGCTCGACAGCGACGACGAGCGGCTGCAGAAGATGTGCGGCACGCACCGCCACCAGGGGGTGGTGGCGCGCGTCGACGCGGTGCCGATGAGCCACTCGCTCGACGACACGCTCGACGCGGTCGAGGGCGATCCGCTGCTGCTGGTGCTCGACGGCATCACCGACCCGCACAACCTCGGCGCCTGCCTGCGCGTGGCCGACGGCGCCGGCGCGCACGCGGTGATCGCGCCCAAGGACCACGCGGTGGGCATCAACGCGACGGTCGCCAAGGTCGCCAGCGGCGCGGCCGACACGGTGCCGTACTTCATGGTCACCAACCTCGCGCGCACGCTCAACGAGCTGAAGGAACGCAACATCCGCGTCGTCGGCACCTCGGACGATGCGCGCAAGTCGCTCTACGAGCTCGACCTGCGCGGCCCGCTCGCGCTGGTGCTCGGCGCCGAGGGCAGCGGCATGCGCCAGCTCACCGGCCGAACCTGCGACGAGCTGGTGCGCCTGCCGATGAAGGGCGCGGTGGAAAGCCTGAACGTCTCGGTGGCGTCGGGCATCTGCCTGTACGAGGCGTTGCGCCAGCGCGGGTAAACGCTCGCCACGGCGCTCACCGCTCGTGAGATGTGGGCGGTTTTTCGGCACCTGTTCGCCTCAAGTCCCAACGCTCAGCGGTCGAAAATTCGGCCATCGGGGATGACCGAGACGGCGGGAACACGTCGACCAGTGAAGCGTTCAGAGGTACCCACATGAGTCGAACACTCGCCCCCGTCACCGCGCTGGCCAGCGTGCTTTGCGCATTCGCCGCCGCGTCGTGGTCGGCAGAAACCGCCTACGCTCCGGCCCCGACCCGAGCCGATCACGCCTGGCGACTGCCTTCGGTGCCGATGCCGGCCGACAACGTGAGCACGCCGGTTCGTGTCGAGCTCGGCAAGTCGCTGTTCTTCGACCCCCGCATGTCGGGCAACGGTGCGATGTCGTGCGCCAGCTGCCACAACCCCTCGCTCGGCTGGTCCGACGGCTTGAAGACCGCGGTCGGCTGGGGCGGCCAGGTGCTCGGACGCGCCACGCCGACGGTGGTCAACACCGCCTTCAACACCCAGTTCATGTGGGACGGGCGCAAGAAGTCGCTCGAAGACCAGGCGCTCGGGCCGATGAAGACGCCGCAGGAAATGAACACCGACTTCGCCGTCTCGCTGGCGCGCCTGCGCGGCGTGCCCGCGTACGTGGCGCTGTTCGACAAGGCCTACCCCGGCGAAGGGGTGACCGAGGAGACCATTGCCAAGGCGATTGCCGCTTTCGAGCGCACCGTGGTGTCCAATGACTCGGCGTTCGACCGCTGGCTCGCCGGCGACAAGAAGGCGTTCACGCTGTCGCAGTGGCGCGGCTACAAGGTCTTCACCGACTCGGCCAAGGGCAATTGCGTGGCGTGCCATTCGGGGTCCAATTTCACCGACAACGGTTTCCACAACATCGGCATCAAGACGGGCGGCGAGCCCGACCCCGGGCGCTTCAACATCCGCAAGGTGGCGAGCATGCAAGGGGCGTTCAAGACGCCGTCGCTGCGCGACATCGAACTCACCGCACCGTACTTCCACGACGGGTCGGCCGCGACGCTGCGCGACGTCGTCGAGCACTACGTGCGCGGCGGTGACGACCGTTCCAATCTGTCGGGCAGCATGAAGCCGCTCAGCTTGAGCGAGCAGGAAAAGACCGATCTGGTGGCGTTCATGAAATCGCTCACCGGCAACCGCAAGCCGGTGGCCGTGCCCCAGCTGCCGCAGTAAGGCGCTGCCGGCGCCGATGCCGGCGGCACAACCCGAGGGATGACACCGATGGCCCAGAGCCCGGACTCGACGCCGCCGCCGCAGCGGCGCCGCGGCGGCGTGTCGCAGTGGAAGCGCCAGGTCACCGTGTTCGCGATGCTGATGATCGTGCTGGTCATCGGCGTGGCGGGCGCCTCCGGTGCGTTGATGTGGCGCCTGTTGCGCGACGTGGCGGCCAACGAACAGCAGGGCGACGCCAGGATGCAGGCGGCGACGCAGACACGCCAGGCGATCCTCGAGGTCGACCGGCTGCTGATGCAGGCCATCGCGCTGAGCGAACCCGACGCGGTGCGCGCTGCCGCGGTCGCGTCGATCGGCGCCGCATCGCGTCTGGAAGATTCGGTGACCGCGCTGCGCCAGGCCCTGCCCGACAACCGCGACGCCGCCGACATGGCGCAGCTGGTCGACAGCGTCAAGTCGCCGCGGATGAGGGTCGTGGTGGCTGCGCGCAAGAACGAAGACGCGCAGGCGCTCGAACTGCTGGCCGGCATCGCCGAACCGCTGAAGCGCATCGACGAGCTGTCGAAAACGATCCAGAGTGCGCAGAGCGCCGAACGGGCCGCCTCGGGCCTGGCGCGCCAGGCCGCATTCCAGAAGATGCTGCTGGGCCTGCTCGGCGCCACCGCGGGCGGCGTCGCATTGGCGCTGACGTTCTACTGGCGCTTGATGAAGCGCCTGTCGCGAACCGATGAGGTCGAGCGCCTGCTCGGCGAGGTCCACCAAAGCGCCGAACGGCTGGATGCCGATGGCCGTCAGCTGGCCCAGCTGAATGCCGACATGCGCCACGCCAATGAGCAGCTGACCGCGATGATCGGCCGCTTCCGCAACTCCTTCGGCGCGATGGGCGACGAGACGCAGCGCGCATTGGGCGAACTCAATTCACTGACCGAGACCTGCAAGAGTTCGATGGCCACGTCGCGCCAGCAGGCGGGCGAGGCCGGCGTGGTGGCCGAGCAGGTGAAGGCCACGGTGGAGCAGATGCGGGGGCTGCAGCAGGCGACCCAGGCGCTCGGCCGCAGCCGCGGCCAGATCGCCGATTTCACCGAGAGCATCGCGCGCATTTCGTCGACCACGCGGCTGCTGTCGATGAACGCCGCGGTCGAAGCGGCGCGCGCCGGAGACGCCGGCCGCGGCTTCAACGTCGTCGCGCAATCGATTCGCAAGCTGTCGGAAGACACCGCCACCGCGGCGGTCGAGATCCGCCGCGCCAGCGAGGACATCAACCAGCAACTCGCGTCCACCGAGCAGTCGGTGGGCAAGACGCGCGAGCTGATGGACGACTGTGCGCAACGCATTGCCGCGCTGGAAGCCTCGGCGGCCCACAACCGGCAGCTGATCGAGACGATGGCCGGCGACGTGCAGGGTTTTCGTACCGCGTTCGAACGCCAGACCGGACGCGTGCGCGACATGGATGGCGATGTGGGCTCGCTGGACGGCACGCTGCAGGCGGGCCATTCCCACGCCCGGCTGCTCGACGGGACGGCGGCGGCGCTGTCGGACACATCGTCGCGCATGCTCGAGCGCCTTGCTTCGGTAATGCAGTGAAGTGAAGTCAATGAAGGAATCATCATGAACAGACGGCGTATGGCCGGCGTGTGTGCGGCGGCGATGCTGGTGCTTGCGGGCGCGGTCTGGGCCGCCGAGCATGTGGTCTCGCAAAAGGGCAAGGCCTTTTCGATCAAGAAGCTGATCGTGAAGGTGGGCGACACGGTCAAGTTCCTCAACGAGGATCCGTTCTCGCACAACATCTTTTCGCTCTCCGATGCGAAGAGCTTCGACCTCGGCTCCTACGGGCCGGGCCAGTCCAAGAGCGTCACCTTCGACAAGGCGGGCACGGTGGAAGTGGAATGCGCCGTGCACCCCGACATGAAGCTGGTCATCGAGGTCACCAAGTGAGTCGCGACTGGCTGCGGCTGAGGCTTGCGTGCGCGGCGCTCGCCTTGGCGCTGCTGCCGCTGCTGGCGCTGGCGGCACCCCCGCCGCCGGATGCGCACGGCGGCGCCCAGGGCGCCTTGCTGCCGCGCGACAGCCGCGACGCCGCGATCTTTCGCGGCGGGCTGGTGTATTCCAACTACTGCGTCACCTGCCACGGCATCAATGCCGACGGCAACGGCCGCGCCGCACGGCTGTACAACCCGCGGCCGGCCAACCTGCGCATGAGCGACAAGAACGACGCCTATTTCACGCTGATCATCCGCATGGGCGGTGAGGCCCTGGGCCGCTCGCCGTTCATGCCGCCCTGGGGCGCCGAGCTGACCGACGAGCAGACCAACGACCTCGCCGCGTACCTGCGCTCGATCAACGCGCGGCCGAAAGAGTAGGGCCGGGCGGCGCGGGCCGCTACACTGCGGCGAACCCCATCCCGGTCGCCGCGCCATGCCCGTCATCGACGTATCGCATCCGCTCGTCAAGCACAAGGTCGGCCTGCTGCGCGAGAGCGACATCTCGACCAAGAAATTCCGCGAGCTGACCAACGAACTGGCGCGCCTGCTCGCCTACGAGGCGACCGCCGATTTTCCGCTCGAGAAGACGACGCTCACCTGCTGGAGCGGCCCGGTCGAGGTCGACCGCATCAGCGGCAAGAAGGTCACCGTGGTGCCGATCCTGCGCGCCGGGCTGGGCATGCTCGACGGTGTGCTCGACATGATTCCGAACGCCAAGGTCAGCGTGGTCGGCCTGTCGCGCAACCATGAGACCTTGCAGCCGGAAAACTATTTCGAGAAGTTCGTCGGCCACCTGGCCGAGCGCACCGCGCTCATCATCGACCCGATGCTCGCCACCGCCGGGTCGATGATCGCGACCATCGATCTGCTGAAGAGCCGCGGCTGCCGCGACATCCGCGCGCTGGTGCTCGTCGCCGCGCCCGAAGGCATCGCGGCGCTGGACCGCGCGCATCCGCAGGTGCGCTGCTGGACCGCCGCGGTCGACAGCCACCTCAACGAGGTCGGCTACATCATTCCCGGGCTCGGCGACGCGGGCGACAAGATATTTGGTACCAAATAAGGAAGTGAGGAGCGCCAAAAATAACCGCGCCGCTTGCGGGTCGTTACGAGTCTTCACCGCACCGTCACGCGGCTCGGTCACACTGCGCGCTCCGGTGCTCGGCGCCAATGGAGATATCCCGATGAAACAGCCCTTCCGATTCTGGATGACCGGCTGCGTGGCGGTGGTGATGTCCGCGCTCGGTGGTGGCCGCGTGGCTCATGCGGCGAACGATCGCAATGCGCTATCGCAGTCCAGCCGCTTTCGCGTGCCGGAGACGGTGGAGCGTATCGAAGCCAGCGCACAGCGCCATGGCCTGTCGGTTTTCGCGCGGCTCGATGCCAATGCGCGACCGCAATACGACGATCGCGGCGAGTACGCGCTGATCGTGTTCGAATCGTCAGACGGCGGCACGCCGGTGCTGATGGACGGCCCCGCGTCGGCGCCCGAAGTGCCGCTCGCGGTGTGCGTTCGCAGCGACGCCCAGGGGGAGACCGAAGTCGTGTTCACCGGCTCCGACTGGGACGACCTGCCACCGAGCGTGGCGCGTGAGCTGACCGAGCTGCCGATGCTCGTTGCCGACGCCTTGCAGTAAAGGCCGTCAAGCCCAGCCGAGCGCCCCCACGACGGCGCCCATCGCCACCGGCCACATCGGGCTGAGCTTGGTGCGCAGCATGATGAGCACCGTCGCCGCAACCAATGCCATCGAGCCCGGATGACCGGCGGCGGGCCCGGCGAGAACCCAGCCGGTGGCGAGCAGCAAGCCCAGCGTCAATGGCGCCATGCCGGTGGTGAAGGCGCGCACGCCCCGCGTTTCGCGCCGCGCATGGCCCCAGCGGGTGGCCCACAGCGACAGCGCAGTCGACGGCAGCAGGATGCCGGTCATCGTCGCCAGCGCGCCGAGCGCGCCGGCGACGTTCCAGCCGATCACCGCGACGAACAGCACATTGGGCCCGGGCGCGGCCTGGGCGATCGCCACCGATGCGGTGAACTGCGTGTCGGTGATCCAGCCGTGCTGGTTGACGACGAAGCGGTGCATTTCGGGCGCGGTGCTGATGGCGCCGCCGACCGCCAGCAGGCTGAGCATCAGGAACTGCGCGAACAGGGCGACCAGGTCGGAGGCGCTGAGCGCGCTGGCGAGCCCCGTCATCGCCCGAGCCTGATCCAGGCGGTGGCCACCGCGATCGGAGCGAGCCCGGCGAGCAGCCACACCAGCGGCCAGTGCAGCAAGCCGATCGCGACGAATGTGAGCCCTGCGAAGACGACGCCCAGCCCGAGCCCCATCGCGCCCTTGCGCAGGGTGGTCGACAGCTTCAAGGCGGTGGAGATCACCAGCCCCGCCGCCACCGCACCCATGCCGCGCAACGCGCCGCTGACCATCGGGTGGCTCGCGAACTCGGCGTACAGCGCGGTCAGCGCAAGCACGATGACCAGCGGCACCAGCAGCATGCCGGCGAGCGCGATGAAGGCGCCGCGCAAGCCGAAATGGCGGTCGCCGATGATCAAGGCCATGTTGACGATGTTCGGCCCGGGCAGCACCTGGCTCACCGCCAGCGTCTCGACGAACTGCTCGCGGGTCATCCAGCGCTCGCGCTCGACCAGCTCGCGCTGGGCCACTGCAAGCACGCCGCCGAAGCCCTGCAGCGCCATGCGGTTGAAGGTGAAGAACAGGTTGGACAGGGATTGCGGTCGCGCAAGGTCCTGCGCGGGCGGGGCCGTCTCGATCACCGCAGGACCTTCAGGGCATCGGGATTGATGATGTTGCTCGGCTGGCCGTGGACGAAATTGACGACGTTGTCGAACGCGGCGCTGAAGTACATCTCGTAGCTGTCGTGCTCGACGTAGCCGATGTGCGGTGTGCACACCGCGTTTTCCAGCCGCAGCAGCGGGTGGCCCTGCAGGATCGGTTCGCTCTCGAACACGTCGATCGCGGCCATGCCGGGGCGGCCGCGGTTGAGCGCCGACACCAGCGCGCCATCCTCGATCAACTCGGCGCGCGAGGTGTTCACCAGCAACGCGGTCGGCTTCATGCGCGCCAGCGCGTCGTGCTTGACGATGCCGCGCGTCGTGTCGGTCAGGCGCAGGTGCAGCGACAGCACGTCGCAGGCCTCGAAGAACGCTTCGCAATTGGGCGCCGGCACGCAGCCGTCGCTTTGCGCCTTCTCGCGCGCCGACTCGCTGCCCCAGACGGTGACCTGCATGCCGAAGGCGCGGCCGTAGCCGGCCACCATCTGGCCGATCGTGCCGTAGCCCCAGATGCCCAGCGTGCGCCCGCGCAGCACCATGCCGAGGCCGAAGTTCGCCGGCATCGACGCCGCCTTCAGGCCGGACTGTTGCCACGCCCCGTGCTTGAGGTTGCCGATGTACTGCGGCAGCCGGCGCATCGCCGCCATGATCAGCGCCCAGGTCAGTTCGGCCGGCGCCACCGGCGAGCCCACGCCCTCGGCCACCGCAATGCCCATGCGGGTGCAGGTGTCGACGTCGATGTGCGAGCCGACGCGACCGGTCTGCGAGATCAGCTTCAAGCGCGGCAGTTTTTCGAGCAACTGCTTCGGGAACTGGGTGCGCTCGCGAATGAGCACCAGCACGTCGACGTCGCGCAGACGCACCGACAGCTGGCCGATGCCCTTGACGGTGTTGGTGAAGACCTTGGCGTTGAGCGACTCGAGCTTGCTCGCGCACTTGAGCTTGCGCACGGCGTCCTGGTAGTCGTCGAGGATGATGATGTTCACGGCGGCGGGAAAGGGGAGCGGCTCAGCGGACATTGTGCCCGCTCTGCAGCGCGAGGCGGGTCGCAGTAGCATCGCCACTCCGCGCCCCTCGCACCCCGACATCGACAGGAGTCCCCCATGTCCATCTCCATGCACTCGGCCAGCGTGCCGGTCTTCGTCCGCATGCTCTCCAACCTGCTCGCCTGGCTCGACAAGGCCGAGGCGCACGCCGCTGCGAAGAAGTTCGACACCGGCGTGCTGCTCGCCGCGCGGCTGGCGCCCGACATGCTGCCGTTCACCAAGCAGGTCCAGATCGCCTGCGACACCGCGAAGTTCGGCGTCGCGCGGCTGGCCGGCGTCGACGCGCCGAAATTCGAGGACAACGAAGCGAGCTTCGACGAGCTGCGTGAGCGCGTGCGCAAGACCATGGACTACGTGCAGTCGGTACCGGCCGCGCAGATCGCCGGCACCGAGGACAAGGACGTGACGGTGCCGCGCCGCGACGGCCCGATGACGCTGAAGGGGGAGTTCTACCTGAAGCACTTCGTGCTGCCGAACTTCTTCTTCCACGTGACGACGACCTATGCGCTGCTGCGCCACAATGGCGTCGACCTGGGCAAGAGCGATTTCCTCGGCGCCTTGCAGTGACGCCGCTGCCGATCCACGACCTGCCGCTGTTCGCGGCGGCGGCGCTGCTGGTGAACCTGACGCCCGGCCCCGACATGCTGTTCGTCATCGGCAGCAGCGCGGCGCATGGCCGGCGCGGCGGGGTGATGGCGGCGCTGGGCGTCGGCGCGGGCTGCCTGCTGCACACGGCGCTCGCCGCGGTCGGGCTGTCGGCACTGCTCGCGGCCTCGGCACTGGCCTTCGACATCGTCAAGTGGGTCGGCGCTGCTTACCTGGTCTGGGTCGGCATCGGCATGCTGCGCGCGGGGCGCCCCGATGTCGCCAAGCCCGTCGCGGTGGAGTCGCGCCGGGTGTTCTGGCAGGGCGCGCTCACCAATGCATTGAACCCGAAGGTGGCGCTGTTCTTTCTCGCCTTCCTGCCACAGTTCATCACCCCCGCCGCATCGGGTCAGGCGCTGGCGTTTCTGGCGCTGGGCGCGCTGTTCAATGTCGGAGGCACGGCGGTGAACATCGCTGTCGCCTGGCTCGCGGGCGGCGTGCGCGAGCGCTGGTCGGCGGCGGCGGGCGGGTCGGCGGGGCGCTGGGTCAGGCGCGCGGCGGGTGCGCTGTTCGTCGGCCTCGGTCTGAAGCTCGCGCTCGGTTCGCGCTGAGAGAAAGCGTCAGAGCGGAACGACGGCAGTGTCGCGGCTGTTGTCTGGGAACACGCTGTCGAGCTGGCGATGCAACTCGATTCGATGGCATGCGGCGCGATCATCGTGTGCGGGAAGCGACGCGAGCACCAGCCCGCCCAGGCGCCACAGCTCGATCGCTTCGCTCGCCTGGCGCACCCGGCGCTGCAGCATCTCGCCGGTCGGGCCGTCGATGTCGCCGACCGCGCGCATGAACGTGTGCTTGAGCTCGACGAAGGCGCGGCGCGCGGCGACGCGGGCGAGCCGCTCCGCCGGCAGGCCGAAGCCGTGCAGCGTCGCACGGCTCAATTGGTTGTCGTAGGACGCAGCGTTCATCATCGAAGCTCCATGGCGATGGCCCATTGTTTCGAATCGACACGCCTTCGAAGCGCCGAAAAGCGGCCGGTTCATCGAACAGATTGCTGCTTGCACCGGCCCTTGTTGCCCGAGGCGTTACGCTTGCGTGTACGACCCCCGGGAGATGAACGATGAAATGGCTGCGCCGCACGGCGACCGCGATCGGGCTGCTGGTATTGATGGTGGCGGCCGCGCTGTGGCTGTACATGCGACAGGCACTGCCGCAAACCGACGGCAGCCTGCGCCTTGCCGGGCCGCGCGCCGAGATCCGCATCGAACGCGACGCGCAGGGCATCCCGACGATCAAGGCGGGCTCGACCGACGACGCGATGTTCGGCCTCGGCTTCGTCCATGCGCAGGACCGCTTGTGGCAGCTCGAGACGCACCGGCGCATCGGCGCGGGGCGGCTGGCCGAGGCCTTCGGCGAAGCCGCGCTCGACAACGACCGGTTCCTGCGCGCGCTGGGCGTGAAGCGCGCCGCCGCCGTGCAATGGGCGCACGCGAGCCCCGAGGCGAAGGCGGTGATCAATGCCTACACCGCGGGCATCAACGCCTTCGTGCAGCAGGCGATGAAGGCGCGCCCGCCCGAGTTCGTCGTCCTCGGCCTGCAGCCCGAGGCGTGGACGCCCGAGGACACCATGGCCTGGGCCATCATGATGGCCTGGGACCTGGGCGGCAACTGGTCGACCGAGCTGCTGCGCATGCGACTCGCGCTGAAGCTGCCGGTGCAGCGCATCGACGAGTTGCTGCCGCCGTATCCTGGCGACAAGCCACTGATCGGCACCGACTATGCCGCGCTGTACCGCCAGCTCGGGGTCGATGGCAAGCTCGGCCAGCAGGCCTTGAACGCGGCCCCCGAATCGGGCATCGAAGGCGTCGGCTCGAACAACTGGGTCGTGCACGGCTCGCACACCGACAGCGGCAAGCCGCTGCTCGCCAACGACCCGCACTTGAAGCTCAACGCGCCGGCGCTGTGGTACCTCGCACGCATCGAGGCGCCCGACTTGAAGGTGGCGGGAGCGACGATGCCCGGCCTGCCCGGCGTGGTGCTCGGCCAGAACGAGCATGTCGCGTGGGGCTTCACCAACACCGCGCCCGATGTGCAGGACCTGTACCTCGAGCGCATCAAGCCCGACGATCCGTCGCAGTACCAGACGCCGAGCGGCTGGGCCGCATTCGAGAGCTTCGACGAGGTCATCAAGGTCAAGGGCCGGCCCGATGTGACGCTGGTCGTCCGCGCGACGCGCCACGGGCCGGTGATCTCCGATGCCGGCCGGCTCGCCGACGGCTTGATCGGCCCATCGGCCAAGCCGACCTACGCGTTGGCGATGCGCTGGACCGCGCTCGACCCCGACCCGAGCACCATCGAGGCCGGCATTGCGTTCAACCGCGCGAAGTCGGTGGCCGATTTCATCGCCGGGTCAGCGATGTACACCGCGCCGATGCAGAACATGGTGGTCGCCGACCGCGAGGGGCACATCGGCGAGGTGTCGGCGGGTCGGGTGCCGCTGCGCAAGCCGGACAACGATTTGAAGGGGCAGGTGCCGTCGCCCGGCTGGGATGCGCGCTACGACTGGGCCGGCAGCCTCGACGCGACGCTGACGCCGCGCGAAGTCGACCCGCCGCGCGGCTGGATCGCCACCGCCAACCAGCGCATCCATGCGAGCGACTACCCGCACTACATCACCAACGAATGGGCGGTGCCGTACCGCATGCAGCGCATCGAGCAGCTGCTCGATGCGAAGCCGAAGCACAGCCTCGCGAGTCTGCGCGAGATGCAGGCCGACGTGGTGTCGCTCGCGACGAAGCGGCTGCTGCCGTTCCTGCGCCAGGCGAAGTCGACGCATCCGCTCGCGGCCGCGGCGCGGCAGCAGCTCGCGGGCTTCGACGGAATCATGGCCGCAGACAAGGCCGCCCCGCTGATCTACTGGGCCTGGACCCGCCACCTGACCACCGCGGTGTTTGCAGACGAACTGGGCAGCGCGCAGTGGGAGCGCACGTTCGGAGGCCGCAGCTTTCGCGATGCGCTCGAGGGCGTGCTCGAGCGCAACGACGGCTGGTGGTGCGACGACAAGCGCACGGCAGAAGTGGAAACCTGCGCGCAGCAGATCGATGCCGCATTCGGCAAGGCGCTCGACGAGCTGCAGGCCGCGCATGGGGCCGATGTGTCGAGCTGGCAGTGGGGTAGCGCGCACCTGGCGCGTTCAGAACACCGCCCGTTCAGCCACGTGAAGCCGCTTGCCCGCTGGTTCGAGCTGCGCACGCCGGTGGGCGGCGACACCTACACGCTCAACGTCTCACGCGTGAACCTGAAGCCCGACCGAACCACCGGCGAGCTCTACCTCGGTGACCACGCGCCGAGCCTGCGCGCGCTGTAC
>DASXQQ010000298.1:0-13518 GCA_036507085.1 Piscinibacter sp. | reverse complement strand
GCGTCGAGCAGGCCGTACAGGCCGCTCTGCGTGAGGCGGGCTGTCGGGTCGCTCGCGCTCGGCAAATGCAAGCTGTCGAGCTCGTTCATCAGGTCGCCGAACACCGTGCCCTGGCCGCAGCCGGTGGTGACCACGCGCTTGGCGGTCTTCTCGTCGAAGCGCTCGATGCCGGCGCGCGTCTTCACCGCTGCGGCCTCGACGTCCCAGTCGACGGTGATCGAGTCGATGTCGTCGATCGAGTCGACCAGGCGCTGGTTGCGCAGGTAGCCGAGCACCAGCCACTCGGGCGCGGCGCCCAGGGTCATCAGCGTCACCAGTTCGCGGTTGTCGACGAACACCGTCAACGCCCGCTCGGCCGGGATGGTGATGGCGCGCTGCGCGCCGAATTCGTCGAGCGCGGTGAGCTCTTGCGTCAGTGGCGCGCGGGCGTGCGTGAGTCGAGGTGTCAAGTCTTCTTCGGTGCAGAGGCCGCAGGCGACGCGGCGGCGGGCGCAGAGGCCGCCGCCACATAGGGGCCCGGGTCGGCGCAGGCGGCCGGTGCGCTGGCGGCGGGCTTGGCTTCCTTGCCGGCCTGCTTCATCGTCGCGCGGTGGTTCGCCGCCGCCCTGTCCTGCGCCTTGCAGAGCTGGAAGTTCGCGACCTTGTCACCCCACGCCGTCTTGGCCGCGGCCTCGGCGGCCTTCGCCTTGGCCTCGTCGCTCAGCGGTGGGAGCTTGGCCAGGCTGGCGCCGGCGAGCAGCGCGCCGGCGAGAACGAACAGAGGAGCGATGCGCATGGTGTGTCCTGCGTGAGTCAGGGTCGAACAATGGCCGCTGGCGGTGTCGCCTCTGGCGTGCGCTGCGCGGGAATCTTGCCCGCCTGGATGTCGGCCAGCCACAGCGCATGGTGTTCCTTCGCCCAGGCTTCGTCGACGTAGCCGGTGCGCATCGCCTGGTAAGCGTCCTTCATGCCGATCGTGCCGATGTAGATGTGGCCGAGAAAGATTGCCATCATCAGCACCGCGGCGGTGATGTGCACGATGTGCGCGACCTGCATGTCGCCGCGCAGGTAGGCCAGGCCCGGGATCAGCCGGTCGAGCACCAGTCCCGAGGCGACAACGATGATTCCGAGCACGAACACGCCGCCCCAGAAAGCGAGCTTCTCACCGGCATTGAAGCGGTGCGACGGCACCTCCTTCCCGCTGACCATGCCGCCGGCGTGGCGCAGCCACGCCAGGTCGCCGCGACGCGGCAACTCGTCGCGCACGAAGGTCACGATCACGATCAGCAGCGACACCGCGAACAGCGGCCCGGCGAAGTTGTGCGCCGTCTTCAGCGCATAGCTGAGCCAGCCGAACAGCGCGCTGCCGATCAGCGGCAGCAGGAAGAACTTTCCGAAGGCCATCACGATGCCCGACACCGCGAGCACGCAGAACGCGATCGCGTTGGCCCAGTGCGCGGCGCGCTCGAAGTAGGTGAAGCGCTCGATCACCCGGCCGGTCTCGGTCTCGTGCCCGCCGAGCGGGCCCTTGCGCCAGTAGAACAGGGCGAGCGCGAGGGAGACGATCAACAGCAGCGCGCCCCCGTAGGGAATGAGCCACTGGTTGCGCACCTGCCGCCAGGCTTCGCCGGCATTGGTGAGCCGCGAACCCGGGTACTGCACGAACGGCTGGATCAGCACGCCCTTCTCGGCGCCCGGCAGGCTGCTGTAGCCAGCTTGATGGCCCGACTCGCGCACCGCGCGCCAGAACGGCGCGTTGTTGCCCGGCTGCGACCTGGCGCGCTGCGCGTTGCTGTCGTCGGGTTTCGGCTCGGGTCCGGCGACGAAGCCGGCCGGCGGCGCGACCACCGCGCTCGGCGCCGACGCCGCGGCGTCGGCCGCCCAGGCCGCCGAGCCGAGCGCGAACCCGGCCAGCACACCGACGAGCGTTTGTCGAATCAGGCCTGACATGCGTGTCTCTCCTTCAGCCCCATCCGTCGCGAGCGTCACTGGACCTTGTTGTATTCGTTTTGCGCCTGGTTGCGCGTGCGCAGCTGGTTCTCCCAGCTCGTGCGGTCGCCCGCTTGCCAGCCCGGCGCGACGAATGGGTCGTCCGCGCCTTGCCAGGCTTTGGCGTCGGCCTTCTTCGGCGACGAGGTGGTTTGAATCTTCTCGCCGCAGGCAGCGAGGACGGTGGCCATGACGAGCGCCGAAAAGACGAGCCACAGGCGCTTGATCACTTGGTGGGCTCCTTGGCTGCTTGCGTGGGCTTGCCATAGGCGGTGCCCCAGCCCCAGATCTCGCTGCCCTTGCCGCGGTTGAGCACACGGGTGCGGAAGATGTCGGCCACCACTTCGCCGTCGCCGCCGAGCAGCGCCTTGGTCGAGCACATCTCGGCGCAGGCCGGAAGCTTGCCTTCGGCGAGCCGGTTGCGGCCGTACTTCTCGAACTCGGCCTCGCTGCCGTTGGCTTCGGGGCCACCGGCGCAGAAGGTGCACTTGTCCATCTTGCCGCGCAGGCCGAAGGTGCCGTTGGTCGGGAACTGCGGCGCGCCGAACGGGCAGGCGTACGAGCAGTAGCCGCAGCCGATGCACACGTCCTTGTCGTGCAGCACCACGCCTTCGTCGGTGCGGTAGAAGCAGTCGACCGGGCACACCGCCATGCACGGGGCGTCGCTGCAGTGCATGCACGCCACCGAAATGCTCTTCTCGCCCGGCACGCCGTCGTTGAGGGTGACCACGCGGCGCCGGTTGACGCCCCACGGGACCTCGTGTTCAGCCTTGCAGGCGGTGACGCAGCCGTTGCATTCGATGCAACGCTCGGCGTCGCAAATGAATTTCATTCTTGCCATGTCAGCTCCTTAGGCCGTCTTGTCGATCTGGCACAAGGTGGTCTTGGTCTCTTGCATCATCGTGACGCTGTCGTAGCCGTAGGTCGTCGCGGTGTTGACCGCTTCGCCGCGGATCACCGGGTAGGCGCCCTCGGGGTAGTACGGCTTCAGGTCCACGCCTTGCCACTTGCCGGAGTAGTGGAACGGCAGGAACACCGTGTCGGGGCCGACCCGCTCGGTGACCATCGCCTTCACGTTGATCTTCGCGCCGGTCGGCGTCTTCACCCACACCATCTCGCCGTCGCGGATGCCGCGGTCGTTGGCCGCCACCGGGTTGATCTCGACGAACATGTCCTGCTGCAACTCGGCCAGCCACGGATTCGAGCGCGTTTCCTCGCCACCGCCTTCGAACTCCACCAGCCGCCCCGAGGTCATGATCAGCGGATAGGTCTTGCCGATGTCGCGGTTCTTCTGCTGCACGCTCTTGTACAACGTGGGCAGGCGCCAGAAGGCCTTCTTGTCGTCGTGCGTCGGGTACTTGTCGATGAGGTCGGGCCGGTTGGAATACAACGGCTCGCGGTGCTGCGGGATCGGGTCGGGGAAGTTCCAGACGATCGCCCGCGCCTTGGCGTTGCCGAAGGGATGGCAGCCGTGGTTCTTCATCGCCACGCGGATGATCCCGCCCGACGAATCGGTCTTCCAGTTCTTGCCTTCGGCCGCCAGCTTCTCGGCGTCGGTGAGCTCGTCCCACCAGCCGAGCTTCTTCAGCAGCACATGGTCGAACTCGGGATAGCCGGTGGTGATCTCGGCGCCCTTCGAATACGAGCCGTCCTCGGCCAGCAGGTTCGCGCCCTCGCGCTCGACGCCGAAGTTCGCGCGGAAGTTGCCGCCGCCGTCCATCACGTGCTTGGAGGTGTCGTACAGGTTCGACGAGCCCGGGTGCTTCATCTCGGGCGTGCCGTAGCACGGCCATGGCAGACCGAAGTAGTCGCCGTCGAGCTTGTAGCCGGTCTCCTTGTCGATGCCGCCGCGCGCGCGCAGCGTCTTCACGTCGAAGACGTTCATGTTGCGCATGTGCGCCTTCAGCCGCTCCGGGCTCTGGCCGGTGTAGCCGATGGTCCACACGCTCTTGTTGATCTCGCGCAGGATCGATTCGGGCTCGGGCTCGAGCATGCCGGCCTTGGCCGGGACCATCTTGTAGTTCTTCGTCAGCTCCTTGTCGAAGCCGAGCTTTTGCGCCAGCTGGAACATGATCATCTGGTCGCTGCGCGACTCGAACAGCGGCTCGATGACGCGCTCGCGCCACTGCAGCGATCGGTTCGACGCCGTCACCGACCCCGAGGTCTCGAACTGCGTGCAGGCGGGCAGCAGGTAGACCGCGCGGTTCGGGTTCTGGTCTTCGGGCTTGCCCGGCATCGCCGCCATCGCAGCGGTGGCCGACGGATACGGATCGACGACGACGAGCAGGTCGAGCTTGTCCATCGCCTTCTTCATCTCGAGCCCGCGCGTCTGCGAGTTCGGCGCATGGCCCCAGTAGAACAGCCCGCGCAGGTTACTGTCCTGGTCGATCAGGTCGTTCTTCTCGAGCACGCCGTCGATCCAGCGCGACACCGTCATCCCCGGCTTGCCCATCATGCCGGGCGCGTACTGTTTCTTGATCCACTCGAAATCCACGCCCCAGGCTTTGGCGAAGTGCTTCCACGAGCCTTCGGCCAGGCCGTAGTAGCCCGGCAGCGAGTCGGGGTTCGGGCCGACGTCGGTCGCGCCTTGCACGTTGTCGTGGCCGCGGAAGATGTTGGTGCCGCCGCCGCTCTTGCCGACGTTGCCGAGCGCGAGCTGCAACAGGCACGACGTGCGCACGATCGCGTTGCCGATGGTGTGCTGGGTCTGGCCCATGCACCACACCACCGTGCTCGGCCGGTTGTCGGCCATGATCTTGGCGATCTTGTAGCAGGTGGCTTCGTCGACGCCGCAGGCTTCCTGCACCTTGTCGGGCGTCCACTTGGCGAGCACCTCGTCGCGCACCTTGTCCATGCCATAGACGCGGTCATGCAGGTACTGCTTGTCTTCCCAGCCGTTCTTGAAGATGTGGAACATCAGTCCGTACAGGAACGGGATGTCCGAACCCGAGCGGATGCGCACGTACTCGTCCGCCTTGGCCGCGGTGCGAGTGAAGCGCGGGTCGACCACGATCATCTTGGTGCCGGTCTCCTTGGCGTGCAGCATGTGCAACATCGACACCGGGTGCGCCTCGGCCGCGATCGAGCCGATGTACATCGCAGCCTTCGAGTTCTGCATGTCGTTGTACGAATTGGTCATCGCGCCATAACCCCAGGTGTTCGCGACACCCGCGACCGTGGTGGAGTGGCAGATGCGCGCCTGGTGGTCGCAGTTGTTGCTGCCCCAGAAGCTGACCCACTTGCGCAACAGGTAGGACTGCTCGTTGTTGTGCTTGGACGAGCCGACGATGAAGATCGAATCGGGGCCGCTCTGCTTGCGCAGCTCGAGCATCCTGGCGCTGACCTCGTTGAGTGCGGTATCCCAGCTGATGCGCTGGTACTTGCCGTCGACCAGCTTCATCGGGTACTTGAGGCGGAACTCGCCGTGGCCGTGCTCGCGCAGCGCCGCGCCCTTGGCGCAGTGCGCACCGAGGTTCAGCGGCGAATCGAAGACCGGCTCCTGGCGCACCCAAATGCCGTTCTCGACCACCGCGTCGACCGCGCAGCCGACCGAGCAGTGACCGCACACCGTGCGGTGGACCTCGACCTTGGCGGCGTTCTCGCCCTTGGGCGCGTCCTTCGCCTGCGCACGGCGCACGAGCGTCAGCTGCGACGCGGCCAGGCCGGCGCCGACACCCAGGCCGGAGCGGCGCAGGAACGCGCGCCGGTCCATCGTGGGAATGGCGCGCGCCACACCGCGGGCGAGGCTGGAAACGAGGGATGAAGACAGCGAGCTCGTGCCCGCGTCCGACGATTTGCGCGTGAGCAACATGGTGCCTCCTGCGAGCTGGGAGCGGTGAGCCGGCAGCTCGGAATCAGACTTTCGCGGTTTCGTAGTAGCGCAGCACGTGCTGCGTCAGTTGATAGCCCCCGGCGGGATCGGCGGCCGGTTTGGCCGCCGCGGGCGCCGGATCGGCCGGCGCGACCGGAAGGGTCTTTGCCGCGAGGGCCGCGGCACCCGCCACACCGGCACCGAGCAACAGGCCGCGGCGCCTCAGGGGCTTGGCTTGATCGAACGCATCGGACTTCATGATCGTGACTCCAGGAAAAACTTCCCGTCCCAACATGGTTCCCGTCTCGACGAACCCACTTTAATCGACTCTATGCACCATGTTGCATCCCGTCATCAGGGTCTGTCCGTAGGTGCCGGCCTTAGGCCGCGGGGCTCGGCGCTTGCTCAGGCCTCGATCAGGTCGAAGGCTTGGGCTTCGACGGCGAAGAAGTCGCGTGCGAATAGCGACACGGCGCGGTAGAAATCGGCGCGCGGATGGTCGGCCAGCGCCGTCCACAGCGCGTCGGTCCAGCCGCGCAGGTGGGCGTTGAAAAAGCGCTGCTGCTGGGCCAGATTGCTCACTGCGAGGTCGTCGCCGGCGATCAGGTAGCGCATCACCTCGCACAGGCTGGCGATGTGGTCCTCGGTCTCGGCCACCGTGTCGGGCCGCTCCAGCCCGAGCCGCTGCAGCTCGTGGCGCAGGGCCACCAGCGGCTTCTCGTTGAGCGCGCCGGCGATGAAATACGAGCCGTAGAGAAACACCTCGGGCTTGCCGATGCTGACGAAAAGCGCGGCGTATTCCTCGCGCACCTGCGCGAGCGCCAGGCGGCGCGAGGCGGCCACCAGCTCGGTCCAGCTCGCTTCGAGAAACGCCCCCGGCGCCGGCGCAACGGTGGGCGCGACCTGCAGCTGCTCGTACAACTCCAGCGACGGCGGCGCGTAGAACAGCTCGGCGAGCAGGCCGTAGACCTCGGCGCGGGCGAGTTCCTCGCGGTCGTCGGGGGTGCTGAAGTGCAGCGAGTCGTTCATGACAGCCCCCAGGTCGCGGAGTACCGCGCCCGCCCCCCGTGGGGGTGAGCTTGCTTGGGGCGGCCCGGCGCGGCGCTCATGGCAGGTCGGTAATCTTCAGCTCGTCGGGGTTGGTGTGGATGTCGATGACGCGGCAGTCGCCGCACATCTTCAGCCGGTCCGCCGCCGCGCCCTGGAACATCGAGTGGCCGGCGAGCCGGCCGATCATCGCCTCGATCGCCTGCAGCGTGCCGAAGGGCTTGCCGCAGCGGATGCATCGGTAGGGCTCGGCCTCGTTGAGCACGCGCAACTGCTTGCGCGCCTTGCCGGCGTCGGCCAGCCACAGCCGCGGCTGCAGCGTGATCGCGTCTTCCGGGCAGGTGACTTCGCACAGCCCGCACTGCACGCAGTTGCTCTCGATGAAGCGCAGCTGCGGCCGATCCGGGTTGTCGGCCAGCGCGCTCTCGGGGCAGGCGCCGACGCAGGCGAGGCACATCGTGCACTTGGCGCTGTCGACGAGCAGGCTGCCGAACGGGCTGCCGGCAGCCGGCAGGGCAATCGCGTCGCCCGCTTGGGGGGCGTTCTGCAGCAGGTGGTCGATCGCGAGGTCGAGGGTCGCGCGTTTGTCGGCCTGAACGCTGAAGGTGGCGGCGCGATCGACGGTCTGGGCCGGCGGGGCGCGCAGCGCGGCATCGAGGGCACGGGCCCCTTCCGGGCTGACGATGCGCAAATGCTCGCCGGCAAACCCCAGGCCGGCGAGGATCGCCTGCGCCACCGCCATCTGCTGCGCCACCGCCTCGCGGTACGCCGGCGCCTCTTCGTCGCTCATCAGCACCCACAGCTGCGACGCGCCGTAGGCGAACGCCGACAGCCAGAGGTCCATGCCCACCGAAGCGGTGTGGAACACGTCGAACGGCAGCACGCGCGCCGGCACGCCCTGCAGCGCCGGATCGGTACGCGCCAGCCGGCCGAGCTCGCCAATCAGCTTCACGCCCGCGCCCTGGCTGTGAACCAGCAGCGCGGCGTCGCGCCCGCCGGCGCGATGGTAGGTCGCGAGCAAGGTGCGGATGCGCCGTCCCTGCTCGTTGGCCCGCGGCGTCGCGTAGCTGATCGCGCCGCTCGGACAGACCGTCGTGCACGCTCCGCAGCCGACGCACAGGTGCGGCTCGACGATGATGCCGCCGCTGCCCTTGACGTCGCTGCGAATCGCCTGCGCCGAGCAGACCTCGATGCACGCCGTGCAGCCAACCTGCTCGTTGCGGCTGTGGGCGCAGATCTTCTGCTTGTACTGAAAGAAGCGCGGCTTCTCGAACTCGCCCACCCACTCGCGCAGCTTCAGCACCGCGTCGACGAGCGCCGCGTCGTCGCCGGCATGCAGGTAACCCTGCGGCGGCTGATGCAAGCCGAGGAACGGCGACTCGCCCAGGTCGAGGACCAGGTCGAAGGACTCGCTCGTGCGCTGCGGCGCGCGCTCGAAATCGATCGCCATCGCCGCGCCGCAGGCCCGCACGCAGTCGCGGTGGTCCTTGCATTTGGCGAGGTCGATCTGGTAGCTGAAATCGATCGCGCTCTCGGGGCAGACAGCGATGCAGGCATTGCAGCGGGTGCACAGGTCGAGATCGATCGGGTTGCCGCTCTCCCATTCGACCTCGAAGCGACCGAGCCAGCCGGTGATGGCGCGCACGGCGCCGCTGTGGACCGCGACCGCGTGTTCCTGCGCCAGCGTCCCGCCGGGACGCGTGAGCAACAGGCTTACCTCGAGCTTGTCGGCGAGCAGCGCAGCGGCGCGCTGCGCGCGCTCGGCCGTGCCGATGACGAGCACGCGCCCGGCCGAGCGGTAGCTCACCGTGCCGACCGGTTCCGGCTCGGGCAGTTGGGCGGCGGCGAGCAGCGCCGCGATCTTCGGCGTGGCCTGCCCGGCGTCCTTCGACCACCCGCCGGTCTCGCGGATGTTGACGAAGCGGATCGGCCGCTCCTGCACGCTCGGCGCGCCCTCGGTCTCGGCGTTGAGCTCGACGAACAGGCGGTTTTCCTGCGTGCAGGCCACCAGCAGGTCCTCGCCGCCCTTGGCCGCGCGCTGGAAGGCGCCGGCCTCGCGCCGGCACAGCGTGCTGTGCAGCGTCTGCAGTCCGTCAGACGCGTCGGAGCCGAGCGCTGTCGTCAGCGCCTGCGGGTCCAGCGGCATCGTCTTGTTGCAGTCGCAGATCAGGGTCTTCATCGTTGCGGTCGACCTCGGGTTCAGCGGGCGACTGTGGCAGCGCGGCGCAGGCCTGGCCATCGGGAGATGCCAAGGCCTGCGCCTCGTCTTCTTGCTCGTGATCGAACAGCCCGAGGAACTTCGACTGCGCCATGCGCCGCAGCATCGCCTCGGGAATCGGGTCGGGCTTGCCGTAGTCGTCGATGTAGGTGTCGAGCCCGTCCATCACGTTGAAATGGGGATCGGAAAAAAGCTTCTTCATCGCCGCGCGCTTCACCCCTTCGTCGACGTTGGGGGCGACGAAGGGGGAGAAGTCGGAGCTGGGGGTGAGCTGGGCGACGTCGTCCATCGTCGGCGGCGGGCGCTCGCTGACCGGGGCAATCCCCTCACCCTCGGTCCCTCTCCCCTGCGGGGCGAGGGAAGGCGCGGGCTCCGGGTCCCGCACAAGCGGGGAAGGCGGCGCTGCGGGTTGCGCTTCGGGCACCACCCCGCCCTGTACCTGCGCCTTGCGGCGCGCCCAGCGAGCGAGGAAGCCGTCTTCGCTCATGACGATTGCCTCAATGCCGCTGCCCCGGCGGCAGGAACGACTGCGGCCGGCGGCGCTGCTTGGGCTCGGGCCGGTAATGCTCGTCGGTGAACGCCTGCAGCCAGCCGCACAGGTCGTCGGGCAGTGGCACGTTGTCGACCCGCTCCTGCGCGTCGAGCCAGCGGCCGGCTTCGTTGTACGACAGGCTCACCATTTCGGGCTGCGCCTGCGACGGATCGGCGTCGTCGACCCGCCACATCACGAACCACACCGGCGAGCCCGACGTGAGGTTGAGGTGATAGCCCTCGGCCTCGTCGCGGAACAACTCGAGCGTGAAGCCCGGGTGCAGCGTGTGACGGCGCCTGCCGTCGTCGCGCAGCACGCGTGGCTCGAGGCCGAATTCCTCTTCCTGCGCCACCACATCCACCACTTTGAAACGCCACTCTTCCCAGCGGTTCGGCTGGGCTTCGCGCTCCATCACCACCGCCACCTGCACCGAGGGGCGAAGTTGGTCCATCAGGTGTTCTTCGAAATGCTGATCGTCGGAAACTTGGACGAAAAATCCTTCGCGCGCTGCGCGATCTTCACCGCCATCTGGCGCGCGACGCTCTTGTAGAGGCCAGCGATCTCGCCGTCGGGGTCGCTGACGACGCTGGGCCGTCCGCCGTCGGTCTGCACGCGGATGCTCAGGTTCAGCGGCAGCGCGCCCAGATAGTCCATTCCGTACTCGGCCGCGATCTTCTTGCCGCCGTCGGCGCCGAAGATGTGCTCCACATGGCCGCATTGCTCGCACACGTGCACGGCCATGTTCTCGACGATGCCGAGGATGGGCACGCCGACTTTCTCGAACATCTTGATGCCGCGCTTGGCGTCGAGCAGCGCAATGTCCTGCGGCGTCGTGACGATCACCGCGCCGGTCAGCGGCACGCGCTGGCTGAGCGTGAGCTGGATGTCGCCGGTGCCCGGCGGCATGTCGACGATCAGGTAGTCGAGGTCGTGCCAGTTGGTCTGGCGCAGCAGTTGCTCGAGCGCCTGGGTGGCCATCGGCCCGCGCCAGATCATCGGGTTGTCGGTCTCGACCATGAAGCCGATCGACATCACCTGCACGCCGTAGTTTTCCATCGGCTCCATCGTCTTGCCGTCCGCCGACTGCGGGCGGCCCTGGATGCCCATCATCATCGGCTGGCTCGGGCCGTAGATGTCGGCGTCGAGGATGCCCACGCTCGCGCCTTCGGCGGCCAGCGCGAGCGCCAGGTTCACCGCCGTCGTGCTCTTGCCCACACCGCCCTTGCCCGAGGCCACCGCGACAATGTTCTTCACGTTGGGCAGCAACTGCACGCCGCGCTGCACCACATGCGGAATGACCTTCGTCGCCAGGTTGGCGCTGACGTTCTCGACCCCGGACACGCTGCGCGCCGCCGCGATCAGCGACTTGCGCAGACCGGTGATCTGGCTCTTCGCCGGGTAGCCGAGCTCGACGTCGAAGGCCACGTCACCGCCGTCGATGCGCAGGTTCTTGACCTGCTTCGTCGAGACGAAATCGCGGCCGGTGTTCGGGTCGGTGACGGTCTTGAGCGCGTCGAGCAGCGCGGTTTCGGTGATGGGCATGGGGTGCGGCGAAAGTTCAGAAGGAGCCGGGGAAAAGAGCAGTCTACCCCGCTGGCATGGACCCTGCGCACGGCGCAGCCGCACGGCCTAGAATCCGGGCTTTCCCTGGTTTTCCGCGGCCTCCAGCGGCCCGGCGCTTTCCCATGCCGCGCAAGCTCTTCGTCACCACCGCCCTGCCCTACGCCAACGCGCCGTTCCACGTCGGGCACATGATGGAGTACATCCAGGCCGACGTCTGGGTGCGCTTCCAGCGCATGCAGGGCCACGAGGTGCACTTCGTCTGCGCCGACGATGCGCACGGCGCGCCGATCATGATCGCCGCCGAAAAGGCCGGCAAGTCGCCGCAGCAGTTCGTGCAGGAGATCTCCGCCGGACGCAAGCAGTACCTCGACGGGTTCCACATCGGCTTCGACAACTGGCATTCCACCGACGGGCGGGAGAACCACGAGCTCGCCAAGGACATCTACCGCGCATTGCGCCGCGAAGGCCTGATCACGGTGCGCTCGATCGAGCAGTTCTTCGATCCGCTGAAGGGCATGTTCCTGCCCGACCGCTACATCAAGGGCGAATGCCCGCGCTGCGGCGCGAAAGACCAGTACGGCGACTCGTGCGAGGTCTGCGGCGCCGTCTACACGCCCACCGAGCTGAAGAACCCGTACTCGACGCTGACCGGCGCGACGCCGGTGATGAAGTCGAGCGAGCACTACTTCTTCCAGCTCTCGTCGCAGCGCTGCATCGACTTCTTGCAGGACTGGACCGGCAAGCCCGGGCGGCTGCAGGCCGAGGTACTGAACAAGATCAAGGAGTGGTTCGGCGCCGACGACCAGGGCACGCACGGCCTCTCCGACTGGGACATCAGCCGCGATGCACCGTACTTCGGCATCGAGATTCCCGACGCGCCGGGCAAGTACTTCTATGTCTGGCTCGACGCGCCGATCGGCTACCTCGCGTCGCTGAAAAACTACTTCGGCAAGACCGGGCGCGACTATGACGCGTTCATGGCCGACCCCGAGGTCGAGCAGGTGCACTTCATCGGCAAGGACATCACCTACTTCCACACCTTGTTCTGGCCGGCGATGCTGCACTTTTCCGGCCGCAAGCTGCCCGACAACGTGTTCGTCCACGGCTTCATCACCGTCAGCGGCGAAAAGATGAGCAAGAGCCGCGGCACCGGCATCTCGCCGCTGAAGTACCTGGAGCTCGGCATGAACGCCGAGTGGCTGCGCTACTACATCGCGGCCAAGCTCAACGCGAAGGTCGAGGACGTCGACTTCAATCCCGACGACTTCGTCGCCCGCGTCAACAGCGACCTGGTCGGCAAGTACATCAACATCGCGAGCCGCGCCGCCGGCTTCATCAGCAAGCGCTTCGGCGGCACGCTGTCCGGCGATGTCGGCGTCGAAGGCAGCACGCTGCTGGACACCCTGCGTGCCGGATGCTCCGACATCGAGCGCCTGTACGAAGAGCGCGAGTTCGGCAAGGCGCTGCGCGAGATCATGCTGCTGGCCGACCGCGTCAACGAATATGTCGACCAGCACAAGCCGTGGGAGCTGGCCAAACAGGCCGGTCGCGATGACGTGCTGCACGACGTGTGCACGGTCTGCATCGAAGCCTTCCGCCTGCTCACGCTGTACCTCAAGCCGGTGCTGCCGGCACTCGCCGCGCGCGTGGAAGCGTTCCTGCGCATCGCACCGCTCACGTTTGCCGATGCGGCCAACGCACTGGGTTCGCACACCATCGGCGAATACAAGCACCTGATGCAGCGCGTGGATCCGAAACAACTCGATGCGCTGTTCGAGCCCCCGGCCGCCGGCGCCTCCACCGGCCCGAATGGCGGGGGCGAGCTTCCCGGCGGCGAAGCCCTGGCACCGGAAATCAAGATCGACGACTTCGCGAAGGTCGATCTGCGCATCGCCAGGATCGTCGACGCCGAGCACGTCGAGGGCTCCGACAAGCTGCTGCGTCTCACGCTCGACATCGGCGAGGCCCAGACGCGCAATGTCTTCAGCGGCATCAAGAGCGCCTATGCGCCGCAAGACCTGATCGGCAAATTCACCGTGATGGTCGCCAACCTCGCGCCGCGCAAGATGAAGTTCGGCATCAGCGAGGGCATGGTGCTCGCCGCAAGCCACGCCGACGAGAAGGCCAACCCGGGCCTGTACATCCTCGAACCCGGGCCAGGCGCGACCCCCGGTCTGCGCGTGAGATGAAGCGCCCCCACGCTCACGTCGTTCGCTGCCCCCCGAGGGGGCGCTCAGGGCCCTTCGGGCGGCCGGGCGGGCCCTGGAAATGACCACCGAGACCCGCGTCGACATCGTGCGCGAATTCCCCGACACGACGTGGGCCGACGACGGCCCGACTCGCTCGGTGGAGGCGGTGCTCGAAGACGGCCTGGTGCTG
>DASXQQ010000297.1:0-1984 GCA_036507085.1 Piscinibacter sp. | reverse complement strand
CTGACCGGCTGGGCCGGCCTGTGCCGCCTGTTGCGCGCCGAGACGCTGAAGTTGCGGGAGTTCGACTACGTGCAGGCCGCGCAGGCCTTCGGCGTCGGGTCGGCGCGCATCATGGCCCGGCATGTGTTCCCCAACGTCGCGCACCTGATGCTGATCGTCACGGTGCTCGACTTCTCGTCCTTGATCCTGTACGAGGCCGTGCTGTCGTATGTCGGCGTCGGCGTCGACCCGTCGATGAACAGCTTCGGCGGCATGATCAACTTCGCGCGCAACGAGATGAGCCGCGACCCCGTCGTGTGGTGGCCGTTCGCCGCCGCCTTCGGCTTCATGGTGACGCTGGTGCTGGCCGCCAACCTGTTCGCCGACGGTGTGCGCGATGCCTTCGACCCGCGCTCGCGCGCCTTCAGGCCGCGGGTGATCCGGGTCAAACCGGGCGCCGCCTGAACAGGGTTTCCATGCTGAACATCCAACACCTCAAGGTCGCGCTCGACTCCGAGTCCGGCCTGGTCAAGGCGATCGACGGGCTGTCGCTGGCGATCGACCGCGGCCAGACCTTCGCGCTGGTCGGCGAATCCGGCTGCGGCAAGAGCATGACCGCACTGGCCTTGATGCGCCTGTTGCCGGACAACGGGCGCGTCACCGACGGCCGCATCGAGCTGAACGGCGAAGACACGCTCGCGCTGCCCGAGTCGCAAATGCGCACGGTGCGCGGGCGCCGCGTGGCCATGATCTTCCAGGAGCCGTCGACCAGCCTGAACCCGGTGATGCGGGTGGGCGACCAGATCGTCGAGGCGATCGAGACCCACACCGCGCTGCGCGGCGCGGCGGCGCGTGAGAAGGCGGTCGAGTGGATGCGCCGCGTGGGCATTCCAGAGCCCGAGCGGCGCATCGACGAGTACCCGTTTCGCCTGAGCGGCGGGCAGAAGCAGCGCGTGATGATCGCGATGACGCTCGCCGCCGAACCCGATTTCCTGATCGCCGACGAACCCACCACCGCGCTCGACGTGACGATCCAGGCGCAGATCCTCGACCTGCTGAAGGAACTGCAGAAAGAGCAGGGCATGGGCCTGCTGCTGATCACCCATGACCTGGCGGTGGTCTCGGGCATGGCGCACCACGTGGCCCTGATGTACGCTGGCCAGATCATCGAGGTCGCCCCGGCCGCCGAGTTCTTTCGTGCACCCAAGCACCCGTATGCCCGGCTGCTGCTGCGGGCGCTGCCCGACACCACCAAGCGCGGCGGGACGCTGGCGGCGATTCCCGGCACGGTGCCGCCGCTGTCGCAGGAGTTTCACGCCTGTCGCTTCGCCCCGCGCTGCGACCGCGTGTTCGCCGACTGCCACGTCACCGCGCCGCCGCTGCTGAACCTCGGCGCGCGCACCGTCCGTTGCCTGCTGTACCGCGACGGCCGCGACCCGACCGGGCCGATCGCGCAGGAGTTGGCTCCTCGCTCCGAGGCGGCGCGCGGGATGGCGATCGGCGACACCTTGCTCGACGTGCGCGAGCTGAGCGTGCGCTTTCCGATCCACAAGGGCGTGCTGCAGCGCAGCCATGGCGCGTTCACCGCGGTGGACCGGATCTCGTTCAGCATCCGCGCCGGCGAGACGCTCGCGCTGGTGGGCGAATCGGGCTGCGGCAAGACGACCACCGGCAAGGCCATCGTCCAGTTGCTGCGCCGTCAGGCGGTGATCGACGGCCAGGCGCTGTTTCGCGGCCAAGACCTGTTCAGCCTCGAGGGCGACGCGCTGCGCGACGCACGCCGCTCGATCCAGATCATCTTCCAGGATCCGTTCGCCTCGCTCGACCCGCGCATGCGCGTGTTCGACATCCTCGAAGAGGGCCTGGTCGCCCTGCGGCCCGAACTCGACTTGGCGGCGCGACGTGCCAGTCTCGAGCGCCTGGTCGATCAGGTGGGCTTGCGGCGCGACGCGCTGGAGCGCTATCCGCATGAATTCTCCGGCGGGCAACGCCAGCGCATTGCGAT
>DASXQQ010000296.1:0-14824 GCA_036507085.1 Piscinibacter sp. | reverse complement strand
CGACCGCGAACTCGACGAAGGCCTTGACCTTCGCGGCGGCCTGGCGGCCATCGACGTACACCAGCTGCACCGGAATCGGCGGCGGTTCATGGTCCGCCAGCACGATGCGCAGTCGCCCCGCCTGCACCTCGGGCGCCACCTGGTACGACAGCGCGCGCGCCAGGCCGCGGCCGGCCAGCGCCGCGGCGATGCCCATCTCGCTGGTGTTGGCCGCGAGCTGCATGCGCGGCTGGACGATCGCGCGCTCCCCCTTTGACTTCTTGCCCGGCGGGTACAGCGCCCACGGCGCGAAGGCGCTGCCGTTGACGGCAAAACCGATCGCCCTGTGCTGCGCCAGGTCGCTCGGGGTGCGCGGCACTCCCTGTGCCGCGAGGTAGTCGGGCGAGGCGACGATCACCCGGCGCACCTGGCCCACGCGCACCGCCGTGAGGCCGGAGTCGGGCAGCTGGGCGATGCGCACCGCCACGTCGAAGCCCTCGTCGAGCAGGTGCACGATGTGGTCGGCGAAGAAGCTGCGCGCGCTGACCTGCGGGTGGGCGGCCAGGAAGTCGAGCAGCACCGGCGTGACATGGATGCGGCCGAACATGCGCGGCGCGGTGATCGCCAGCTGGCCTTGCGGCGCGCTGTGGGCGCCGCTGGCACAGGCCTCGGCCTCGGCCAGGTCGGCGAGGATGCGCTTGCAGTCCGCATGGAAGCGCTGTCCCGCTTCGGTGAGCGAGACGCTGCGCGTGCTGCGACGCAGGAGCTTGGCGCCCACATGCGCTTCGAGCGCCACGATGGCGCGGCTCACCGCCGGCGCCGACAGGCCCAGTTGGCGCGCCGCCGGTGCGAAGCCGAGCGCATCGGCCACGGCGACAAAGATCTTCATGCCTTCGAGTCGGTCCATCGCGGCATTCCACGCGGTGCAACGGTGAAATGTCAACTCGGGGCGTTCATTTTTCGGCGCGCGCCCGCTACTGTGCGGGCCACGCAGCGCGCTTTGCGCTGCGCACGATCCTGCCCCCCGTATCTGGAGACCTGAATGAGCGACGCGTCCCGCCCCGCCCAGCCGATCCGCCTGTGGACCTATGCGCTGTCGGGCCACGCCCACCGCGTCGAGCTGTTCCTCGCGCTGCTTCGCCTGCCCTTCGAGAAGACCGAAGTCGATCTCGCCGGCGGTGCACAGAAGACGCCCGAGTTCCTGGCACTGAACCCCTTCGGCCAGGTGCCGGTGATCCAGGATGGCGACGTGACGCTGGCCGACAGCAACGCGATCCTCACCTACCTGGCGCTGCGCTACGACGCGTCGGGACGCTGGCTACCACGCGACCCGCTCGGCGCCGCGAAGGTGCAGCGCTGGCTCTCGCTGGCCGCCGGGCCGCTGGTCAACGGAGCGGGCAATGCGCGGGTGAACGTGCTGTTCGGCCGGGCGCACGATCCGCGTTGTGCCGAGATCGCCAAGACCTTGCTCACACGCATGGACGCGCACCTGGCGACGCGCCCCTTCCTCGCCGCCGACGCGCCCACCATCGCCGACATCGCGATCTACACCTACACCGCGCACGCCCCCGAAGGCGGCGTGTCGCTGCAGCCGTATCCCCAGGTGCGGGCCTGGCTCGCTCGCATCGAGGCCCTGCCCGGCTTCGTCGGCATGCTGCGCCGGCCGGCGGCGCAAGGGGTCGAGGCATGACGATGTCCGAGCCCTCGCGTCCTTCGCCGTTCCACGCCGGCGAAGCCGCCGTGCAGTCGCGCGCCGGCGTGCGCGAGAAGATCGAGCCCGCCGGCCAGCGGATGATCCGCGATGCGATGCCCGAGCAGCACCGCGAACTGTTCGGCAAGCTGCCAACCCTGCTGGTCGGCAGCCTCGATGCGCAACGCCGGCCGTGGGCATCGATACTCGCCGGCCCGCCCGGGTTCATCACCACGCCCGACGAGCGCACGCTGCGCATCGCCGCCCGGCCGCACACTGCCGACCCGCTCGCCATCGCGCTGGCGCTCGGCGCCCCGCTGGGCCTGCTGGGCCTGGAGCCGCGAACGCGGCGGCGCAACCGCGTCAACGGCACGCTGATCGCGCTCGATGCCGGGGGCTTCAGCGTCGGCGTGGACCAGAGCTTCGGCAACTGCCCGCAATACATCCAGGCGCGCGAGCCGCAGCCGCTCGCCTCGGACGCGAGCGTCCGGACGCGCCCCGCGGAACGACTCGGTCCGGGGTTGAGCGATGGCGCCCGCACGCTGATCGCGAACGCCGACACCTTGTTCATCGCCTCGGCGTCGCCGAACGCCCGCGGGCGCGGCGGTGCCGACGGGGTCGACGTGTCGCACCGCGGTGGCAAGCCCGGCTTCGTGCACATCGGCAGCGATCCAGACAGCGGCCGCGCGCTGCTGACGATCCCCGACTTCCGCGGCAACTCCATGTTCAACACGCTCGGCAACATTGCCGCCCATCCGCACGCCGGACTGCTGTTCATCGACTACGACAGCGGCGACCTGCTGCAGCTCACCGGCCGCGCGCAGCTGGTGTGGGAGGGCGACGCGCTGCGCTCGTTCAGCGGCGCGCTGCGCTTGCTGCGGGTGACGGTCGACGACGCGCTGTGGCGGCCCGCCGCGTTGCCCTTGCGCTGGTCGGCAGCGCAATATGCGACGCAGCTGCAGGAGACCGGGACGTGGCAGCGGGCGGCGGCTCGCTGATGTCGCTGGGCGGGCGCCGCTACTTCGCTTGCGCGCCGGCGCCGATGTGCCGCTCGAGGAAGCCCTCGACGCGGCGCCAGAAATCGATCTCGTTGGCTTCACGCCCCCAGCCATGGCCCTCGCCGGGGTACTCGATCCATTCCACCGCGACGCCCGCCTTCTGCGCTTCATCGCGAAACCGCTTGGCGTGTTCGATCGGCACGCGCCGGTCGAGCTCACCGCCCGCCAGCAGCACCGGCACGTCGAAGCGCTTGACGTTCTTCAGCGGTGAGGTGGCCGCCAGTTGCGCCGCATCGGTCACACGGTCGCCAATCAGCACCGGCATGCCGTAGCGCTTCCAGTCGTCGCTGAAGTCGCTCCATGCGTTCGTGTACATCAACTCGATGTCGCTCACACCCATCCAGCTGATCGCGCAACGGAAGGTGCCGGGGTGGCGGATCGGCCCCATCAATGCGGCGTAGCCACCGTAGCTGCCGCCCGCAATGCAGGCGCGCTTGGGGTCGGCCAGACCCCGCTCGACCGCCCAGGCCAGCGAATCGGCCAGATCGTCCTGCATCGCGAGGCCCCATTGCTTGAAGCCGGCCCGATAGTGACGCGCGCCATAGCCCGTGCTGCCGCGGAACTCCGTCTCCAGCACGAGGTAGCCGCGCGACGCGAGGAACTGCGCCTCACGATCCCACAGCGTGTCGTGGCCGCGGACCCAGGGGCCGCCATGGACCAGCACGACGGTGGGGTACGGCGGGCCGCCAGCGCCTCGCGGCTTCGTCACGACAACCGGAAGCGCCAGCCCGTCGCGCGCCTTCACGCGCTCGAAGCTACGGGTTCCCTGCGACTTCTCGTCGATTCCCGAGAGACGCGTCGCCACGCGCTCCAAGGTGCCGGCCTTGCGGTCGAACAGGTAGTACTCCCCCGGTTGCGTGTCGGAGCTTGATTCGATGACGAACGCGGTGGAGCGGCTGCAGTCGCCACACGACAGGCGATTAGTTCTGCCTTCGGGCAGTGCGCGGTCGATGCCCGCCTGCACCGCGCGCAGATCCTTGTCGAACCAGTAGCTGCCGGGACGTTCGGCGCGGAAGTTCACACCCAGCAAGCGGCCGTTCGCATGATCGAAGACGAAACCCGCCGAGTCGAGGTCGAAGTCCTTCAGGCCAATCAGCGGTTGCTCCTCGAGCTTGCGCGCGGCCACGTCAAATCGATACACCGCATCGGTGTCGCGTCCGTTTGCGACGTCGATCACGAGCAGGTTGCCGTCGGCGTCGACCACGACGGGCGTGAACCCCTCACCTCGATAAGCATCGAAGTCCCCAATCGTTTCCCACGCCGCGTCGGCGCCGGCGCGCCAGTGGACGAGAAGGCGCGGGCCCACCACCGAGGTCACCGCGCGCGGCTGTCCGCGGACGTCGAAAACCCATCGGGTCACCCCCTCCGGTTGGCTATCTGTCACCGTCCGCCGTTCGCCGGTCACCGTGTTCAGCCGCGACACGTTCACCGACTTGAGCTCGTAGGTGTTGCTGTACACGTTCTGCCGAACCAGGATGTCCGGGGAACCGTCCCGCAGCGTGCGCAGCAGGCGCCAGTTCCATGGCAACACACGCGACACGATGTTCGAGGCCGCGTAGACGAACTGGCCGTGGTCGATCAATTGCCGCTGCGCGGTGCCGTCGCGATTGATCGCATACAGGCCCGGCCACCGTTGGTCGACCATCGCAGCGTCGCGCTTGCTGGTGGCAAAGACGAGCCGATCGTCGTTGACCCATGCTATGCCGTCGACATCGGCCTTGGCAAATCCCGCGATCACCTTGGGCGTCCACGGTGGCGTGGTCGCCATCACCGCCAGGTGAATGCGGCCATCGGGTGCAGCGATACGCATTGCCATGTGTCGGCCCGACGGTGACATGTTCACCGAATCGATAACCGGATTGCGAAAGAAGGCCTCGACCGGCGGCGGCGCGGCCAACGCCGCTGGGCTCGCCGTCAACGACAGCACACCGCCAACCCACGCCACCAGCCCGCGGCGCATCCTGCGCCCGGGATCGAAGCTCCATGTCATCACGCTGCTCCCCCTCGGTGTTCGAACGCCGGTGATGGTAGTCGAGGCCGTGTCAGCGTTGTCCGACAGCGCACCGCGAACTTGGCTGATGGATGCGCGCCGCGCTCGCCCTTAGGGTGTCGGCACCTGTATCCACTCGGAGAGATTCCATGTCACGCCAACCGACTTTGACGCCGCTGTTCGCGGCCCTCATGGCCGCCTTCGTCTTGGGCGCCTGCAGCAAGAACGATGAGCAGCCCACGGCGGGCCAACAGGTCGATGCCACGATTGCCAAGGCCGAGCGCAAGGCCGACGAAGCGCGCGCCGATGCGGACCGCGCGGTCGCCGACGC
Source organism: Piscinibacter sp. (assembly GCA_036507085.1). Lineage (GTDB taxonomy): Bacteria > Pseudomonadota > Gammaproteobacteria > Burkholderiales > Burkholderiaceae_C > Albitalea. The sequence goes on along the minus strand of DASXQQ010000296.1, from coordinate 9,776 downwards.
GAAACAGACCGCCACGCAGGCGGTCCAGGACGTGAAGCAGGGCGCCGAGGCCGCCGGCGCCAAGGTGGCCACCGTGGTGACCGACGCGACCATCACCGCGACGGTGAGCGCCGAGTTGGCGCGCGACGCCAAGCTCGATGCGACGAAGATCGATGTCGACACGTCGCGCGGCCGCGTGGCACTGCGCGGCACCGCGCCCGACCCCGACTCGCGCGAACGCGCCCGGCGCATCGCACTGGCAGTCAAGGGCGTGACCGCCGTCGACAACTACCTGACGCTGAGCTCGAAGGGCTGAGTCGCCGCAGGCGCCGACCCGTGTCGGCGCTCTCCTACAGCAAGTCCGCCGCTCACCCGACAGCCGGCACCCGCGGCCTTCGGCACGATGCGCTACAGCAAGTGCTCGCGCGTGCGAGCCCATTCGGAGAGACCGCCGTGACAAGCGATTCGGATCGATCGGAAGCCCCCAGTCCGGACGCCGCGGCAAGCCCGCCGCTCGCCTCCGACGCGCGCGCCCCCGCCGCCGCCGATGCTGCCATCGGCTACGAGGCCGCCGATCCGTCGTTGTTCCTGTCGCAGTGGTCCGAGGCGCTGCCGCACCGCGAATCGACGCCGCGAGAGCGATGATGAAACTTCCCGGGCAGCCAGACTGGCCCGCAATGCGGCGCGAGCTGACGCTGTGGTGGCTGGGCGTCGAAGCGTGGTGGTGGACCCTGCCGCCGGTGCTGCGTGCGCCGGCCTGGCGAGGCTTGTGGGCGCTGTTGCTGGCCCTGGCCTTGCTATTGATTTTTGCCCAGGTGGTGCGCCAATCGGTGCGCCAGGGTGAGCTGCTGCGCGTCGCAGTGACGACACGCGCCGAAGCCGTGGCGCGCTGCAACGCCTTGCGCGGCCTGCACATGAAAGAGAGCTGTCTCGCCCGCTTGAATGCGCCGCCGCAAGACGGCGTGGCGGCCGCGGACGACAGCGAACCGCTGGCCCGGCGCTGAAGCGTCGCCCCTAGATCAAGGGCGGCCGCACCTTGTCGTGCGGCGTCGCGCGTGCTGCAATCACCCGCGGCGAGGAACCCATGACCAAAGCCCGACCTCCCAAACCGCTCGAGGGCCCCGCGCTCGGCCGTGCGCGCCAGTTCGCGCTGTCGCGCGGCCTGCCCGAGCCGCAGGTCGAAGGCGCCACGCGCAACCCGGTGCCCACCCCGGCGAAGGAGGCCAAGGGGCGCGCGGCGCGCAAGAAAACGCGCAGCAAGCCGGCGCGATGAAGACCCCCGACACGCCCACCCGGACGGTGCTCGAGAAGGAAGCCCCGGGTGGGGCCGCGACCGTGGCGCGCTGGGGTTCGGCGCCGCCGCGGATGGTCGTCGAGACCGGCGCGGCCGGCTCAACCGTGCGCGCGCGCCTGAAGGAGCGCGCCGCCGAGGACTACCCCGAGGGCAAGGTGCTCGAACGCCTGCGCCATTTCGGCATGCAACGCGGCCTGCCACCGCCGACCCCCGCGCCGCCGGCACCGAAGGCGCGCGACGCCAAGCCGCTGCGGCCGGCCCCGCGCGTGCGCCAGCTCGTCGCCGCCGCGGTGCAACCCGGCGCCGCACCGGCGTTCAGGTCGGCAACGCGCGTGCCGGTGTGGCGCGACCTCGGCCCCACATTGATCCCGCATGGCCAGACCTACGGCCACGGCAGCGGCGCCAGCCCGCCGGTGTCGGGCCGCTGCACGGCGATCGTCGTCGACCGCAGCGATTCGCGCCACCTGGTGCTGTGCACGGCCGGCGGCGGGCTGTGGGGCAGCCACGATGGCGGCGCGACCTGGGCGCCACTGACCGACCGCCAGCCGACCCTCGTGATGGGCGCGCTCGCGCAAGCGGCGTCGGCACCCCAGGTGATGTATGCCGGCACCGGCGACGGCGACGGGCAGATCCCCTACGGCGTCGGCCTGCTGCGCTCGGCCGACGGCGGCCTCAGCTGGTCGCTCGCGGCCGCGAGTGTGCTGCTCGGTGTCGGCGTCTACGACATCGCGATCCATCCGGGCGACCCGCTGCGCGTCTGGGTCGCCAGCACCTCGGCGCTGCACGCCAGCAGCGACGGCGGCAGCACGCTGCGAACCGCCTTGCCGGCGTGCTGCTGGAGCGTGTCGGTCCACCCCGCCGATCCTCGCGAAGTGCTGGCCGCCTGCGTCAACGGCCTGATGCGTTCGGGCGATGGCGGCGCGAGCTGGAGCAGGGTCGCGCTGCCGGGGGTCACTGCGGCGACGAGTTACTCGCGACTCGAGGTCTGCCACGCGCCGTCGCAGCCCGACACGGTCTACGTCGCGGGCTGCGCCGGCAAGCGCGGATTCTTGTGGCGGCGCAGTGGCGCGGGCCGTGCGTTCGCGGCCGAGACGGTGCCGTCGGCGATGAAGCTGAGCCAGGCGTGGTACGACTGGTGCCTGGCGGTCGCGCCGGACGACCCCGACCGGGTCTACTGGGGCGCCATCGACCTGTTCCGCGGCCAGCGCGGCGCCGCCGGCATGGTCTGGACGAACATCTCATCGCGCAGCAGCGGCGACTCGATCCACCCTGACCAGCATGGCCTCGCCTTCGATCCGGCGAATCCGCGCACCGTCTACGCCTGCAACGACGGCGGCGTGTTTCGTTCGCTCGACGGCGGCGAGCGCTGGCAGTCGTTGAACCCGGGGCTCGGAATCACCGAGTTCGAATACCTCGCGCAGCTCGACAGCGATGCAGGCTGGATCCTCGGCGGCACCCAGGACAACGGCACGCTCGCCAACGCCGGCACGCGCCACTGGGACCAGATCGCGCTCGGCGACGGCGGCGACTGCGCCGCGGTCGACCGCGGCGCCGCATCGATCTGCTACCACTCCTACTACGACATGCCGGTCGAACGCGCCGCCGCCAAGGGCGCGCAGGCCTTCGCCTGGACCGACGTGTCGCCGCCGACCCCGCGCGACTACGCCGCGCTGTTCTATCCGCCGCTGGAGGCGCGCGGCAACGTGCTCGCGAAGGCCGGCGCGACCGTGTGGGTGTCGGCCGACGCCGGCGAGCACTGGGACGAGGTGATGCTTCCGACCTCGGCCGACGCCGACCCCGACCTCGCCTCGGCATTGGCCATCGTCGGCGACGACACGCTGCTCGTCGGCACGGTCGGGGGCCGCATGTGGCGCATCCAGCGCGGCGCGGGCGGCTGGTCGCAGGCGGGCGTCGTCGTGCTGGGTGCGCTGCCCAACGGCTACGTCAGCGACATCGCGGTGTCGGGCCAGAGCGGCCGCACCGTCTGGGCGAGCTGTTCGCAGGTCGGTGCGGGCCATGTGTTCCGCTCGCTCAACGGCGGCAGGAGCTGGAGCGACCGCAGCGGCAACCTGCCCGACGTGGCGGTCAACGCCTTGGTCGTCGACCCGAAGAACACCTCGGTGGTCTATGCGGCGAGCGACCGCGGCGTGCTGCGCACGCGCAACTCGGGCGGCGCGTGGAGCGACTTCAGCAACGGCCTGCCCAACGCCATCGTCGGCGACCTGGTGCTGCATGCGGCCAGCCGGGTGCTGCGCGCCGGCACGCGCAGCCGCGGCGCCTGGGAGCTCAGCCTCTGAGCCGGCGTGGCGTCAGAACGATCCCGCATCGCCGGGAAACACCACCGGCGATTCGTGGCCGTCGGCAGACAGCGCCGAGACGCCGAAGAACCAGTCGTCGATGACGACGTTGGGCAGCGTCAGCTGCGCCGCGCCGGCGTCGACATCGCGGCTGTGCTGCCACTGCGCCGCCGTGGTGTCGCGCCACCACACGCGGTAGCGGGCCACGCCGGCTTGCGGCTGCCATCTGAGCGTGGTGTGGGGCGTGACCGCACCCTCGATCGTCACCCCTTTCGGCGGCGCCGGCGCCTGCGCCAGCGCCGCCAGCGTGACGAGGTTGAGCCGCGTCACCTGCGCGAGGTAGGCGAAATCGACGCCGTCGAGCGTGTCGCCGTAGCGCACGCCGCCCTCGACACGCAGGTCCTGGTGCTGGCGGGTGTAGTCCTCGTGCGCTTCGGTGATGCGCACCGCGGGGAAGCCGGCTTCGAGCAACGGCACCTGGTCGCCGCCGCGGCCGTAGCGATCGGTGCGGTAGACCATTCGCACCCGCAGGTTCGTCAACACGCGTTCGGCCAGGCCGGCGATGTAGCGCGCGAGGTTGCGCGACGGCGAATCGACCTCGCCGCCGTTGTAGCGGCGCCGGTTCGCCTGCGCCGGCGTCTCCAGCGCCTTGGTGCCTTCGGAGAACACGCGCACCGTGCTGTTGTCGTGCACGCCGTCGGCGCCGTGGCTGTTGCCGATGATGTCGTTGTTGAGGTCGGCCTCGACCTGCCAGCCCTGCGCGCGCGCGTAGTCGGCGAGCAGCTTGCCGCCGTACAGCCCCTGCTCTTCGCCCGACAGCACGGCGTAGACCAGGGTCGCGCGCAGCTTGTGTTTCGACAGCACGCGCGCCGCTTCGATCACGGCGGCCACGCCCGAGCCGTCGTCGTTGGCGCCGGGCGCGTCGCGGGTCGAATCCATGACGTCGGAGACGCGCGAATCGAGGTGGGCGGTGATCAGGATCACGCGCTGCGGGTCGCTCGCCCCGCGCTGGATCGCGAGCACGTCCACCACCTCGCTCGGCTGCGGCACGCGCGCGCCGGTGACGACTTGCGACGGCGTGACGATCTCGAGGCACTGTCCGCAGTCCCGGGCGATCGCGCCGAAGCGCGACTGCACCCAGCGCCGCGCGGCGCCGATGCCGCGGGTGTCGGAGCGGGTGTCCGAGAAGGTGTGGCGGGTGCCAAAACCCGACCAGGCGGGCGATCGTCGCGTGCAGCTCGTTCGCATCGACCGCTGCGGCGATCTCGCGCAGCAGCGGCGGCGGCTGGGCGGGGTCAGGTGCCGCTGCCGAATGGGTGGCGAAGGCGACCGCGAGCAGCGCGGCGGCGCTGGAGCGGACCGCGCGCATCGCAGCGCTCAATCCACACCCGGCCGCCACACCGCGGCCAGCGCCTTGATCTTGGCCCACAGCGACAGCCGCTCGTCGGACAGCGCATCGAGAAAGTCCGACAGCCGCTTCGACTTCGACATCGTGTAGACGGTGAGCACCGTCGTCACGATGAAGGTGACGGCGAAGATCCACAGCTTGCGCGTCATCGGCGCGTCGGACTCGGCGAGCAGGTTCATGCCGAGGAAGCCGGTCGTCACCGTGCCGATCAGGCCGAAGATCGTCACCACCGTCAGCCGCACGACGGTGTTGGCCTGGCGGCGCAGGCTGTCGGCGTCGAGGTAGTCGTTCATGTCGGCGATGCGCTCCTTCACCTCGAGGTACAGCGCGTCGGTGCCGAGATGGGTCGCGCACAGGCTAAACAGCGCGCGCGCCTGCGCCTGCTCCGACACCTCGTGGAACCAGTAGCGATGGGTGAAACGCAGAAAGCCTTCGAAGCAGGCACGGATCTCGCGCTTGAAGCGCTTGACGCTGTCGGGCCGGCTGATGTCGAGCCGCTTCAAGGCCTCGACCAGGCGGTCGGAGAACATCAGCAGCGCCGCTTTCTGGAAATGCGCGATCAGGAACAGCAGGAAATGCTGGTGCCGGAACTGCGCCAGCACACCACGGTCGCGGCAGGCGAAGAACTCGCTTTTCGCGTCGCCGATGACCACCAGCGCCTGGCCGCAGCACAGGTAGCGCGTGTTCGGCGCAGCGCCGGTGTTGGCCCAGAAGCGGTCATAGCAATAGCGCTGTTCGAAATCCGCCAGGTGCTCCTCGCCGAAGGGCAGCGACGCGTCGCTGCCGCCCCGGCCGGCGCCGGTGACGAGGCCCAGGCGAATGAAGTCGGCGCGGGTCAGCGCGCGTGGGTCGTCGAGGGCCAGATAGGCCATCAGCGGCATCCGGTAGTACTCGATCTGGCGGTAGCGCAACCGCCCGTCGCTGCCCGAGTGGTCGGCCACCATCGGCTCGAGCAGGAAGGCCCAATGCGCCGCGATGCGCGGCGCGCGGTGCTCGCAAACATGGGCGAGGAAGGCCTCGCGCTGCTGCGCGTCGGAGCGCACCCGCACCTCCCCGTCGGGGCCCAGCCACTCGACGCTGGCCATGCAGTGCAGCGCCCGGCCTTGCGCGTCCCAGCCCGGCGGGTAGCCGCGGCCGAAGCGGTACAGCACCTCGTGCGCCTGCGGGAGCGACAGTTCGTCGGCGCTGACCTCGACATTGAGCAGCACCACGTCGACATCGAAGAAGAAGTAGAGGTCGATGTGGACGATGGACAGCGTGATCGGCGCGTCGCCGGGGCGCGGCACCACCCGCACCGCGGCGATGTCGCGGCGGCGGAACACGCGCATCGGCGAGCCGCCGCCGTCGTCGTCGGCGTCGCGGCTGGCGCGCCCCTCGCCGTAGAGGAACTGCTGCACATACGGCAGGAAGGTGATGAACTCGTTGTAGTGGCGCTCGTGGAAACGATCGCGCTCGCCGGTGTATTCGTCGACGACCTCGCGCCACGGCGAGGCGTCGCCCATCTCGCGCAGCACCTGCCAGGGCCGCGCGTGCGTGCCGCTCGCGCCGCGCACCGGCAGCAGCCGCAAGGGCCACAGCAGCACCTGGCGCAGGTGCCGCACCTGAGGCGCGGCGGTGGCTTCGCACTCGGCCGGCGCCGTCGTTTTGGACAGCGGGCTCAACATAAGGCGAGTGTAGGCACGCGGCACGCCCGCGCGCCAGCGTGCGAGCCCCTACCAGGGGTCGATGAAGCCGGTGCCGCGCGGCGCGACGCGGGCCGACGCGAGGCCCTTCGCGAGCCAGGCGCGCGTCTCGGCGGGGTCGATGACCGCATCGATCTCCAGTGTGGCCGCCATGTTGATCGCGCGCCCGTTGGCGATCTGCTGGTCCACCAGTTTTTGCTGCAGCGCGTCGCGCTCGGGACCTTCGGCGACGGCTTCGAGCTCCTTGCGGAACCCCAGCCGCACCGCCCCTTCGATGCCCATCGCGCCGAACTCGCCGCTCGGCCAGGCGACGGTCGCGAGCGGCGCATGGAAGCCGCCGCCGGCCATCGCCATCGCACCCAGGCCGTAACCCTTGCGCAGCACGACGGCGAAGAAGGGCACGCGCAAATGCGCCGCGGTGACGAACAGGCGGCTCGCATGGCGCACCTGGGCCTGCGCCTCGATCTGCGGCCCGACCATGAAGCCAGGGGTATCGACCAGCGACACGAGCGGCAGGCCATGCGCGTTGCACAGCTGCATGAAGCGCGCGGCCTTGTCGGCGGCGTCGGCATCGATCGCGCCGCCGAGGTGGGCCGGGTTGCTGGCGATGAGTCCGATCGGGCGGCCTTCGATGCGCGCCAGCGCGCTGAAGATGCCGCGGCCGAAATCGGCGCGCAGCTCGAGCAGCGAGCCGGTGTCGGCAACGAGCGCCATCACCTGTCGCATGTCGTAGGCGCGCAGGCGGTTCTCGGGCAGCGCGTCGCGCAGCCGCGCCGGCTCGGCGGCCTGCCAGGTGCCGACGCGGCCTTGGAAGTACGCGAGATACTGCTTCGCCGCCGCGACGGCCTGTGCCTCGTCGTCGACCCGCACGTCGATGACGCCATTGCTCGCCTGCGTGTCGCTCGGCCCGATCTCTTCCGACCGGAACACGCCGATGCCGCCGCCCTCGACCATCGCCGGGCCGCCCATGCCGATGTTGCTGTCGCGGGTGGCGATGATGACGTCGCTGCAGCCGAGCAGCGCGGCGTTGCCGGCGAAGCAGCGGCCCGAGACGATGCCGATCACCGGCACCTGGCCCGACAGGCGCGCATAGCTCGCGAAGGTGGTGACGTGCAGGCCGGCGACGAGGGGCATGTCCGTGTCGCCGGGGCGGCCGCCGCCGCCTTCGGCGAACAGCACGACTGGCAGGCGCTGTTGCAGCGCGATGCCGAGCATGCGGTCGGTCTTCTGGTGGTTGCGCAGGCCCTGCGTGCCGGCCAGCACGGTGGCGTCGTAGGCCATCACGACGCAACGCGATGCGTCTTCGCCGAAGCGCGCACTGTTGATGCTGCCGATGCCGGTGACCATGCCGTCGGCCGGCGTGTTCTTCACGAGGTCGTCGTGGCTGCGGCGGCTGCGCTGGGCCGCGATCGCGAGCGCGCCGTATTCGATGAAGCTTCCGGGGTCGCAGAGGTCGGCAATGTTCTCGCGCGCGCTGCGCTGACCCCGGGCGTGGCGGCGGGCGACGGCATCGGGGCGCTGCGCGTCGAGGGTGTGGGCGAGGCGCGAGCGCAGTTCCTGCAGGTCGGGGCGCAGCGCGGAAGCGACCGCAGGCTGCGTCTCGCGCGGCGCTTTGTTGCGGGTGGCGGTGATCGGCCCGAGGGTCAGCAGCAGATCGCCTTCGTCGACCAGTTCGCCGACCTGGGCCGAGATCGACTGCACCTGCGCGTCGATGTCGGCGCGCAGCTCGTGCTCCATCTTCATCGCCTCGAGCACGAGCAGGGTCTGGCCGGCATGGACGTGCTCGCCGGGCGCGACGGCGACCTGCACGACGGTGGCCGTCATCGGGGCATGCACGCGGTGCTGGGTCATGGGGTGTCCTCGCGAGGCACTGTAGCGCTGCGCTCGGAGAGGTGCTGACGCCGCTGTGACAGTCAAGGCCCTTCGATACCTCAGGGCGAGCAGCACTCATTGACCCCAAAACGGCTTCCTTCGACAAGCTCAGGACGATCGGAAATGCAGGCTCAGCCCGAACGGGATTGTGTTTATTCGCGGACCCACTCCCCCCGTTCGCCCTGAGCCTGTCGAAGGGCCCGAGCATCCTGAGGTATCGAAGGACCTGAGCTTGTCGAAGGGCCCGCGCGGCCGTCGCGCGTGGGCTTCGATCCGCGAAGCGGACCCTGTCCTGAGCCTGTCGAAGGGTCAGCCCGAACGGAGATGGGTGGGCCCGCGAAACTGCCGCCGGTACCCGCTCGGCGACGTCGCGAACGCCGCGGCGAAATGCTGGCGCAGCGACACCGCCGAGCCGAATCCCGTGGCGACGGCGACCGCGTCGATCGTCTGGTCGCTCGTCTCCAGCAGACGCTGCGCCAACGCCAGCCGCTGGTTCTGCAGCCATTGGCCGACCGTCGTTCCAGTGGCCTGGCGGAAGTGGCGCGTGAAGGTGCGCCGGCTCATCACCGCCCGCTCGGCCAGCGCGTCGAGGCTGTGCGGCTGCGCCAGGTGCTTCAGCGCCCACTGCAGCACGCCCGACAGCCGATCGTCGGCGCGCGTTTGCACCACCGGCTGCTCGATGTACTGCGCCTGCCCGCCCTGGCGGTGCGGCGCGACCACCATGCGGCGGGCGACGCGCGCCGCCACCTCCGCCCCATGGTCGCGGCGCAGCAGGTGCAGGCAGCAGTCGATGCCAGCCGCGGTACCGGCCGAGGTGAGGATGTCGCCGTCGTCGACGTACAGCACGTCGGGCCGCAGCTCGACCTGCGGATAGCGCTGCGCGAAGGTCGGCACCAGCGCCCAGTGGGTGGTCGCCGGGCGACCGTCGAGCAGACCGGCCTCGGCGAGCACGAAGGCGCCGAGGCACAGGCCGACGACGCGTGCGCCGTGCGCATGCGCCGCGCGCAGCGCCCGCAGCAAGGCCTCGGGCGGACGCTCCTGCGGGTCGCGCCACGACGGCACGATGACCGTGCCGGCGCGGGCGATGGCCGACAGGCCGCAGGGCGCCTCGATGCTGAAGCCGGCGGTCGTCGTGAGCCGGCCGCGCTCGGCCGCGCAGACCAGCAGCTCGAAGCGCGGCACGCCGGCGCCGGCCATGTCGGAGCCGAACACCATGCAGGGCACGGACAGGTGGAACGGGCTGA
>DASXQQ010000295.1:0-4232 GCA_036507085.1 Piscinibacter sp. | reverse complement strand
CCGAAGATGATCCAGAAGCCGCGCGCGCTGTGGATCAGCGGCAGGCCCTCGAAGTTCATGCCGAAGAAGCCGGTCACGAAGTTCAGCGGCAGGAAGATCGCGGTCAGCACCGTCAGCGTGCGCATGATGGCGTTGGTGCGGTTGCTCTGCGCCGAGAAATGCATTTGCACCGCGGTCTCGGCCGACGACTCGAGCCGGCGCACATGCGCGAGCACGCGTTCGATGTGCTCCAGCACATCGCGCGAGCGCACGCGCAGCAGCTCGCGGTCGCGCCGCGCCGCGGGGTCCGGCGCGGCGGGCCACTCGTCGAGCGCGTCGATCCATTCGACGACGGCGCTGCGCTGGTCTTCGCAGATGTCTTCCAGCAAGTGCAGCGTGTTGCGCGACTCGAGCAGGGTCTGCCAGGTGTCGAGCCGGCTGCGCGCGCCGAACAGCTCCTGCTGCAGGTAGCCGAGCTGCCGGGTGAGCAGCCGCCGCAGTTCGAGGTAGCTGTCGACCATGTGGTTGACCATGCGCAGCATCAGGTCCGCCGGGTTCGGTGGCAGCCGAGCGCCGGCGCGCGCGTCGATGCCTTGCACCTGATTGCGCAGCCGGTTGGCGAAGAAGTCGCGCACCTGGCAGTCGGTCGGGTGGACGGTCAGCAGCACGCGGTCGAACAGGGCGAAGCCAACCGGGCTGGTGTCGATCGCCTCGAGCGCCTTGCGTGCGGTGGCCAGCGTTCCCTTGCTGTCGTCGATGAACATCGCCGTGCTGCCGGCGCCGGCGGTCAGGCGCCGGAACACCAGCAGGTCGTACCACGAGGTGTAGTCGAAGTGCGAGGGCAGCTGGTTGTTCAGCAGGTGGGCGACGTGCAGGTCCACGAGTTGGCCGCCGGTCCAGCGCTGCAATGCGGCCTGCAGCTCGGCCGCATTGACCTCGAACTCGCGCCGCGCGCTGCCGATCCACAGGTAGCCTGTCGCGGGCAAGGCTTCCGGCAGGGCCTCGAGTTCGCTGAACTGGTCGCCGGCGATGTGGAAGACGCGCATCTCAGCGCCCGCGCAGCAGGCGCGCAGCGTCGAGCGCGAAATAGCTCAGCACCCCATCGGCGCCGGCGCGCTTGAACGCGAGCAGGCTTTCCATCATCACGGCGTCGTGGTCGAGCCAGCCGTTGGCGGCGGCGGCCTTGAGCATCGCGTATTCGCCGCTCACCTGGTAGGCGAAGGTCGGTACACGGAATTCGTCCTTCACCCGCCGCACGATGTCGAGGTAGGGCATGCCGGGCTTGACCATCACCATGTCGGCGCCTTCGGCAATGTCCAGCGCCACCTCGCGCAGCGCCTCGTCGCTGTTGGCCGGGTCCATCTGGTAGGTCTTCTTGTTGCTCTTGCCGAGGTTGCGCGCCGAGCCGACCGCGTCGCGAAACGGGCCGTAGAAGGCGCTCGCGTACTTCGCGCTGTAGGCCATGATCCGCGTGTGGATCAGGCCGCGCTCCTCGAGCGCGCGGCGGATCGCACCGATGCGCCCGTCCATCATGTCGCTCGGCGCGACGATGTCGACGCCGGCCTCGGCCTGCACCAGCGCCTGCTGCGTGAGCACCGCGACGGTCTCGTCGTTGACGATCTGGCCGGCGGCATCGAGCAAGCCGTCCTGACCGTGGCTGGTGAAGGGATCGAGCGCCACATCGGTCAGCAGGCCGAGCTCGGGGAAGCGCTTCTTCAACTCGCGCACCGCGCTCGGCACCAGCCCTTCCGGGTTCAGCGCCTCGCGCCCGTCCTCGCTCTTCAGCGCCGGATCGATGACCGGGAACAAGGCCAGCACCGGCACGCCGAGCGCGAGGCACTCCTCGGCGATCGGCAGCAAGCGGTCGACGCTGTGGCGGCGCACGCCGGGCATCGACGCGACCTCCTGCGTCTGACCCTGGCCGGCGAGCACGAACACCGGCAGGATCAGGTCGCTCGGGTCCAGCCGGTGTTCGCGCACCATCGCGCGGCTGAATTCGTCGCGCCGAAGACGCCGGGGCCGGCTGGCGGGGAATGGGGGGAACGAGGTCGACACGTGGGGCGATTCCGGTGGGCGCGGGCCGCTCGGCAGGTGCTGTGCGAAACCGGGCCCTGCGTACGCGTTATCCCGGTGTCAGCGGTCTCCCGCCGTGGTGAGCGTCTGCTAAACTAGGTGGTGAATGATAGCCGCAAGGTGGTCATTCCCTGCTTTTCCTCCCTGAGCAGGTGCCTTACCGTGATGACAGCGTTAAGGCTTTTCAGCCCTGGCCTGACGGTCGGGGCTTTTTCTTGCGGGCCGCGCGCGTCGCCATAATGCGCCGATGCTCTGGATCAAAGCCTTTCACATCGTCTTCGTCGCCAGCTGGTTCGCCGGCTTGTTCTACCTGCCGCGGCTGTTCGTCAACCTCGCGATGGTGCCGGCCGACAGCCATGCCGAACGCGAGCGCCTCTTGATGATGGCGCGCAAGCTGTACCGCTTCTCCAGCCTGCTGATGATCCCGGCGCTCGGCTTCGGGCTGTGGCTGTGGGCGCTGAATTTTCACGGCTACAACAGCGGCTGGTTGCACGTGAAGCTGCTGCTGGTGGTGCTGGCGGTGGGCTACCACCACGCCTGCCGCTCGCTGCTGCGCAAGTTCGAGCAGTTCGCCAACCGGCGCAGCGACCGCTGGTTTCGCGTCTTCAACGAAGTGCCGCTGTTGATCTTCGTCGCGATCGTCGTGCTCGTGGTCGTCAAGCCGTTCTGATGGGGTCGCACCGCAGCTCCGCCGTGCCTCTGGCCGGGATGTATGCGGCGCTGATCGTCTACGCGAGCCTCTATCCCTTCGCCGGCTGGCGTGTGCCGGGTGTCTCGCCCTGGGACTTCCTGACGCTGACGTGGCCGCATTGGTGGACCGGCTTCGACCTGGTCTTCAACCTGCTCGGCTACATGCCGCTGGGTGCCTTGCTGTTCGGCGCGGCGGTGCGCTCGGGCTGGAGCGTCGCCCGCGCGTTCGCGCTTGCGCTGGCGGTGGGCGCCGGCCTGTCGACGAGCATGGAGTTCGTGCAGAACTACTTGCCGCTGCGCGTGGCATCGAACCTCGATCTGGCGCTGAACGTCGCGGGCACCGCCGTGGGCGCATTGCTGGGTGCGCTGGTGCATGCGCTGGGCGGCATCGAGCGCTGGCAGGCGGTGCGCGACCGCTGGTTCATCGATCGCAGCGCCGGCGGCCTGACGCTGTTGCTACTGTGGCCGATCGGACTGCTGTTTCCGGTGCCGGTGCCGCTGGGCGCCGGCCAGGTCTGGCCGCACCTGCGCGACGGCCTCGCGGAATGGCTGCAGGGAACCATGGTGTCCGACTGGACCGAGCCCTGGTTGCAGCCCGACGCCGATCTGTCGACGCCGCTGGCCCCTGGCAGCGAATTCGTCGCGATTGTGTTCGGCCTGCTGGCACCCTGCCTGGTCGCGTTCACGATCGCGCGACCGGGTTGGCGCCGCTTGTTGCTCGCGCTCGGCGCCGCGGGCGTCGCATTCGCCACGACGACGCTGTCGACCGCGCTCAATTTCGGTCCCCAGCACGCGCTCGCCTGGCGCACCGAGACCGCGCTGGCGGGGCTGGTCACCGGGCTCACACTGGCACTGGCGCTGGCCTGGGTGGCGCGCCGCGCCGCCGCGGGTCTGGGCCTGGTGGCGCTTGCCGTGCTGGTCGCGCTGGTGGGGCAGGCACCGTCGGATCCGTACTTCGCCGAGAGTCTGCAGGCCTGGGAGCAGGGCCGCTTCATTCGCTTTCACGGCGCGGCGCAGTGGGTCGGCTGGCTGTGGCCATACGCGGCGATGGCCTACCTGCTGGCGCGCATCGGTGCACGTGAGCCCTAGGGCCTGTTCACACTCAATGCGTGCCCACGTGACTCAGGAAACGCTCTCCGTCGAGGCGCAAAGCGCAGACGTGGTCACTCCCACGTCGAGCATTTGCAACGCGGAGGGAGAGCGTTTCCTGAGATCACCCGAAGGGCCGGTGCCTGGCAGGCCACAGGGCGTCGTTGCGGACTCGGTGTGTGCGAGGGCCACGAAGGGGCCCCTTCGTGGCCCTCGCACACTGCCTCGCCCACGCCTAGCCCTGTGGCCTGCCAGGTACCGGCGTGGGCACGCATTCAGTGTGAACAGGCCCTTGCGCAAGAAGCTGCCGCTAGAATGAATTCGAACAGGGACGGCGGCACACACCATGAAACTCATCGGTTCACTCACCAGCCCCTACGTGCGCAAGGTGCGCGTGGTGA
>DASXQQ010000294.1:0-5456 GCA_036507085.1 Piscinibacter sp. | reverse complement strand
ACCACGGTCACGACGACCGGGCTCCTCTGCGCCGGCCGCCACCTGGCGCTCGGGCTGCGCGCCATCGGCCTGCGCCGCGGCGACGCCATCGCCGTGCAGATGCCGACGCAGCGCGAAACCGCGGTGCTGTACCTCGCCGCGCTGGAGATCGGCGCGGTGCTGGTGCCCATCGTGCACATCTACGGCCCGGCCGAGGTCGACTTCATCCTGCGCCAGTCGCGCGCCCGGTTCCTGGCGGTGCCCGAGCGCTGGCGCGGCATCGACTTCCTGGCGCGCGTCGCGGCGCTCGGCAGCCTGCCCGACCTCGAGCGCGTGATCGTGCTCGGCAAGCGCACGCCACCGGGCGGCATCACATGGCGGGCGCTCGAAGCCCTGGCCGCCGAGACAACGCCCACCGCTGACGACGCGCCTGCGCAGCCTCAGGACGTGTGCCTGTTGCTCTACACCTCGGGCACCACGGCGTCGCCGAAAGGCGTGCAGCACACGCACCAGACCGTCGGTGCGGAATGGCAGATCCCGTTCATCGACGGCGCCGGCCCCTACCTCACGCCCTTCCCCGCCGGCCACATCGCCGGCTTCAACTTCCTGCTGCGGCCCTTCGTGACCGGCACCGACATGGTGTTCATGGATCGCTGGGACGCATCGCTCGCGGCCGAGCTGATCGAGCGCCATCGTGTGCGCTTGTCCGGCGGCACGCCCTTCCATCTGCAGGGCCTGCTCGAAGCCGCGAAGCACAACGGGCGCGACCTGTCGTCGCTCGCGTCGTACGGCCTGGGCGGCACCGGCGTGACGCCCGAGCATGTGGAGATGGCCGACCGCGCCGGCTTCGCCGGCAGCCGGGCCTACGGGCTGACCGAGCATTCCACGGTCAGCGCCGGCTGGCGCGAGATGCCCTTCGTGCAGCGCTCGCAGACCGATGGGCGGGTGCAACCCGGCAGCGAGGTGCGCATCGTCGACGAGCTCGACCGCGAGCAGCCCATCGGCAGCGACGGCGAGATCCTCGTGCGCGGGCCCGAGCTCTTCATCGGCTACACCGACCCCGCGCTCGACGCGCAGGCCTTCACCGCCGACGGCTGGTTTCGCACCGGCGACATCGGCCGGCTCGATGCCGCCGGCTGCCTCACCATCACCGATCGCAAGAAGGACATCGTCATCCGCGGCGGCGAGAACATCTCGTCGCAGGAGGTGGAGCGTGTGCTCGCGACCCACCCGGCGGTGCGCGATGTGGCGGTGGTCGCGATGCCCGATCCGCGCTATGGCGAAAAGGTCTGTGCCTTCGTCGTGACGCACGCGGGCCGCCAACTCGATCTGGCTGCCGTGCAGCAGCACTTCAGCGCCGCCGGCGTGGCGCGGCAGAAGACGCCGGAGGCGCTGTTCAGCGTGGACGAGCTGCCGCGAACCGCCTCGGGAAAAATCAGGAAAGCGGACCTGCGGCGGATGCTCCGAGCAACGCCTGCTTGAAGCGCCACAGATCCTCCGCAAAGATCTGCGGCTGCTCCAGCGCGGCGAAGTGCCCGCCGCGCGGCGCTTCGAACCAGTGAACCAGCGGGCATTGCCGTTCCACCCAGGCCTTGGGTGAGCGCAGTGTCTCGGCCGGGTAATTGGCCACGCCGACGGGCACGCTGAGCCGCCCGATCGCAGGCGCGGTGGCGCCACCCATCGCCCGCGTCGATTCGCGGTACAGCCGCAGCGACGAGGCGATGGTGCCGGTGAACCAGTAGAGCGAGACGTTGGTCAGCAAGGCATCCAGCGTCATCGCATTGCGGATGTCGCGCACGCCGTCGCGCTCGCAGTCGGACCAGGCCAGGAATTTTTCCGCCACCCAGGCGCACCAGCCCGCGGGCGAGTCGGTCAGCGCGTAGGCCAGCGTCTGCGGCCGTGTGCGTTGCAGGTGGTAGTAGCCGCTGCCGTGGTCACCATAGGCCTTGCCGGCCGCCAGCCAGGCCTGCTCGTGCGGACGCACCAGGCTCATGGCATCCGCTTCGCCGGGTGGCGGCGTCGGCACCATCAGGTTGAAATGCGCGCCGATGACATGCTCGCTGGCCAGCGTGGCCGTCAGGTGCGTGATCAGGCTGCCCCAGTCGCCGCCCTGAAGCGCATAGCGTTCGTAGCCCAGTGCGGCCATCAGCCGCACATGGCGCTCGGCGATGCGCTGCGGCGCCATGCCGGGCGCGACGGCCGGCGGCGAGCCGCCATAGCCCTGCAGCGAGGGCGCGACCACATGGAAGGCATCGTCCGCGCTGCCGCCGAAGCGCTCGGGCTGCGTGATCCGCGGGATGAGTTCGAGGAACTCGACGATGGAGCCGGGCCAGCCGTGCGTGATCAGCAGCGGTGTCGCGTCGGCATGCGGCGAGCGCGCATGAATGAAGTGCAGGTCCAGCCCGTCGAGGTCGAGCGTGAACTGCGGCAAGGCGTTGATGCGCTCGACGGCGGCCGGCCAGTCGAAACGATGGCGCCAGTGCGCAAGCAGCTCGCGCAGCGTGTCGCCACAGAGGCCGTAGGACTGCTCGTCGTCGTTGACCTCGTCGGGAAAGCGCGTGCGGTCCAGGCGCGCATGAAGGTCCGCGATGGCGGCGCGGTCGGCGTCGAAGCGAAAGGGGCGAGGGGAGGTTTGCATCGTCTCGAGCAGGGTGGATGGCGACGGGTCATCCCTCGTCGTTCACCCACCGCACGAACCTCTGCAACGGGTAGAAGCCGTCGTGCGAGATCCCGGTCTCGAACATCGCGGCCTGGCCCAGCGCCACCACCCGCTGTGCGCCCGCCGCGGCCAGCGCATTGCGCAGCGCGACCTTGCGCGAGGCGGGAAAGACGCCCACCGTCTGCGTCGCCACATTGGCGTGGTGCACGGCCTCGTCGAGACTCGCGACCGGCACCACGTTGACCACCCGTCCGTCCGGGTGGAAGTCCACCGGCTCTTCGGAGCGGATGACCAAGCCGCGGCCTTCGTAGCCGCCCCACACGCGGTAGTGCGGCTGCATGTCGCGCAGGCCGTCGATCTCGTCGCGCAAGTCGCTGGCCAGCGGGTTGCCGCAGGCCGAGGCCGTCTCGCGCTCCACGCCGAGGCGCGCCTGCAGCAGGGCGCAGTAGCGGTCGACGTCCTGCACGCCGGCTTCGACGAATTGCACGCGGCTGGAGGCGCAGGCCTGCTGGTTCATGATGGTCGCGTCGGCGGCGGCGCGCTCGGCCACGTCGGCCAGCACGGCGTCGGACTCGAAGGCCTCGCGGCCGATCAGCGAGATCGAGGTCTTCGGGTCGAAGGCCACCAGCTCGAAGCCCGGGCCGATGTACTGCCGCGCGCCGCGGATGGTGCTCTCGCCGCCCCAGGCCACTAGCTTGTCGAAGAACTGCGGGCGAAACAGCAGGCCCTCCACCTTCTCGTCGCCGCCGCGCCAGTAGGCGGCCGAAAAGCTGCGAGTCACCGGATGCCCCGGCGCCACCGCGGCCAGGACACGCAGGATCGCGGTGGCGGTGAACAGGTCGTTGGAAGGCAGCTTGAGCAGGTGCACGCCCTTGGTCAGCGCGCCGCGCACGACCGACAGGGCGGCCACACCCGGGGCGTTGCCCGCGATCACATGGATCAGCCGCGGCGGAAAGGCACGGGTGCGGTGGCGGCGGCCGCTGGGCGCGCCGTCGACCTCGCGCCAGCCGTCGAGCACGTCGGCCCCGCCCAGTTCCTGCTGAACCTGGAACTCCATGCTGCGGCGATTGAAGAGCCGCCCGAGCGACGCATACGAGCGTTCCAGCACGCTGCGCGGCAAGGGGCTGGTGAGCACGCTGAATTCGAGCGCCTCGGCCAGCAGGCCGTCGGGGTCGCGGGTCAGGCGCTCGCCGGTCTGCACCAGCACGTCCATGATCTCCGCGAGCGGCACGTCGAAGGCCGGCCCGGGCTCGCGGCGCGGCCACACCATGCCGTCGAGGTCGAGCGCGGGCGTCGCGAAGCGCGCGCGAGCCGGGCCGTATTCGACATCGGTGCCGGTGACGACGCGGCCCTTGATCACATGGCAGACGGGCACCGGGCCGCCCGGTGCGTTGGCGGTCGTGGCCGGCTTGTCAATCGTGGTCGTGTTCATGCGTCGATCGCTCCGCGGATATAGCCGTCGATGGTGCCGGCGCAGCCGATGTGGTCGTCTTCGCCGACCGCGGCAAAGCGCGAGATGTTGTCGAAGAGCGTGGGACCGTGGCGGCCGCAGGGGCAGCGCGGCTTGAAGTCGACCGTCACCTTGTCGCCGGTGATGAGCCCGCCCCAGCGCCCTTCGTACAGCAGGTCGAGAAAGCCGAAGCGGCCTTCGACCACGCCGTCCAGCCCGTCGGCCTCGGTCAGCAGGCGTTCGCCCTCGCGGTCGAGGATGAGCCAGATGAGACCGGGTGCGCGGTGGTAGCGCCCGGCCTCGCAGCGCGGCATGACCTGCGCCAACTCCGTCATGCCGTAGGCGCCGGGGCGGATCACCGGGCCGACGAAGCGGGTGACCTGCTCCTTGTAGTCGTCGGGCAGGGCCACGCCCTTCACGCCGCCGCCGGCATTGACGATGCTCTGCGGGTGGAACTCGCCGTCGCCGATGCCGCGCTCGCGCGCCCGAGCGATCAGCGCCATGTATTGCGCCCACATGCCCGACAGCATCATCGGCTCGTGCCGGTGGTCGAGGATGGTGTCGGCCAGTTTCGCCATCGCGGCCCGGCCTTCGACGGCCTTGCGCCGGGACTCGGCTTCGAAGTCGGCAATCTCCTGCGGCGTGGCCGTGCCCTCGGCCATCTTCTTGCGCATGGCGGCCATGCGGCTCACGTCGGCGATGCGCAGCGGCTCGTCGGTGAGCGAGAAGGTGTTGCCCGGGCGGCCCCAGTTCTCGGCGTTGATGTTGGCCGCCTCGATGGCGCTGTTGGGCCCCTTGATGGGCCCGAGCCAGAACACCGGCCGGTCGGCGCTGGGCCGGGCGAACGGCCAGGCCACGGCGTGGCGGAAGTGGCGCTTCTTCATGTCCGCGTCGCCGCGCGTGTGGTTGAGGAAGGAGCACTTGCCCGACGAGCCGCTGGTCGCGAGCACCATGTGCCCGGCCTCCCACAGCCGGGCGATCCAGTCGTCGACGTCCTTCACGCCGTCGACGTTCACGTTCGTCACGTCCTCGACCGACAAGGTGTTCATCCACTGCAGCATGCGGTCCCAGCGACCCTGCTCCACGAACGAAGGCGGGTAGGACTTGTAGACGGTGTGGGCGAACAGCAGCGGCACGATGTCCACCAGCGAATCGATGTGCGTGATGCCCGCTTCCTCGGCACGCCGGTTCACCAGCGGGATCTGCGTGCGGCGCTCCTCGAACAGCTCCTGCGCCGCGCGCAATTGCAATGGCGCGATGTCGGAGGCGGGTTGGTCGAAGGCGGTGTCGGGGTCGAGAATCATCTCGAGCAATTGACGGCGGACTGAACTCATTGAATATCCTCACTGCGGCTTGTAGGGTGGGCTT
>DASXQQ010000293.1:0-18013 GCA_036507085.1 Piscinibacter sp. | reverse complement strand
CCCGACACGAACGTCGCCAGCGGCCGGTCGATCCCCAGCGACTCGATGGCCAGCCGCATCAGCTCGATCTGGTCCGGGCTGTCATCCACCAGCACGAGATTCCTCATTCGTCCTCCGTCATCAGCAGCGCGGGCGCGGGTTTCTGCGGCATCCGCAACTCGAACACCGCGCCGCCGCCGTCCCGGTTGCGGCCCTCAATGGTGCCACCGTGCAGCCGCACGATGCGCGCCGCCGTGGCCAAGCCCACGCCGGCCCCTTGAAAGCGGTCGTTCGGATGCAGCCGCTGAAACGGGCGGAACAGCCGTTGCGCGAGCTCGGCCGGAAAGCCCACGCCCCGGTCGCTCACGCTGAGCACCACCTCGTCGCGCTCGTATCGCGCCTGCACCTCGATTCGGCAGACCGCCTCGTCGGGCGAGAACTTGACGGCGTTGTCCACCAGATTCTGGAGCATCACTCGGAACAGGCGGCGATCTGCGGCCAGCTCGACCCTGCCGTCGGCAAGCCACTCGACGCTGCGGCCCGGATAGCGATCGCGGATCAGGTCGAGCGTGCTGCGGGCCAGCGTCAAGGGATCGAAGCGTTCGTAGCGCAATGTCTCGCGCGACAGGCGCGAGAGCGCCAGCAAATCGGTGATCAGCTCGTCCATGCGGGCGGCGTTGCGGCGCACCCGCTCGAGGCACGCGCGCGCCGCATCGTCGACGCTGCCGACCTGGCCCGCCAGCAACGCGTCGACAAAGCCCTTGATCACCTGCACCGGCGCGCGCAGGTCGTGCGACACCGTGGTCGAGACGGTTTCGAGATCGTCGTTGAGCTGCTTCAAGCGTGCGGCATGGCGAACGAGCGCCGCGGCGATGGTGCGCGCCGCGTCGGCCGTTTCGCGGCAGGCCATGCGATCGGCCAGCCGCTCGGCCTCGTCGGGCTGGCTGGCGAGCTGCGCCCACAACGAGGCGTCCCGACGCAGCAGCCGAACCACGGTCCACGATGAAACCGTCATTGCCAGCAAGGCGCCGAAGAGCAGCACGGCCGTGTGCGGCAGCCACAGTGCCGCCGCCAGCAGTGGCAGCATCGCGATGGTGCCGGTGCGCAGCACGATACGGTGGATGGGGGGTTGCGGGCTCACGCGCTTTGTTCGCTTTGTTCTTCTAACGCTGGCGCCGTGCCAGCACCGCGAGTCTTGCCCACCCAGGCCGCCCCGCCCTAGGCAAAACGCCTAAACCCGCGCACGCATCTTCCTTGAGCACGACTGCGCCCGCGGCACTAGACTCGACGCTCGCACCGCATGAACACCGACCCCGAACGCCCTGCCACCAGCCAGCGCCAGTTGATCGAAGCGATCACGGCCGTGCTCGCGCAGCACGACCTGCCGCCGGGCAGCGCCAGCGTCAGCGTGCGCAGCTACGGTGGCAGCGCAGGCGATGTGCCGGCGCTGCTCGTCTTCGTGCGGCTCAACGTCTGGAAGCCCGACGTGCTGCTGGGCAGCAAGATCATCGAGAAGCGGGTGCGCGACACGCTCTACAAGGCGATGAAGGTGCGCATCGGCTACGTGTTCTGGCGCATCGGCAGCGACGTCGAGACGCCGTACGACCACACCGAGCGTTTTCACGTCCGTGCCGCCGCACCCCGGCTCGAGGCCCTCAGCCGCGAGGCCGAAGCCGCGGGAGCGACGCCGCCGGCCGATGCGCCGCTGACCGACTGGTCGGACATGGACGACGGCCCAGTGCGCTGAATCAGCTGCGTTGGCGCCGCTGGTGCAGAACGGCCTCCTTGATGTGGGCGCGCAGCGGCCCGTCTTCCCACGGCTTGGTCAGAAAACGGTAGATCGCGCCGCGGTTGATCGCCTCGGTCACCGACTCCAGGTCGGTGTAGCCGCTGAGCACGATGCGCACCGTCTGCGGGTACAGCGCCTTCACCTGGCTGAGAAAGTCGGTGCCGCACATCTGCGGCATGCGCTGGTCGGACAGGATCACTTGCACCTCGTGCTGGGCCAGCACTTCGAAGGCCTCGGCGGCGCCACCGGCGCTGAGGATGCGGTAGCCGTCGCGCCGCAAGGTGCGGGTCAGCGCGCGCAGGATGTTGGGCTCGTCGTCGACCAGCAGCAGGGTCGTGCGCTCGGCGCCGTCGAGGTCGGCCTCGCCCGCCGCGGGCGCGCGGAAGTCGGCGAGAAAGTTTTCGAGCTCGGCCGGCGGCAGCGGTTGCGAAATGTGGAAGCCCTGCACCTCGTCGCACAGGTGGCGCTTGAGGTACGCCATCTGGGCCGCCGTTTCCACCCCCTCCGCGATCACCCGCAATCGCAAGTGGTGGGCCATCGCGATCACGCTCAGGGTGATCGCGGCATCGCCGCCGTCGTGGGTGATGTCCTTGACGAACGAGCGGTCGATCTTCACCTTGTCGATCGGCAGTCGCTTCAGGTAGCCGAGGCTGGAGAAGCCGGTGCCGAAGTCGTCGATCGACAGACTCACACCGAGCGAGCGCAGTCGGTGCAGCGTCTCGAGCGTGCGGGCGCCGGCGTCCATCATCACCGACTCGGTGAGTTCCAGCTCCAGCCGGCGGGCCGGCAGGCCGGTGCGCGCCAGCACGGCAGCCACGGTGTCGACGAAGTCCTCGCGCCGGAACTGCAACGCCGAGACGTTGACCGCCACCGGGCAGTCGAGCAGCCCGCGGTCGACCCATCGACGGTGCTGCACGCAGGCTTGTTCCATCACCATGCCGCCGAGCGGGACGATCTGCCCGGTCTCTTCGGCCACGGGAATGAAGCGCTCCGGGGCGAGCTGTCCGAGTTCAGGGTGACGCCAGCGCACCAGGGCCTCGACGCCGCTGATGCGATGTCCCTGCAGGTCGAGTTGCGGCTGGTAGTGCAACTCGAACTCACCGCGGGCGATCGCGCCTTGCAGCTGCGCGCGCATTTCCAGACGGTCGCTGCCGCGCGGCGCCAGCTCGCCGCTGTAGACGCGGACCGTGTTGCGGCCGGCCCGCTTGGCGGCGTGCATCGCCAGATCGGCCCGCTGCACGAGTTGTTCGGGCTCGTCGAGACTGTGTTCGGCGAAGGCGACGCCGATGCTGCAACTGCAATGGATCGCGCGGCCGGCCACCGTATGCGGCCGCGCGATCGCCTGCAGGATCCGCTCGGCCACCGGTGCCGCGTCCTCGGGGCGCGCCAGGTCGGGCAGCAGGACCATGAACTCGTCGCCGCCCAGCCGGGCCAGCGTGTCGCCGTCGCGAAGACAGGCCCTCAACCGCACCGCCGCTTCGAACAGGACCTCGTCGCCCTTGTCGTGGCCCAGCGAGTCGTTGATCTCCCTGAACTGGTCGAGATCGATCAGCAGCGCGGCCAGCATGCGCCCGTGGCGCCGGGCGAGCGCCAGGGCCTCGCGCAGGCGGTCGAGCAGCAGGGCCCGGTTCGGCAGATCGGTGAGCTCGTCGTGGGAGGATCGCCTCAGGACCTCGGCCTCATGGACGCGGCGCTCGGTGATGTCGTTCTGGATGCCGACGAAATGGGTCACCACGCCGGCGCCGTTGCGCACCGGGCTGATCGACAGCTCGTTCCAGAACAGCGTGCCGTCCTTGCGGTAGTTGCGCAGCGCCACGTTCACGTCATGGCCGCGGGCCAACGCCTCGCGCAGGGTCTGCAGCTCCGGCTGGTCGCGGTCGCTGCCTTGCAGGAACTTGCAGTTGCGGCCCAGCGCCTCGCCGCGACGGTATCCGGTGATGCGCTCGAAGGCCGGATTGACGTAGATCAGCGGATGCTTCGGGTCGAGCGCGTCGACGATCAGGATCCCGCTGGCGCTCGCCTCCATGGCGCGCCGGCCCAGCAGCAGACCCTGCTGGGCGGCATAACCCTCGGTGATGTCGCGCACCGCGAGCAGGGTCGCGGGTTCGACGTCCCGGTCTGATTCGGACACGCGCACAGCGGCGCTCACGGTTGAGTGCTTTCAGCAGGAGCGTCGATGCGATGCAAGGGCAGCCAGACGCGAAACCGGGCGCCGCGGCCGAGCGCGCTGTCGACCTTGATCCAGCCGCCATGGTCGCGCACGATGCCGTAGGCCAGCGACAGCCCGAGTCCGGTGCCCTGGCCGACCGGCCGGGTCGTGAAGAAGGGCTCGAAGATGCGGTCGAGGTGCTCGGGCGCGATGCCGCTGCCGTTGTCGCTGACTTCGAGCAGCGCGCCCTCCTCGTGCAGCACAGTGCGAACGACGATCTCGCCGCGCTGGCCGATCGCCTGGGCCGCGTTGCGCAGCAGGTTCATGATCACATGGTTGATCTGCGACGGCCGGCACGGCACCGGCGGCAGCTCGGCGAACTCCTTGCGCACCTCGGCCTTGTGCTTGATTTCGTTGTTGACCACGTTCAGCGTGCTCTCGATGCACTGGCGCAGGTCGGCGGCGACGAACTCGCCGTCATCGTCGGCGCGCGCGAAGTCCTTGAGCGAGTGCACGATCTGCTGGACCCGGTCGATGCCGTCCTGCGATTCGGCGAGCAGCGACAGGATGTCTTCGGCCAGGAAGTCGATGTCGATCTCGCGCCGCAGGCGTTCGAGCTCGGGCGTGACGAGCTGCGCGGTCTCGTAGGCGCGGATGAGCCGCAGCAGGTCGTTGACGTAGCCGGCCAGCGCGCCGATGTTGGAGAGCACGTAACCGATCGGGTTGTTGATCTCGTGGGCCACGCCGGCCGCGAGCTGGCCGATGGCGGCCAGCTTCTCCGCCTGCAGCAGCTGGCGCTGCGCCTGCTGCAGTTGCGCGCGCAGCTTGGCAGCGCCCGCGGCCGGCGCTGCCGACGCGCTGGCGTAGGCCGGCTGCGGCACCGGGTTCATTCGCTTGCGACGCGGACTTCGTGTCCGTCGTCGCTGCGGACCGCGATCCACAGGAACTCGCCCGAGAATTCCTCGAGCCGACGGAGATGGGCAATCATCCCCTGGTCGAGCACGCAGCCCTGACCCAGCAACAGCGAACCCGAGGCCGACACCAGGTCCAGCGCGAGTCGCATCCCGGCGTGCAGGTTCGCGCTCGAGATCAGCACCTTGCGCGCCGGGCCGACCACCGGCTGGTCCATCGTCTTCAGAAACACGTCGACCACCTGCGGGTCGTAGCGCGTGCCGCGGAATTGGCGAATGCGGCGGAAAGCCTGCTCGCGCGTGAGCGCATCGAGCTCGATCGCGCCGGCCTGGTATTGCTCGAAGTCGGACACCACCTTCAGGACCCGTGCACCCAGCGGAATCGCCTCGCCCCGTGTCTCGCCGGGCACGCCGCTGCCGTCGAAGTGCTCGTTCACGCGGCCGAGGATCGTGCCGGCGCCGCGCAGCGAAGGCAGGGCCATCAGCGAGATCTCGCCGATCTGCGGATGGCGCAGCACGCGGTTGCGCGCTTCGGAATCGAGCGCCTCGAGCGGCTCGCGCACCAGCGCGTCCGGCAGCGCCAGCTTGCCGAGGTCCTGCAGCAGCGCCGCGACGCTCAGGTCGTGCAGCGCCTCGCCGACAAGGCCCAGCGCGGGGCCGAGCGCGCGCAGGTGCCGTGCCACCCGGCTCGGGCAACGCGCGGTCAGTCCGGCGCGGTGTTCGATCAGGCTCGACAACAAGCGCACGGTGCTCGAAAAGTCACTCCCCAGGCGCTCGGTGCGCTTGCGCAACTCGGCCACGGTGGCCTCGAGTTCGAGCGTGCGCCGCGCCACCTGCTCCTCGAGGCCGGCGCTGAAGCGGCGCAGCTGCTCGTTCTGTTGCTCAGTGAGCGCGACCAGGGCGTCGCGCTCGCGCTCGAGCGCCTTGCGCGCCAGACCGTCGCGCAGCACCTGGAGCAGGAACGCATCGTCCCATGGCTTGGCCAGGTAGCGAAAGATCTCGCCCTCGTTGACCGCCTGCACTGCCGATCCGATGTCGGCATAGCCGGTGAGCAGCACGCGCACCGCGTCGGGCGCCAGCGCACGCGACTCCCTGAGCACTTCGGCCCCGTTCATGCCGGGCATGCGCATGTCGCAGACGATGGCGTCCACCGGCTGGCGCCGCAGCAGCGCGAGCGCCTCGTCGCCGTTGGCGGCGGTGGCGATCTCGAAGCCGTGACCCCGCAGGAGCCGGCGCAGTGCATTCAGGACGTTGGGCTCGTCGTCGACCAGAAGCACGCGGCTGGATGCCGTGACGTCGGCGGTCGGAATCGCTGCGGTCATCCGTACTCCTCTGCTTTTCGGGTTGAGCGCCAAGCTTATGGCGCCGGGCTGCCCGGCCCATGGGGCGAATTCGCAGCTCGCGCTAGGACATTTCCTTAAGGCCCGCGATGTCCGCAACACCGTCCTGCGCGAGTTGCCGCACCGGCAGCACGACACGGAACGTGGTTCCCTTGCCCACCTCGCTGCGCACATCGATGTGCCCGCGATGCTTTTGCACGATGCCGTACGACAGCGACAAACCCAGGCCGGTGCCCTTGCCGATCGGCTTGGTGGTGAAGAAGGGGTCGAAGACGCGCGACAGGTTCTCGGCCGGGATGCCGCAGCCCGTGTCCGCGACTTCGAGCCAGACGTCGTCGCCCTCGGTGCCGGTGCGCAGGGTGATGCAGCCGCGCTGCGGCCCCATCGCGTGCGCCGCGTTCACCACCAGGTTCATCACCACCTGGTTGAGTTGCGAGGGCAGGCACTCGATGTCGGGAATCCGCCCGTACTCCTTCACGACGTCGGCCTGGTAGCGGACTTCGCTGGCGACGACGTTCAGCGTCGCGTCGATGCCCTGGTGCAGGCTGGCCCATTGCCACTCCTGGGCCGAGTCGACGCGCGAGAAATCCTTCAGGTCCTGGACGATGGTGCGCACCCGGACGATGCCTTCCTTGGACTCGCGCATCAGGCCGGGCACGTCTTCCTTGAGGAAGTCGAGCTGCATCGCTTTGCGCAAGCCTGCCAGCCGTTCGGCGATTTCGGGGGGGCCCACGTTCCGCTCGGCGCTTTCGTAGGCGCTCAGCATCTCGAACAGCTTGTCGAGATACCCCTCGAGCATGCCGAAGTTGGAGAAGATGTAGCCGATCGGGTTGTTGATCTCGTGCGCGACGCCGGCCGCCAATTGACCGATGGAGGCGAGCTTCTCCGACTGCACCAGCTGGCTTTCCAGGTGCTTGCGCTCGACCATTTCGGCTTGCAGCGCTTCGTTGGCCCGCACGAGCTTGCCCGTGCGCTCCTCGACCGCCGCTTCCAGGTTGTCGATCAGCAAGGCCGCCTGTTGTGTCAACTCCCACTTGACGGTCAACGCGTTCGCCAGCTGGCGGACCTCGATGTTGTCGAACGGCTTCTTCAGGATCAGCAGCCTGTCGCGTGCGTCGAGCCGCTCCAGCACCTCCTCCCACGAGCTGTCGGAATAGGCGGTGCAGATCACGACCTGGAGCCGCGGGTCCACCTGCCACAGGCGCTCGATGGTTTCCACCCCGTCCCAGCCCGGCGGCATGCGCATGTCGACGAAGGCCATCGCGTAGGGCTGATCGGCCCGCACGGACTCCTGCACCTTCGCCAGCCCCTCCTGCCCCTGGTGGGCCGAGTCGAGTTCGAAGGGCGCCGCGGCGGCCTTGACCTCCTCGCCGAACAGCGCGGCCTTGGCGGCGTCCAGCGCCGACTTCGCCGGCGCGTGCGGCAGCAGGATCTTGCGGAAATCCTCGTGGATGGTCGGCATGTCGTCCACCAGCAGGATGCGGCGATTGGGAATGGGGTTCATAGATTCATGCCTCTAAGCCGTCCTTCGGACGGCATGCTTTAACGCACAGCTCCCCCGCGCCCCCTCCGAGAGGGGGCTCCAGCACGTTGGACGGCTCTCCCCAGCCCCTCTCCGCGAGAGGGGCTCCAGCTTGCTTGACAAGCCGGCCTGCGGCCGGCCACACCTCGCATGCCGCACAGCGTGTTCGCCGCGACCGACTTCGCCAAAGCCCTGTCAAACAAACTGGAGCCCTCCTCGCGGAGGAGGGCTGGGAGGTGTCGTCGAACATGCCGGAGCCCCCTCTCGGAGGGGGCGCGGGGGAGTCGTGCGTTAAAGCATGCCGTCCGAAGGACGGCTTCGCAGGAAACCATTTCATCCCTGACGCCGTTCATACCGCTTCACCCCCGCCACCCACGACGCCACCAGATTGCGTTCATCGCCCAGCGTCATCCACGCGAACACGCGCTCATGCAGGCCATGCGCCACGTCCATGCGCCGCTCGGCCACCGGCCCCGCGGCCCAGTCCCACACGCAGATGTCGGCCGCACAGCCTGCGTTCAACGAACCGATCTCGTCGCCGAGCCCGAGCGCCGCGGCCGCGCCGGCGGTCGACGCGTGCAAGGCCTTCCAGGCCGTCAGTCGCTGGCCGTTCAGCGCCTGCACCTTGTAGGCATCGCCAAGCGTGCGCAGCATCGACAGGCTGGTGCCGCCGCCGACGTCGGTGGCCACGCTCACCGCCACGCCCGCCGCTTCGGTCGCAGGCCAGTCGAACAACCCGCTGCCGAGGAACAGGTTCGACGACGGGCTGTGCGCAATCTGCGCGCCGGCCTCGCGCAGTGCGTGACGGTCCGCCTCGTCGAGCCAGATGCCGTGCGCGAACACCGAGCGCGCATTCAACAGGCCGGCGCGCTCGTACACGTCGAGGTAGCTGCGCGCATCGGGGAACAGCTCACGCACCCACTGCACCTCGTCACGGTTCTCCGCCAGATGCGTCTGCATGTAGACGCCGGGGTGGGCCGCGCACAGCGCCCCCGCCATCGCCAGTTGCGCTGGGGTGCTGGTCGGCGCGAAACGCACCGTGACCGCGTACGCCAGACGCGCCTGGCCGTGCCAGCGCTCGATCAGTTCGATGCAGTCCCGCTCGGCCTGCGCCACGTCGTCGCGCAGGCCGTCGGGCGCATGGCGGTCCATCAGCACCTTGCCGGCGATGAGCCGCATGCCGCGCTGCTGCGCCGCGGCGAACAGCGTGTCGGCACTGACCTTGTGCACCGTCGGAAACACCACCGCGCTGGTGGTGCCATGCGCCAGCAGCGCATCGAGAAAGCGCGCGGCCCCCTGCTGCGCTTCGGCCGCGTCGGCATAGCGCCGCTCGGCCGGAAAGGTGTAGGTGTCGAGCCAGTCGAGCAGCTCGGTGCCGTAGCTCGCGATCACCTCGAGCTGCGGACTGTGCACATGGGTGTCAACGAACCCGGGCAGGATCAGCCGGCCGCGGTGATCGTGGCGGGTCCAGCTGTCGTCGGGTGCCTGCGACTGCACGCCGGCGATGCGGCCACCGTCGATCAGCAGCCAATGGTCGGGACGGAAGCGCACCGCCGTCGACTCGACCGCGCCCCACGCCGGCGCCGCGGTGAAGTCGAGCAAATCGCCGCGCAGCGCCATGCGCAACGCAGAGCGGGAGGTGGTGGGGTCAGCAGTCATCGCAGCAGGGCTCAGGAAACGCGCGCCTTGGAGCGCTGCAGCATGCCGTGCGAGGCGAGCCCGCGGGCCACCTCGCGCACCTGCTCGCGCAGCCAGCGCGCGGAGGACGAGGCATGGGTGAGGTCATGCCACAACTGGTAGTAGGTCAGCGGCGGAAACGCCACCGGGCAGCGCACGATCCGCACCGGCAGGCTGTCGACATAGCGCGAGCAGAACAGGCGCCCGGTGGTCAGCACGAGCAGGCTTTGCGCCACCATCAGCGGGATGAGGCTGAAATGCGCGCTGCGCACCATGATGTCGCGCGACAGTTGCAGCGTGGCGAGGTGGTCGTCGATCACGCCGCGTGCGCCGCGATAGATCGGGGTCGGCGCCACATGCTCGCAGGCGAGGTATTTCTCCACCGTCCAGGCGCGGCCCGACGCGATGCGCACCACCGGGTGATCCTCGGCGACGAGGCAGACAATCTCGTCGCTCATCAAACGCCCGAGATGCAGTTCCCCCGGCGGCTCGAGCCAGTTGCCGATCACCAGGTCGACCTCGCCGGCGGCGAGGCTGCGCCGGTAGTCGAACTCGCCCGACAGCGGCATCAGATCCAGCCGCACCTGCGGCGAGAGCTTCTTCAGCTGCGCCACCAGCTCGGGCAGGAACAAGGGGTCGAGGTAGTCGCTCGCGGCGATGCGGAAGGTGGCGGTACTGATCAGCGGATCGAACCCGGCCTGGCGGCTGCGCACGCTGAACAATCGGTCGGCTTCCTGCAGCAGCGTGGCGGCCGGGCCCGCCAGTTGCAGCGCGGTGGCGGTGGGGGTCATGCCGTTGCCGGCGCGCACCAGCAACGGGTCACCGGTCAGCTCGCGCAGCCGCTTGAGCTGGGCACTGACGGCGGGCTGCGAGCTTTGCAGTCGCAAGGCGGCCCGTGAAACGCTGCGTTCGGTGATCAAGGTGTGCAGGACCCGTATGAGGTACAGCTCAATCTTGTCGAAATCAGCGCGCTGCGCCATATGCTCGCCCGGATAGGTGATATGGATGGGATCGTATACACAGCGGCCCGCAAGGGCGTAGCTTTCGGGTATCTCACTACGGGCTTTCAGACCAGCACATGAGAAATCCAGTGCCAACCAATCTTTCGCGGGCCGAGCGCCGGGCCGCTCCCAAGCCGGCCCGCGTCCCCTCGGGGGACCGGCCGATGTACTCATCGGACGAGGGGTCGTCATGAGCACGCAACCGATCCGCTTCTATCACCGCGGCGACCTGGTCGAAGTGGCTTGCACCGAGCCCACGCGCACGGTGCTCGACTGGCTGCGCGAGGACGCGCGCTGCACCGGCACCAAGGAAGGCTGCAACGAGGGCGATTGCGGCGCCTGCGTCGTGGCAATCGGCGAGCTGCCCGAACACGCCGACACGCCGGCCGCGACGGTGCGCGGCCTGAGCCTGCGCACCGTGAACGCCTGCATCCAGTTCCTGCCCACGCTGCACGGCAAGGCGCTGTTCACCGTCGAAGACCTCAAGGCAGTCGGGTCCGGCGCGCTGCATCCGGCACAGCAGGCGATGGTCGAGTGCCATGGTTCGCAGTGCGGTTTCTGCACGCCGGGCTTCGTGATGTCGATGTGGTCCACCTGCGAGCACCACCAGGCCTGCGGCACGCGGCCGACGCGGCAGCAACTGGCCGACGACCTGGCGGGCAACCTGTGCCGCTGCACCGGCTACCGGCCGATCCTCGACGCGGGTCAGCGCATGTTCGACCTGCCGGCCGCGCCGCTCGACACCGCGCCGGTGATCGCGGCGCTGCGGAGCATCGAGCGCAGCGACACCTTCAGCCACGGCCGCTTCCACGCGCCCCGGACGCTGGCCGCGCTGGCGACCCTGCGCGAACGGCTGCCGGACGCGCGCGTGCTGGCGGGCTCCACCGACATCGGCCTGTGGGTCAACAAGCAGTTCAAGCCCCTGCCGGAAATCATCTACGTCGGCGATGTGGACGAACTCAAGCGCATCGAGGAACGCGACACCGAGCTGGTCATCGGCGCCGGCGCCTCGCTCGAAACCTCGTGGCGGGCACTGGCCACGCGGCTGCCCGAACTCACCGACGTGTGGTTGCGCTTCGCATCCCCGCCGATCCGCAACGCCGGGACGATGGGCGGCAACGTGGCCAACGGCTCGCCCATCGGCGACGCCCCGCCGGTGCTGATGTCGCTGGACGCACAAGTCGAACTGCGCCGCGGCGAGCGCGTGCGCCGCATGCCGCTCACCGAGTTCTATGTCGACTACATGAAGAGCCGGCTCGAGCCCGGCGAGTTCGTTCAAGGTCTGGTCATCCCGCAAGCGGCCCTGCGGCGACAGGTGCGCGCCTACAAGATCAGCAAGCGCTTCGACTCGGACATCTCGGCGGTCTGCGCCGGCTTCGCCATCGAACTCGACGGCGACACCGTCAAGGCGGTGCGACTCGCCTTCGGCGGCATGGCAGCCATCGTCAAGCGTGCCGCGAACGCCGAAGCGGCGCTCGTCGGCCAGCCCTGGACACCGGCCAGCGTCGCCGCCGCCCAGGCCGCGCTGGCGCAGGACTTCAAACCGCTGACCGACATGCGTGCCAGCGCCGCCTACCGGCTGCAGGTGGCACAGAACCTGTTGCAGCGCTTCTGGCTCGAAACGCGTACCACCGATCCTCTGCCGATCCAGGCAACCAGCGTGTGGAGCGTGATGCCGCACGCGATGACGCAGGAGGCGTGAAATGAACCACCCCCGAAGCGCCTTCGGCGCTCCCCCTCAAGGGGGCGACGCCAGCGGACCGGCGAAGCCGGATCCGCGGCATCCGCTTGATGCGTGGGTTCATGCGCCGAGCGTGCCGCTTGGCGCCATGGAGAACTGACATGAACAAGCCACGCGACCCCTTCATGCTGCAACCCACCGAAGCCTTTGCGGACTACCTGAAGAACACCGCGCTGCGTTTCGACGAAGGCAGCGAGGCCGCCGCCCTGCGCAGCGGCGCCCGCGTCGGCGTGAGCCGCGCCCACGAGTCGGCGCACCTGCATGTGGCGGGCGAGGCCGCCTACATCGACGACCTGCCCGAGCTGGCCGGCACGCTGCACGCGGCGCTGGGCCTGTCGCCGGTGGCGCATGGCCGCCTCCATGCCATGTCACTGGAGCGCATCCGCGCCCTGCCCGGCGTGGTGGCGGTGCTGAGCGCGGCCGACATCCCGGGCGAGAACGACTGCGGCTCGATCATCCCCGACGACCCCATCCTCGCCGAGGGCGAAGTGCGCTACGTCGGGCAGCCGGTGTTCGCGGTGATCGCCACCACGCGCGACGCCGCCCGCCGCGCCGCCGCGCGGGCGGCGGACGTGCTGCAGATCGAGCCGCTGCCCGCCGTCTTCACGCCGCAGGAGGCGCACGCGTTGGGGCAGTACGTGCTGCCGCCGATGCACCTCGCGCGCAGCACCCGCGACGGCGGCGCCCGCGCCGCCATCGCCGCCGCACCACGCACGCTGAGCGGGACGCTCGACGTCGGCGGCCAGGAGCAGTTCTACCTGGAAGGCCAGATCAGCTACGCCATCCCCAAGGAGAACGACGGCATGCTGGTGTACTGCTCGACCCAGCACCCGAGCGAGATGCAGCACCTGGTCGCCCATGCGCTCGAGCTGCACTCCCACCACGTGCAGGTGGAATGCCGCCGCATGGGCGGCGGTTTCGGCGGCAAGGAATCGCAGTCGGGGCTGTTCGCCTGCGTGGCCGCGGTGGCGGCGAAGAAACTGAACCGCCCGGTCAAGCTGCGCGTGGACCGCGACGACGACTTCCTGATCACCGGCCGGCGCCACTGCTTCCATTACGACTACGCAGCGGGCTTCGACGACGACGGCCGCGTGCTGGGCCTCGAGATCACGCTCGTCTCGCGCGCCGGCCATTCGGCCGACCTCTCGGGCCCGGTGATGACGCGGGCGCTGTGCCATGTCGACAACGCCTACTGGCTTCCCGACGTGAGCCTGCACGGCTACTCGGGCAAGACCAACACGCAGAGCAACACCGCGTTCCGCGGCTTCGGCGGTCCGCAGGGCGCGATCGTCATCGAATACATCCTCGACGACATCGCCCGCCAGCTCGGGCGCGATCCGCTCGACGTGCGGCGAGCGAACTTCTACGGCAAGGGCGAGCGCAACGTCACGCCCTACGGGCAGACCGTCGAAGACAACGTCATCCACGAACTGACCGCCGACCTCGAATCGGCGAGCGACTACCGGGCACGGCGCGCGACCATCGCCGCCTTCAACGCGCAAAGCCCGGTCCTCAAGCGCGGCCTCGCGCTGACGCCGGTGAAGTTCGGCATCTCGTTCAACGTGAAGCACCTCAACCAGGCGGGAGCCCTGGTGCATGTGTACGTCGACGGCTCGATCCTGGTGAACCACGGCGGCACCGAGATGGGCCAGGGCCTGAACACCAAGGTCGCGCAGGTGGTGGCGCACGAGCTGGGCGTCGGCTTCGAGCGCGTGCGCGTGACGGCCACCGACACGCAGAAGGTGGCCAACACCTCGGCCACCGCGGCATCGACCGGCAGCGACCTGAACGGCAAGGCGGCGCAGGACGCCGCGCGCAAGATCCGCCAGCGCCTGGCCGAGTTCGCCGCGCGCCAGCACGGCGGCGAGGCGGGCGGCGTGCGCTTCGGCAACGACGAGGTGCAGGTGGGCAGCAAGTCCATGCCGTTCGCCGTGCTGGTGAAACAAGCCTACGAAGATCGCGTGCAGCTGTGGTCCGACGGCTTCTACGCCACGCCCGGCCTGCACTGGAACCGCGACACGCTGCAGGGCCGGCCGTTCTACTACTACGCCTATGGCGCGGCCGTCAGCGAAGTCGTGGTGGACACGCTCACCGGCGAATGGAAGCTGCTGCGCGCCGACCTGCTGCACGACGTGGGCCGCTCGCTGAACCCCGCGGTGGACATCGGCCAGGTGGAAGGCGCGTTCATCCAGGGCATGGGCTGGCTGACGATGGAAGAGCTGGTCTGGCACCCGCAGAGCGGCCTGCTGATGACGCACGCGCCGAGCACCTACAAGATCCCCACCGCCAACGACTGCCCGCCGGTGTTCAACGTGCGGCTGTACGAGAACGCCAACGTCGAGGACAGCATTCACCGCAGCAAGGCGGTCGGCGAGCCGCCGCTGCTGCTGCCGTTCTCGGTGTTCTTCGCGATTCGCGATGCGGTGTCGTCGGTCGGCGGGCACCGCGTCGATCCGCCGCTGCGCGCACCGGCGACGAGCGAGGCAATCCTCGACGCGATCACGGCCGTCGCCGCGGCCGTGTCGTCGACGCCCGCGGTGCAGGCCGCGACCGGTTGAGGCGATGGACCGCGACACCCGTCTTGCCGCCACGCAATGGCTGGCCCAGCGACAGCCCGCGGTGGTGGTCGAAGTGACCGAGGCCCGCGGCTCGGCCCCGCGCACCGCGGGCACGCGCATGCTGGTGTCGGCCACGCAGGCCCTCGGCACCATCGGTGGCGGACATCTCGAGCTCAAGGCGATCCAGAGCGCGCGCGAGATGCTGCGCACGCAGGAGCTGGCGCCGCGTTCGGAGCACTACCCGCTGGGCCCGGCGCTGGGCCAATGCTGCGGCGGCGCGGTGACGCTGGGCTTCACGGCGCTCGACGACGCCGCGCTGGCGCGCTGGCCGGCCGCGGCGCCGATGTTCCACCTGCAGCTCTATGGCGCCGGCCATGTCGGCCGCGCCATCGCCACGCTGCTCGCGACGCTGGACGTGGTGGTGGACTGGGTCGACGAGCGCGAAGAGGAGTTTCCGCCTGTCACGACGCTGGGCACGGCGTGGCCGGCGCACATCCGCCAGGTCTGCGTCGATGCGGTCGAGGCCGAGGTGCGCGAGGCACCCGCCGGCGCGTTCTACCTGGTGCTCACGCACAACCACGACCTCGACCTGCGCATCACCGAGGCCATCCTGCGCCGCGGCGACTTCGGCTTCCTCGGGCTGATCGGCTCGCGCACGAAGCGGCAGCGCTTCATCCACCGCTACGAGCAGCGCGGCATCGCGAGCGAGGCCATCGCCCGCATGACCTGCCCGATCGGTGTGGAAGGCATCGCCGGCAAGCAGCCGGAGATCATCGCGCTGGGTGTGGTCGCGCAACTGCTGCAGGCCCACCAGCGCGGCATCGCGTAGCACCGGCGCACGCGCCACGGCATACGACGTGATCGATGGGTGACATGCCCCGACGGGTATGTCGCGAGCATGGGGCTCCTCTCCAATGCACGCGGGGTTCGCCATGGACCCGTGACGTCGCCCCTTCATCCACACCCATTCCGAGGAAGTCTTCATGTCTCGTTTTCATTGCCTGATCCCCGTGCTCGCCGCTCTTCCCCTGGCCACCGCGCAAGCGGCGGATTGGAGCGACGCCAGCATCGGCTACGCCTACGGCACCAAGTTCAAGGACCCGGGCAGTGCGGCCGATGTGAAGAAGCACGTCGTGACGCTGCAGTACGTGGGCGGCTACAAGTACGGGGTCAACTTCTTCACGCTGGACATGCTGAAGTCCGACATCAACAACCCGGCATCCGGCGGCAGCCTGTCCACCACCAGCAGCCGCGGTGCGCAGGAGGTCTATGTCGTCTACAACAACACCGTGAGCTTCAGCAAGCTCAGCGGCAAGCCGGTCACGTTCGGGCCGGTGCGCGACGTCGGCTTCCAGGCGGGGTTCGACTTCAACTCGAAGAACGACACCTTCGGCGCCGGCCTCATCAAGCTGATCGCCGGCCCGAAGATCGAGTTCGACGTGCCGGGGCTGCTGACGCTCGGCCTCTTCTACTACAAGGAGAACAACAACAACGCGATCGCGCCGGCCATCGGCGCCGGATCGGGCAACGTCAACTTCGACGCCGCACCGCGCCTGGCCACGGTGTGGAACTTCGGCTTCAACGCCGGGCTGCCGGCGGTGTTCAAGGGCTGGGCCAACTACACCGGCCAGAAAGGCAAGGACGGTTTCGGCGGCGACACCAAGCCCGAGACCTGGCTCGAGACCTCGCTGCTGTGGGACGTGGGCTCGGCCATGGGCAAACCCAAGACCGTCTATGCCGGCCTGGGCTACCAGTACATCCGCAACAAGTTCGGCAACCCCTCGTCGCTGCCGGGCACGCGCGTGTCCTCGCCGTCGGTGCAGTTCGAGGTGCACTTCTGACGCGGCGCCGCGGTCGGCGCCGGTTCACTGAAATGCGACCTGCGTGGCCTGGATCTGCGTTCCGTCGGACGACAGGCTGCCGTTGACGCGCACCGCGACGCCGTTGGCCAGATCGGTCGCCGAGCCGTTGACGAACTGGGCGCTCGCGTAGCCGACCACCACGTTGCGCACGACAAAGGTCTCGGCGGCGACGTCGAGGCCCGAGATCGCGCCCGTCACCTGGTACGTGCGGGCGTCGATGGCGCCCTGGCCCAGCACCCTGACGCGGTCCGCGATCAACGCCCCGCTGGCCACGTGGCCTTCGACGCTGACGTAGACGCCGGCAGCCACGGCCGTCGAGGCGGACTCGAACGCTGCGTGACTCGCGTCCACCGCCATGCCGTTGACGGCGAACGCACTCGCGCTGCTGAACGAGGTCACCAGGCCGTCCACGACGGCGCCGTCGCCGTCGGCAGGCTGCGCGACGGCCGGGCCGAACGCATCGACGTTCAAGCTGCCCACGCTGCTCGCCGCCGTCAGCCTCACGCGCACCAATTGACCATTGGCCAGGTCCGCCGGCACCCCGGACGCGCTCGCGTAATTGAGTGTGGCCCCGCCGATGCGCAGGCTCCGCGCCGCGGTGTCCAGTGCACTGACGACCCCGCGCAAGCGGTACGCCGTTGGGCCATGCGCCACGTCGATGCGGGTGGCCACATAGCGGCCGCTCACGGCGTCGGGCAAGGCATAGGCCGCCACGACGTCACCCGCGTGCAGTGCCGCAAGGCCGCCATGCAGCGACGGGCCGAACACGGTTGCCGCGTTGATCTGCAGCTGCTGGCCGAGCACGGTCAGCACGCGGGTGATCGTATCGACGGCTTCGACCGGACCGAGTACGGCCGTCGCGATGCGGATCGTGGCGGCCGTCGCGGTCTTGCCCGAAGGCGTGGTGAGGATCGTCGAACCGTCGACTTCCACCCGCATGCCCAGTCGCAGCTCGTTGCCGTTGCGTGCGACCGGGAGGCCATCGTCGTCGAGTACGCTGGCTTTCGTGTCGTCGAATTCGACGCCACCGACGAAGACCGACGCGAAGCCGGTGATTTCCGACGCGACGTAGGCGCCGGTCCCACCGGTGCCGACGCCGCCGCAGCCGAACAAGAGCAGCAGCGCGATGCTGGCCGTGGCCAGCGAGCCGGCCCATCGAGCCCGTCCCCGGGGCAGGTGCCAGAGTGTCTTCATGTCGAGTCCTTGGTCTTGCGGCTGCGTGGCCGCGTTCGGCGTGCGGCGGTGTCCGGTGCGGCCGCCGCGGGCATCGTCTCGTTGTAGGCGAACAGGCCGATGCGCACGCGCTGGTCCCGCACGCGGTCGCGCGCGAGGTCGTCGGCGAGCAACTTCTCCAGGCGCGGCACCATCGCCTCGATGAGGGCCTGCCATTGCGCGCGCACGAGCGCGCGGACCTGCTGCAGCGACTCGCTCGACAGTTCGTCGGCGAACACGGCCTGCTCGAAATGGCTCGGCTCGTCGGCGAG
>DASXQQ010000292.1:0-5361 GCA_036507085.1 Piscinibacter sp. | reverse complement strand
GGTCGGTCAGTGCGTTCGGGTTGCTCTTGTAGGGCACATGCAGGATGTCGGTGTGGCTCATCTGCTTGAACAGTTCGCCGGCGACGCGGCTCGACGAGCTGCCGCTGCCGAAGCTCAGCTTGCCCGGCTCCTTCTTCGCCTGGGCCAGCAACTCGGCGACGCTCTTGTACGGCGAGTCGGTCTTGACCACCAGCACCTGGCCGCCTTTGCCGAGCGCGGTCACCGGCGCGAAGTCCTTCACCGGGTCGTAGCTCAGTTTCTTGTACAGGTGCTCGTTCGCCGCATGGGTGGTGTTGGTGCTGATCAGCACGGTGTAGCCGTCGGGCGCGGCCTTGGCGGCGGCCTGCGCCGCGAGCATGCCGCTCGCGCCGGCCTTGTTGTCGACGATGACCGCCTGCTTGGTCTGCTCGCTCACCGACTGGCCGAGCGCGCGGGCGAGCTGGTCGGTCGCGCTGCCGGCCGCGAACGGGACGATGAAGGTGATCGGCTTCTGCGGGTAGGGGCCCGGCTGCGCGAACGCGGTGGGGGCGAGCATCGCGGCGATCAGGATTGCGAGGCCGTGGCGGCGGGTCATCGGGGTCATCGTTGTCTCCAGTCAGGGTTCATTGGTCGGGGCCGCGAAGCAGCGACAGCAGGTCGGTCGGTACGGCCAGCGGCAGATCGAGCAGCAGGAACGACAGCGCCTTGCCGTGGCTGTCGAGGTTGAGCGCGTCGTTGACGCCCCCATCGAGCACGTCGTCGAGGACGAAATTCATCGCGTGCAGGTTCGGCAGCAGGTGGCGCGCGACATGCGTCGGGCGGCGATGGGCGAACTGCTGCGAGACCACGTCCGCGTCGATCTGCTCGACGATCAGCGGGTACAGCTGCGGATGCCAGGCGATCACGCTGATGTTCGAGCGGTTGCCCTTGTCGCCGGTGCGGCCGTGTGCGGCGCGCCACAGCGGGACGGTGATGCGCTCGGCCATGGTCACTCCAGCATCTCGAAGCTCGCGGGCACCTGCTCGCGTGGCAGCAGGCACGACAGCGTGCCCAAGGTCGGCCGCAGCGCGGTGCGCACCCCCCCGCCACCCGCCGGGCCGCAGGTGTAGAGCGCAGTGATTTCGCGCGGGAGGCGCTGCGCGCAGGCGCGCTCGGCGTGGCGCAGCGCGACGCGAAGCCGCACGTCGCGCGCGTCGCCGCTTGCATCCAGATCGGCCCAGCCGCCCGCGTCGTCGGCGAATACGCTGGCCACGCCGATCAGGTCGGCACGCAACGGACCCAGCCCGGCCAGGCGCTCGCGCAGCACCTCGGCCGCCAGCCGCGCGCGCGCCTCGGCGCGCGCTCCAGCGTAGGAAATCTCGCCCTCGGCGAGCCAGCCCGACTCGAAGCAGGCATTGACCTTCAGCGTCGCGGTGCGCGCATGCCCGCGCACGCCGCTCAGGCGAACGCGGTCGGGGCCGAGTTGCTCGACATGGGCGGCCGAGATGTCGGCAACGACGTCGGGTGTCAGGTAGGCCGCGGGGTCGTGCAGCTCGTAGAGCAGCTGCTCCTTGACGGTGTGCTCGTCGATGAGCCCGCCGCTGCCGGCGGGCTTGCCGATGACACAGTCGCCATCGGCGCCGATCTCGGCGATCGGGTAGCCGATGTGCGCAAGGCCGGGCACCTCTTTCACGCCGGGGTCGGCGTAGTAGCCGCCGCTGACCTGTGCGCCGCATTCGAGCAGGTGGCCCGCCATGGTCGCGCGCGCGATGCGGTCCCAGTCGTCGCTCGCCCAGCCGTAGTGGGCGAGCGCCGGGCCGACCGTGAGCGAGGGGTCGGCCACCCGGCCGGTCACGACGATTTGCGCGCCGGCCTTCAGCGCCTGCGCGATCGCCTCCGCACCCAGGTAGGCGTTGGCACTGACGATCTCGCGCCCGAGCAGCGCATCGCCCAGCGCTTCGCGCAGCGCGTCGCGGTGGGCCGGGCCGGACACGTCGTCGCCGCGGATCACCGCGATGCGCGG
This sequence comes from Piscinibacter sp., assembly GCA_036507085.1. Classification (GTDB taxonomy): domain Bacteria; phylum Pseudomonadota; class Gammaproteobacteria; order Burkholderiales; family Burkholderiaceae_C; genus Albitalea. The sequence goes on along the minus strand of DASXQQ010000292.1, from coordinate 3,380 downwards.
CGCGGGCAGTCCCGCCGCGAGCGCCAGTTCGCGGATGCGCAGCCCCGCGCCGCGCGGGTTCGCCGCTCCGAAGTTGCCGACGATGCGAATGCCGCCCGCCAGGCAGCGTTCGATGACCGGCGAAATTAGTTCGTCGAGCAGCGGCTCGTAGCCGCAGCGCGGATCGGCCCGCAGCGCGATCTGCGCCAGCGCCAAGGTCCGCTCCGCCAGCGTCTCGAAGATCAGCACCGCCGGCCCGCCGCGGGCGAGCAGCGCGTCGACCACCGGGCCGGCGGCGTCGGTGCGGTCGCCGGAGAAGCCGGCCGCACAACCGATTCGCAAGGGTTCGTCGCTCATGTGCTGGCCACTTTAGGCGCCGGCTGGTAATCTGTGAATTCGAAAGAACTGATGGATTGATTCTGAATGCAGATCAACGCGTCGACCCGCCAGCTGCGCGCCTTCGTGACGCTGGCCGAGCTGCGCAGCTTCACCCGCGCGGCCGAGCGCAGCCACTTGTCGCAGCCGGCGTTCAGCGCGCTGATCCGCTCGCTCGAGGACGCGGTGGGTACGCGGCTGTTCGACCGCGACACCCGCAAGGTCGAGCTCAGCACGGAGGGCAAGCTGTTCGAGCCGCTCGCCCAGCGCCTGCTGCGCGACTTCGACCAGGCGCTCGGCGACCTGCGCGACCACGCGGCGCGCCGCCGCGGGCGCGTCGCGCTGGCCTTGCTGCCGTCGCTCGCCGCCGGCTGGCTGCCGCCGGTGCTGGCCGGCTTTCGCGATGCCTATCCGGGCATCGAACTCGACGTCGCCGACGTCCTGTCCGAAGCCTGCCTGGAGCGCGTGCGCGCCGGCCGCGCCGACTTCGCGCTCGCCGCCACGCGAGCCGACAGTGCCGAGCTGCGCACCGAGACGTTCTGCGCCGATCGCTTTCACCTGGTATGCCGGCGCGATCACCCGCTCGCCGCACGCAGCGAATTGCGCCTGCGGGACATCGCCGCCGAGCCCTTCGTGCACCTGGCGCGCAGCAGCAGCGTGCGCCAGTACCTCGACGCCGCCGCCCGCCCGCTGCAGATGAACAGCGTCCTCGAGGTCGAGCAGCTCGCCACGGTGATGGGCATGGTGCGCCACGGCCTCGGGGTGAGCGTCGTGCCCGAGCTGACGCTGTTCCACTTTCGAAGCGACGACGTCGTCACGCGGCCGTTGCGCGGGCCGGGCCTCGTGCGCCAGATCTACCTGATCCGCCGCCGCGACCGCAGCCTGTCGAGCGCCGCGCAGGCGCTGTACGAATGGGTGATGGCGCGGCGGCCCGAGACCGCGCCAGCCAAGGGGCGCGCTAGCGCTCGCGCTTCGGCGGGGTGAACCCGGGCATGCCGGGGACCAGCGTTTCGGCCTGCTTGGCCATTTGTTCCTGCATCTGCAGGAACATCGCCTTCGACTGCTCGAGGTAGTTGCCCATCAGGCCCTGCACCGCGGGCGCTTGGCCGTTGAGGAACTGGGTCCAGAGTTCGGGCGACATCACCTTCGGGTCGTACAGGCCCTTGGCCTGCTCGGCCAGCTTGCCCTGGATGTCGGTGAAGGTCTGCAGGTTCTTCTCCAGGTAGGAACCCATCATGCCCTGCATCGCATGGCCGTAGAAACGGATGATCTGCGCCAGCATCTGGCTCGAGAACATCGGCACGCCGCCGGTCTCTTCCTCGAGGATGATCTGCAGCAGGATGCTGCGCGTCAGGTCGTCGGAAGTCTTCGCGTCGCGAACCACGAAGTCCTGGCCGGTGAGCACCATCTTCTTCACATCGGCCAGCGTGATGTAGCTGCTCGTCTCGGTGTCGTACAGACGGCGGTTCGGGTACTTTTTGAGGATGCGCGGGCCACCGCTGTCGGTGGCGGCGGCGTCCGCGGTCGCCCCGGTGGGCGCGGCGCGGCGGGTATGAACCATTGAGGACACTCCTGTGAGTCCATTGTGCAAGTGCACAAAGATTCTAGGAGGGGCCCAAGACAGGTCCCGGACGGGTTTACCCGTGCGCTGGAATGATGGCCGCAGGCAGGGGCCGAAGCCCTGAACAAGCGACGCGCAGGGTGGCGGGGTCGCTATCCCCGGCGCAGCGTCATCGCATTGGGGATCGGCACCGAGCGCTGCAGCACCTCCTCGCCCAGCCACAGCGCGCTCTTGCGCGCGCGGGCGGCCACGGTGGGCAGCGGCATCTGCTGGTAGTCGTCGTTGAAGACCTCGAAGCTGTAGTCGCCGCGGTAGCCGAGCGCGTGCAGGCGCCGCACCCACTCGGCCACCTCGGTGCTGTGCACGCCCTCGCCAGGGAACACGCGAAAGTGGCGGGCGGTGGTGATGCGCTCTTCGACCGAGCGGATCTCCTGCCACATGAAGTCGGCCAGCTGCACCAGATAGATCTTGTCGGGGTCGAGCAGGTCCAGGTCCTCGACCGGCGTCTTTGCCGCAAAGGCGTGAAACGAGTCGAGGCCGATGCCGAGGTTGGGCATGTCGGCGCGGCACACCAGGTCCCAGGCTTGCGGAAACTCGTTGATCGTGCGGCCCCACGACAGGCCTTCGTAGGCGACCTTCACGTTGAGCGGCAATGCCAGCATCGCGAGCTTGCGCAGGTCGCGCGCCATCGCGTCGGGGTCGGTGCTGGCGTGGGTCGAGGTCGACGAGCACACCAGCAGCACCTTCGCACCGAGCGCGGAGCACATCTCGAGCATGGCCTTGGCGACGTCGATCTTGTAGTCGTGCAGGTGGCCCGACAGGCCCTCGAAGTCGCGCAGCACCTGGAAGCCGGTGACCCGCAGGCCGCTGGCGCGCACCGCGCGCACCGCCGCGTCCAGGCCGTCGGCATGGCCGACCACGTCGCGCGCGTTCAGCATCACCTGCGAGAAGCCCGCGTCGCGCGCCGCCTGCAGCTTGGCCTCCAACGGCCCGGCCAGCGAGATGGTGTCGATGCCGAAGTCGTCGATGTTGCCGCCAATGTGATTCATGGCCTGGCCCTCACGCGTCGACATGCACGAGCTCGAACGACACCCCGCCGAGCACCGGCTGTGTCAGTGCGCCGCGGCTGCCGCTGTGCACCCCGGTCGATTCGACAAAGGCCATGCCGCGGGCACGCCACTCGGCCACCGCGGCCAACACGTCGGGCGCGCCGAGCGCCACGCGGCTCAGCGCTTCGTCGTCCTCGACGTCGAGGATGCCGGGCTCCGGCTCGATGAGCTGCAGATAGAACGTACCGCAGGGGCTTTGCAGCACGCGGCCCTTGGGCAGGATGCCGAAGCGCTGCTCGTCGGGTAGCGCCGAGAAGCCGAACAGCTCGCGGTAGAAGTCGGTCCAGTCCTCGGTGCGGTCGTTGCCGATGTACTGCACCACGCCGAACCAGCGCAGGCCGGCGATCGCCGGCGGC
>DASXQQ010000291.1:0-4282 GCA_036507085.1 Piscinibacter sp. | reverse complement strand
AACGTCGAGCCATGCGCTGAACCACGCGACGCTGCCATTCGGCCTGGCGCTCGCCGCGCAGGGCGAGCGCGCGATGGTGACGAACCCGCACCTGCGCCACGGCCTGAACATCCATCGCGGCCGCGTCACCTGCGCCCCGGTCGCGCGCGCGCTGAACCTGCCGGCGATCAGTGCGGAAGAGGCGCTGGGGATGGGTTGAGGCCGTCCGAAGGACGGCCTGCGGCCTGCTTTAACGCACAGCTCCCCCGCGCCCCCTCCGGGAGGGGGCTCCAGCATGTTGGGCGGCTCTCCCCAGCCCCTCTCCGTGAGAGGGGCTCCAGCTTGCTTGACAAGCCGGCCTTGCGGCCGGCCACACCTCGCATGTCGCAGAGCGTGTTCGCCGCGATCGACTTCGCCAAGGCCCTGTCAAACAAACTGGAGCCCTCCTCGCGGAGGAGGGCTGGGTGGTGTTGTCGAACATGCTGGAGCCCCCTCTCGGAGGGGGCGCGGGGGAGTCGTGCGTAAATCCGGCCGTCCTTCGGACGGCCCTACGACTTGCGCTGCAGCATCTGCGAAATCTCCGCCGCCGCCGCGCGCAGCTTCGGCAGGAAGTGCTCCAGCATGAACGCTGGCGAGGTGCGATTGACCTGCCCGCTGATGTTCATCGCCGCGATCGCGCGGCCGGCACGGTCGCGGATCGGTGCCGACAGCGAGACCAGGCCTTCTTCGAGTTCCTGGTTCACCAGGCACCAGCCCTGCTGGCGCACGTTGGCGAGCTCGCTCTTGAGCTGGGCCAGGTCGGTGATCGTGCGTTCGGTGCGGCGCAGCGGCGGGTGTTCGCGCAGCAAGCGGTCGAGCTCGGCCTCGCCCAGCTCGGCGAGCAGGGTGCGGCCCATCGAGGTGCAGTACGCCGGCAGCCGGCTGCCGATGCCGAGGTTGATGCTCATGATCTTGTGCGTGGGAATGCGCAGCACATAGACCACGTCGGGGCCATCGAGCACCGCGGCCGAGCACGATTCCTTCACCTCTTCGACCAGCCGCTCCATCACCGGCTCGGCCAGATTCCACAGCGGCAGCGACGACAGGTAGGCGAACCCAAGGTCGAGGATCTTCGGCGTCAGCGTGAACTGGCGGCCCTGGCTTTGCACATAACCCAGGCCTTCGAGCGTCAGCAGGATGCGCCGCGCGCCGGCGCGGGTGAGACCGGTGCGCTGCGCCACCTCGCTCAGCGTCTGCTGCGGCGCGCGCGCACTGAAGGAGCGGATCACCGCCAGCCCGCGCGCGAACGACTGCACATAGGTGTCGCCCGGGCGGGGCGGCGGCGTGTCGACGGTCGAAGGCGTGGCGGCGAGGCTCGAATCCATGCGAGCAGTCTATCGCCCGGGGGCGCTCAACCCGCGGCCAGCCCCAGCCGCCGGCTCTCGCCGAACACCGGCTGCTCCTCGTCGCCGGTGGCCGCCACCGCGCAGCTGCGACCCTGGCGCTTGGCTTCGTACAGCGCCTGGTCGGCGCGGTGCAGGGCCTCGGCCATCGTCTCGTCGGGGAACATCTGGACCACGCCGAAGCTCAGGCTGAGCGGCGCGATCCGCGGCGCGACCTGGCGATGCTCCAGCTTGCCGACGATGCGCGCGGCCACGGCCATCGCGTCGCTCACGCTGGTGCCCGGCAGCAGCACCGCGAACTCATCGCCGCCGAGCCGGCCGGCCACGTCGACCTCGCGCAGGGTGTCGCGGGTGCAGCGGCCCACCTGGCGCAGCGCCTCGTCGCCCACCGCGTGGCCGAGCAGGTCGTTGATCTGCTTGAAGTGGTCGATGTCGAACATCATCACCGCGGCGCGTGCCGCCTCGATGGACTGCAATGCGCGCCCGGCCAGCTCGTGGAAGTGGCGCCGGTTGGGTACCCGCGTCAGCGTGTCCATGTTGGCGAGGAAGCGCAGCTTGCGCCGCGTGACGCGCAGGTTGCTCTCGGTGCGCTCGCAGGTGAGCAGCAGGCCGAAGTACACCATCACCAGCGCCGAGACGACGACGACCAGCGCGCTCGCCACCGGCACCGCGTCGCCGGCGAGCCGGCCGGGCGACGGCGCCTGGACCTGCAGAATGCGAAAGGCCTGCACCACCGCGGCCGCCCACTCCGTCAGGGCGAGCGCCTTCAGCGCCGAGCTGTGGCGAAAGTCGGCAAGCCGCATCAGCAGCACCGCGCCATACAGGTTCAGCGCGAAGGCGCCGACGGCGAACGCGGTCACGCAGGTGGCGACTGAACCCTGTGCGGCCGACGCGGCGAGCCAGGCGCCGAATGCGAGCGTGAGCAGCAGCCAGTCGACCAGCGCCGGAACGCGCCAGGTGTGGCGAGCGTAGAAGCGCCGCATGCCGGTGAGCACGACGATCGGCCACTGCAGGATCAGCAGGTTGGCCAACGGCAGCAGCGACGGCTCTTCATCGCGCAGCGCATGCAGCAGCAGGCCGAGCGCGAGCAGCCATTGCGCCGTGGCCCACCACCAGAAGCCGCGGTAGACGCGGCCGGTGCGGCCGAACAGCGTCATCACACCTGCCGACAACGCGAGCACCGCGATCGAGAGGAAGTTCAGCGTCGGCAGGTGCAGCGTCATGACCGCGGGATTGTCCCGGCTGCTCGTGCGCAACCCATCCCCCTTGCGAGGGGAGCTTGCAACAAGATGCGTCGAGCGGGCCGCTAACATCGGCCCCGGGTCTTTTTCTTGGTGGAGGCCAATCGAATGGCGATGGACGTGGTGGATTTCGAGATCAAGGGTGCCGAGATGCAGTTCGTCGAGGTCGAGCTCGACCCCGGCGAGGCGGCAGTCGGCGAGGCCGGCAGCATGATGTTCATGGATGCCGGCATCGGGATGGAGACCGCGTTCGGCGACGGTTCGGGAAGCCAGGGCGGCTTCCTCGGCAAGCTGCTGAGTGCCGGCAAGCGGCTGGTGACCGGCGAATCGCTGTTCACGACCGTCTACACCAACCAGGTGTCGACCAAGCAGCGCGTGGCCTTCGCCGCGCCCTACCCGGGCAAGATCCTGCCGATGGACTTGGCGGCGCTCGGCGGCATGCTGATCTGCCAGAAGGACGCCTTCCTCTGCGCCGCGCGCGGCGTGTCGCTGGGCATCTACTTCCAGCAGAAGATGTCGGTCGGCTTCTTCGGCGGCGAGGGCTTCATCATGCAAAAGCTCGAGGGCAACGGCCTCGCCTTCATCCACGCCGGCGGCACGGTGCTCAAGCGCGAGCTGCAGCCGGGCCAGACGCTGTTGATCGACACCGGTTGCATCGTCGCCTTCACGCCGAATGTGAACTTCGAGATCCAGTACGTCGGCAAGGTGAAGACCGCGCTGTTCGGCGGCGAGGGACTGTTCTTCGCCAAGGTCACCGGGCCCGGCACGGTGTGGCTGCAAAGCCTGCCGTTCTCGCGCCTCGCGTCGCGGGTGTTCGCCGCGGCGCCGCAGACCGGCGGCGGTGGGCGCGAAGAAGGCTCGCTGCTCGGCGGCTTCGGCGCCGGCGGACTGCTTGGCGGCGTCATCGGGGGCGACGAGGATTGAGTTTGCTGCTCGACTCGTTCTGGCGCGCCATCGCCTACTGCCTGCATCCGCGGGTGATCGCGCTGTCGGTGCTGCCGCTGCTGCTGACGGCGGGCCTCGCGCTCGTGCTCGGCTACTTCTTCTGGGAGCCGGCGCTCGACGCCGTCAACGCGACGATCGCGTCGTGGGAAATGATGTCCACGCTGATCGGCTGGCTCGAGGGCGTCGGCCTGTCGGGCCTGAAGGCGGCGATTGCGCCGCTGGTGGTGGTGTTCCTCTCGACGCCGGTGATCGTCGTCGTGTCGCTGCTGGTCGTGGCGGCGCTGATGACGCCCGCCATCCTCGTGCTCGTGACGGCGCGGCGCTTTCCCGCGCTCGAGCGCAAGCGCGGCGGCTCGTTCGCCGGCAGCGTGTTCGGCACGCTGTGGGCAACGCTCGCCGCGCTCGCCGCATTGATCCTGTCGGTGCCGCTGTGGTTCGTGCCGCCGCTGGTGCTGATCGTGCCGCCGCTGATCTGGGGCTGGCTCACCTATCGCGTGATGAGCTACGACGTGCTGGCCGAGCACGCGAGCCGCGACGAGCGGCGCGAGCTGATGCGCCGCCACCGCGGTACGCTGTTCGGCATCGGCGTGATCACCGGCTACCTCGGCGCCGCACCCTCGCTGCTCTGGGTGTCGGGCGCGATGGCGGTGGTGCTGGCGCCGCTGCTGGTGCCGCTGGCGATCTGGGTCTACACGCTGGTGTTCGCCTTCTCGGCACTGTGGTTCGCCCATTACG
>DASXQQ010000290.1:0-5501 GCA_036507085.1 Piscinibacter sp. | reverse complement strand
TCGCCTGGCTTCGCGCTGAGGATCGGCGGAAGCTTGCAGTCAGCTCGGGCGTCCGACTTTGTCAGCGGGTCTTTCCACGGTGTGAGAGTCGAGCCTGCACCGACACTTCGATCTAAGAAGTTTGCGGACGCTCACATTTTCGAAATGAACTCGGATTGACCTTTGATCCAGATAGAATGCGCCGTTGAGACGTTGGCTTTACCGCCGGTTTTCGCAACGAGCCTGAGGCATTGAAACTATCCCCAGGCGGTCCACATGCTTTTGTGGATAACCTGTTGATGAATTTTCATGTTGGCGGCTTGCAACGGCGAGAAATCAAGCAACGGCGCGGTTTCCAGCGCGGGGCTTTTGGCTACAATGAAGGCCCAACAAGCAGTTGCCATACGTTTTGTTGGAAGGGCGCGTCAATCTTTCGACGTGCCTTTTTTTTAGCTGCAGCACGGCGCTTCGCGCCTTCACATCGGCAAGCGATGTGAGCTTTCGCTGAAACGGCTGCGCCGTTTTGACTTCGACGCTGCGCACTCACGATGAGCATTTAGCGGTACATGGATCACATCCGAAATTTCTCCATCATTGCCCACATCGATCACGGCAAGAGCACGTTGGCCGATCGGTTGATCCAGCGCTGCGGCGGCCTGAGCGATCGCGAGATGGAGGCGCAGGTGCTCGATTCGATGGACATCGAGCGCGAGCGAGGGATCACCATCAAGGCGCAGACGGCGGCGCTTCTCTACACCGCACGCAATGGGCAGGTCTACAACCTGAACCTGATCGACACGCCGGGCCATGTCGACTTTTCCTACGAGGTCAGCCGCTCGCTGTCCGCCTGCGAGGGCGCGCTGCTGGTGGTCGACGCGAGCCAGGGGGTGGAAGCGCAGACGGTGGCCAACTGCTACACCGCGCTCGACCTGCATGTCGAGGTCATCCCGGTGCTCAACAAGATGGACCTGCCGCAGGCCGACCCGCAGCGCGCCAAGGAAGAAATCGAGGACGTGATCGGAATCGACGCCGAACACGCGATTCCCTGCAGTGCCAAGACGGGCGAGGGCATCGACGACATCCTCGAAGCCGTCATCACCCGCATGCCGCCGCCCAAGGGCCGCGCCGCCGCGCCGCTGCGCGCGATGATCATCGACTCCTGGTTCGACAACTACGTGGGCGTGGTGATGCTGGTGCGGGTGGTCGACGGGCAGCTGAACAAGGGCGAACGCATCCGCATGATGGCGAGCGACGCCGTCTACGCCGCCGAGCAGCTCGGCGTGTTCACGCCGAAATCGCAGCCGCGCGAGGTGTTGAACGCCGGCGAGGTCGGCTTCGTGATCGCCGGCATCAAGGAATTGCAGGCGGCCAAGGTCGGCGACACCATCACGCTCGAAAAGAAGCTGCCGAACAACCTCGGCCCGGCAAGCGAGCCGCTGCCCGGTTTCAAGGAGATCCAGCCGCAGGTGTTCGCCGGGCTCTATCCGACCGAGGCGAGCGAATACGACCAGCTGCGCGACGCGCTGGAAAAACTCAAGCTCAACGACTCGTCGCTGCGCTACGAGCCCGAGGTGAGCCAGGCGCTCGGCTTCGGATTCCGCTGCGGCTTCCTGGGCCTGTTGCACATGGAGATAGTGCAGGAGCGCCTCGAGCGCGAGTTCGACCAGGACCTGATCACCACGGCGCCGTCGGTGGTCTACGAAGTCGAACTCGGCAGCGGCGAAGTGATTCATGTCGAGAACCCGTCGAAGATGCCCGACCTCGGCCGCATCAACGAGATCCGCGAGCCGATCGTCACGGTGCACCTGTACATGCCGCAGGACTGCGTCGGGCCGGTGATGACGCTGGCCAACCAGAAGCGCGGCAACCAGATCAACATGGCCTACCACGGCCGGCAGGTGATGATCACCTACGACATGCCGCTCGCCGAGATCGTGCTCGACTTCTTCGACAAGCTGAAAAGCGTGTCGCGCGGCTATGCGTCGATGGACTACGAGTTCAAGGAATACCGCGCCGCCGACGTCGTCAAGGTGGACATCCTGCTCAACGGCGACAAGGTCGATGCGCTGTCGATCATCGTGCACCGCAGCCAGAGCCAGTACCGCAGCCGGGCCGTGGTGGCGAAGATGCGCGAGCTCATTTCGCGGCAGATGTACGACGTCGCGATCCAGGCGGCGATCGGCGCCAACATCATCGCGCGTGAGACAATCAAAGCGCTGCGCAAGAACGTGCTCGCCAAGTGCTACGGCGGCGACATTTCGCGCAAGCGCAAGCTGCTCGAAAAACAAAAGGCCGGCAAGAAGCGCATGAAGCAGATCGGCTCCGTCGAGGTGCCGCAGGAAGCGTTTCTGGCCATCCTCCAAGTGGACGATTGATGAGTTCGTTGACCGGTTTGCTCTATGGTGGCCTCGCGGTTTATCTCGGGGGCTGGTACTTCGGCAAGTGGACAGGCAACTTCTCCTTGCTGCTGTTCATCCTGACGCTGGTCACACTGGCGTACTGGCTGGCCGAGCGCTTCGTCTTCGCGCCCAAGCGGCTCGCCGCCGCCCAAACGCTGGAGCAGCAAGACGCGGCGCGCCGCGAGCAGCTCGCCAGGCAGGGCATCGCCAAGGTCGACGGTGACGTGAGCGAGGCCAAGCGCGCCTTGCTGGCCCAGCCCTGGTGGCTCGACTGGACCGCCGGGCTGTTCCCGGTGATCCTGATCGTCTTCCTGTTGCGCTCGTTCCTGTTCGAGCCGTTCAAGATTCCGTCGGGCTCGATGATCCCGACGCTGTTGGTGGGCGACCTCATCCTCGTGAACAAGTTTCACTACGGGGTGCGCTTGCCGGTCATCAACAAGAAGATCGTCGCCAACCACGACCCGCAGCGCGGCGACGTGATGGTGTTCCGCTACCCCGAGGATCCGAGCGTCGATTACATCAAGCGCGTCGTCGGCGTGCCGGGCGACGAGGTGTCCTACCGGAATCAGCAGTTGTTCGTCAACGGCGCGCTCGCCGAGACCCAACCGCGGCCCGACTTCTTCAACGAGGACTCGCTGCGCTTCGAGAAGGAATACGTCGAGAAGCTCGGCAACGCCGAGCACCGCATCCTCGTGGATCGACAGCGCCAGTCGTACATCACGGTGCCGGACAACTTTCCGTTGAAGGAGAACTGCCGCTACAGTGCGGAGGGCGTGACCTGCAAAGTTCCCGCGGGCCACTACTTCATGATGGGCGACAACCGGGACAATTCGCGAGACTCGCGCTTCTGGGGTTTCGTGCCCGACGAGAATATCGTCGGCAAGGCGTTTTTCGTGTGGATGAACTTCGGCAATCTCAAGCGCATCGGCTCGTTCCAGTGAACAAGGGTCGGGCGAACGCGCGCACCAGGAGCAGCAAGGCATGACGGTCGAGCTTCGAGCAGTAACGCAGCAACGGGGCCCGCGGCAACGGGGCATCACGCTGATGGGGCTGTTGTTGTGGGCCATCGTCATCGGCTTCCTCGCGCTGCTCGCGCTGCGGGTGCTGCCCACGGTCAACGAGTACCTGACGATCCAGAAGACGATCAACAAGATCGCCGCCGAAGGGTTGTCGACGGTGCCGGAAATCCGCTCCGCGTTCGAGAAGCAGAAGGACATCGAGTACTCGATCTCGTCGATCTCGGGCAAGGACCTCGAAGTCACCAAGGAAAACGACCAGGTGGTCATCCGTTACGCTTACAACAAGGAAGTCGAGATCATGAGCCCGGTGTTTTTGCTGATCAAATACCAGGGCAGCTCCCGTTCCAAGTAGGGCACCGCGAACGACATGGATCCACGCCTCGACGCACTGCAGTCGCGCCTCGGGCGCCGCTTCTCGCAAGACGGCCTGCTCGAGCGCGCGCTGACGCACCGCAGCTTCGGCGCCGACCACAACGAGCGGCTCGAATTCCTCGGCGACGCGGTGTTGAGCCTGGCCATTTCCAGCCTGCTGTTCGAGCGCTTCGCTGGCTCCGACGAAGGCGACCTGACACGTGTTCGTGCTCACCTGGTGCGTGAAGACAGCCTGCACAAGGTGGCACTGTCGCTCGGCCTGCCCGAGGTGCTGCGCCTGTCGGAAGGCGAGGCGCGCGGCGGCGGCGCGCTGCGCGCGTCCATCCTGGCCGACGCGCTCGAGGCGGTCATCGGCGCCGCCTTCCTCGACGGCGGCTTCGACGCCGCGCGTTCGCTGGTGCAACGCATGTTCGGCGAGATCATCGCCACCACCGACATCGCCAGCTGGAGCAAGGACGCGAAGACCGAGCTGCAGGAATGGTTGCAGGCGCGTCGCCTGCCAGTGCCGGCGTACCGCATCAGCGCGACGCGCGGCCAGGCGCATGCGCAGACCTTCGAGGTCGAATGCTCGGTGCCCGCGCTCAGCCTCACCCACGAAGGCGTCGGCCGCTCGCGGCGGCTGGCCGAGCAGGAGGCGGCACGCCGCATGCTCGACGCCTTGAAGGCCACCGACAAGCCGGGCAGCCCCTTGCGGTCCTGATCCGGCCTGCGACAAGCTCGAATGAACGGTACCGACGCACCCGGCGGCGCAGCACCCGAGCCCGCGCAACGCTGCGGCCTCGTCGCCATCGTCGGCCGTCCCAACGTCGGCAAGTCGACGCTGCTCAATGCGCTGGTCGGACAGAAGGTCAGCATCACTTCGGCCAAGGCGCAGACCACGCGCCATCGCATCACCGGCATCCGCACCGTCAATGACACGCAGTTCGTCTTCGTCGACACGCCGGGCTTCCAGACCCAGCACGGCGCAGCGCTGAACCGCACGCTCAACCGCACCGTGACCGGTGTTCTCGCCGACGTCGACGTGGTGCTGTTCGTCGTCGAGGCGGGCCGTTTCGGGCTCGACGACGCCAAGGTGCTGGCGCTGATGCCGGCGGACAAGCCGGTGTTCCTGGTCGCCAACAAGCTCGATGCGGTGCACCGCCGCGCCGAACTCGCGCCGTGGCTGAAGGGCATGCAGGAGCGTCACGCGTTCGCCGAATTCGTGCCGCTGTCGGCGAAGAAGGACGCCGATGTGCAGCGCCTGCTCGGCATCGTCAAGCCCTACCTTCCCGAGCAGGGCTGGTTCTACGAGGAAGACGCGCTGACCGACCGCAGCGAGCGCTTCCTCGCCAGCGAAATCATCCGCGAGAAGCTGTTCCGCCTGACCGGCGACGAGCTGCCCTACACCTCGACCGTCGTCATCGACAAGTTCGAGGAAGAGGGCAATCTGCGGCGCATCGCGGCGAGCATCGTCGTCGAGCGCGACGCCCACAAGGGCATGATCATCGGCAGCGGCGGCGAGCGCCTGAAGCGCATCGGCAGCGAGGCGCGCCAGGAGCTCGAAACCCTGATGGACGCGAAAGTGTTCCTCGAGCTGTGGGTCAAGGTGCGCTCCGGCTGGGCCGACAACGAAGAGCACTTGCGCAGCTACGGCTACGAGTGACATGGCCACCCGCGCCGCGCGCACGCCATCGACACTGACCGCTTACGTGCTGCATCGCTACGACTGGAGCGAGACCAGCCTGATCCTCGA
>DASXQQ010000289.1:0-6354 GCA_036507085.1 Piscinibacter sp. | reverse complement strand
TAGCGACGAAAATTTCCGAACATGGTGTTTTTAGTGAGCGTTCAGCAGGCAGTGGGCAAGTGGCTGCGCGAAGCTGCTGCGCGCCTGACATGGGAACCGGTGGTGACAGTCACAGACCCCCGCCGGCAAGCCGCATCACAGCATGGTTCACGGTGCCCGAGGGTTGTGGATAACCGAAGATAATACCCGATCACCCTCCGATTCCAGCCCGGTTGGAACACCATTTAACGAGTGCATTTCCATGGCTTTGACCCCCGATGACGTGAGCCGCATCGCCCATCTGGCGCGACTCGAGCTGCAAAGCGCCGAGCGCTCGGCGATGCTGGCGCAGCTCAACGGCTTCTTCTCCATCGTCGAGCAGATGAGCGCGGTCGACACGAGCGGCGTCGAGCCGCTGTACACGCCGCTGTCAGCGGTGAGCGAAGTCGCCTTGCGGCTGCGCGACGACGCGGTCACCGAGACCGACCAGCGCGAGCTGAACCAGCGCAGCGCGCCGCAGGTCGAGGACGGCCTGTTCCTCGTGCCGAAGGTGATCGAATGACCGCCTTGCATCAGTGGGGCGTGGCCGAACTGGGCCGCGAGTTGGCCGCCGGCACCGTCTCCAGCGTCGAAGTCACGAAACATCTGCTCGCGCGCGTTGCGAGTCACGAACAACTGGGTGTGTGGTTGTGCACGGATCGCGACGGCGCGCTGGCCCAGGCCGCGGCCGCCGACGCGCGCCGCGCGCGCGGCGACAGTGGCGCGCTGCTCGGGGTGCCGATCGCGCACAAGGACATCTTTGTCACCCGCGGGCTGCCGACCACCGCCGGCTCGAAGATGCTCGACGGCTACATGAGCCCGTTCGACGCCACCGTCGTCGCCCGTCTCGCGCAGGCCGGCACGGTGACACTCGGCAAACTCAATTGCGACGAGTTCGCGATGGGTTCGAGCAACGAGAACTCGGCGTTCGGTCCGGTGCGTAATCCGTGGGACATGGCGCGCGTTCCGGGCGGCTCGTCGGGCGGCTCGGCCGCCGCGGTGGCGGCGCGCCTGGTGCCCGCCGCCACCGGCACCGACACCGGGGGATCGATCCGCCAGCCGGCGAGCTTTTCCGGCATCACCGGCATCAAGCCGACCTACGGCGTGTGCTCGCGCTACGGCATGATCGCCTTCGCCTCCAGCCTCGACCAGGCCGGGCCGCTGGCGCGCAGCGCGGAAGACTGCGCGCTGCTGCTGTCGGCGATGAGCGGCTTCGACGAACGCGACGCGACCAGTGCGCAGCGCCCGGCGCAGGACTTCGATGCGGCGATGCGCCACACCCGCCCCGGCGCCACCGCGGCGCAGCCGTTGAAGGGCCTGCGCGTCGGCTTGCCGCGCGAGTTCTTCCCGGCCGCGCTCGCCGGCGGCGTGAACGCCGCGGTGCGCGGCGCGCTGGCCGAATTCGAGCGGCTCGGCGCGACGCTGGTGGACGTGAGCCTGCCGCGCACCGAGCTGTCGATTCCCGTCTACTACATCATCGCGCCGGCCGAGGCCTCATCGAACCTGAGCCGCTTCGACGGCGTGCGCTTCGGCCACCGCGCGAGCCAGTACACCGACCTGCTCGAGATGTACAAAAAGACGCGCGCCGAAGGGTTCGGCGCCGAGGTGAAGCGGCGCATCATGATCGGCACCTACGTGCTCTCGCACGGCTACTACGACGCCTATTACCTGCAGGCGCAAAAGCTGCGCCGCATGATCGCCGACGACTTCCAGCGCTGCTTCACGCAGTGCGATGTGATCGCCGGGCCGGTGGCACCCACCGTCGCGTGGAAGCTCGGTGACAAGGGCGACGATCCGGTGGCGGCCTACCTCGCCGACATCTTCACGCTGCCGGCGAGCCTGGCGGGCCTGCCCGGCATGAGCGTGCCGGCCGGCTTCGGCGAGGCCGGCATGCCGGTGGGCCTGCAGCTGATCGGCAACTACTTCGAGGAAGGCGCGCTGCTGCATGCGGCGCACGCGTTCCAGCAGGCGACCGACTGGCATGTCCGCGCGCCGGCGGGGGTTCTGGAATGAGACATCCGGTGTCAACCCGTTTTCCGCGGGCCGCCGCGCCGGGCCGCCCCAAGCAAGGCCCGACCCTCTCGGAGGGTCGATCGCCGTACCCGGCGAGCGGGGTGCTGTCATGAGCAAATTGATTCGCGGCTACGAGGTCGTCATCGGCCTGGAAACGCACGCCCAGTTGTCGACGCAGTCGAAGATCTTCAGCGGCTCGCCCACGCGCTTCGGCGCCGCGGCGAACACGCAGGCGTCCGCGGTCGACCTCGCGCTGCCGGGCACGCTGCCGGTGCTGAACCGCGGCGCGGTGGAGCGCGCCATCCGCTTCGGCCTGGCAGTGGGCGCAACCGTGGCCAAGCACTCGATCTTCGCGCGCAAGAACTACTTCTATCCCGACCTGCCCAAGGGCTACCAGATCAGCCAGTACGAGACGCCGGTGGTGCAGGGCGGCACGATCGAGTTCTTTGTGGGGGACACGCCGCACAAGGTCACGCTGACCCGCGCCCACCTCGAGGAAGACGCCGGCAAGTCGCTGCATGAAGACTACGCCGGCCAGACCGGCATCGACCTGAACCGCGCCGGCACGCCGCTGCTGGAGATCGTCTCCGAGCCCGACATGCGCTCCAGCGCCGAAGCGGTGGCCTATGCGAAGGCCTTGCACGCGCTGGTGGTGTGGCTGGGCATCTGCGACGGCAACATGCAGGAGGGCTCGTTCCGCTGCGACGCCAACGTGTCGGTGCGCAAGCCCGGTGCGCCGTTCGGCACGCGGCGCGAGATCAAGAACCTGAACAGCTTCAAGTTCCTGCAGCAGGCGATCGACTACGAGATCCAGTGGCAGATCGACCTGATCGAAGACGGCGGCACGGTGCAGCAGGCGACGGTGCTGTTCAACCCCGACAACGGCGAAACGCGGGCGATGCGCAGCAAGGAAGACGCGCACGATTACCGTTATTTCCCCGACCCCGACCTGCCGCCGCTGGTGATCCCGCAAGCCTGGATCGAGCACGTTCGCGCCGAGATGCCGGAGTCGGCGCGCGTGATGACCGAGCGCTTTCAGAACGACTACGGACTACCGGCCTACGACGCAGCGATGATGACGCAGAGCAAGGCCTTCGCCGCCTACTTCGAAAGCGCCGCCAAGGCCTGCGGCCAGCCCAAGCTGGTCGCGAACTGGCTGATGGGCGAAGTGTCGCGGCGGCTGAATGCCGCAGACGTCGGAATCGAGGCAAGCCCGGTGAGTCCGGAGGAACTGGCGAAGATAGTCTCCCGCATCGACGATGGCACGATCCACAACAAGGGGGCGAAGCAGCTGTTTGATTCGATATGGTCGGCCGACGTCCACGACGATATCGATTCGATCATCGAGTCATCAGGACTCAAGCAGATGAGCGACAGCGGCGAACTCGACCGCATCGTCGACGAGGTGTTGGCGGCGAACCCGAAGTCGGTCGAGGAATACCGTGCCGGTAAGGACAAGGCCTTCAACGCACTGGTCGGTCAGGCGATGAAGGCCACGAAGGGCAAGGCGAATCCGGCCCAGGTGCACGAGCTGCTGAAGAAGAAGCTCGGCTGACGCGCGGCTACTTCGCGGCCGCCTTGCGGGGGGTCGCTGGCGGTGCCGACGCGCCCGGCAGCACTCCCATCGACCCCGGCGGCGCGCCGGCCCACAGCCGCTTCAGGCGCGCCAGCTCGGCGTCGAACAGCGCGTTGATGCGCACCTCTTCGGCCTGCTGGTTCTGGATCAGCGAGCGTTGCGCGTCGGTGGACGCGTCATTCGCGTCGAGGTCCTGCTTGAGCTTGGCCGGCAGCGGCTTGCCCTGGTAGAACTCGGCCTCGGCCAGCAAAGGCTTGCGTTCGATCGCCAGCGTGGCGAGGCGCTTTTCCGACAGCGCCACCGCCTTGTGCACATCGTCGAGCGCGGCGGCGCGCGCCTTGTTGTGCGCGGCTTCGTCGGGAAAACGCTGGGCCAGGCTGCGGTCGCGCCGCATCGCGTCGAGCTGCGCCGTGCGCTCGGCCGTGGCCTCGCTCTCGCGCGCCTCTTGCGCCGCGCGTTCTTCGCCGGTGAGCGGTGGCGTGATCACCCGCCGGACCGTCCCGTCCGGGTTCAGCACCCGGTGGTCGCGCAGCGCGCATTCGCGAATCAGGCGGTCGGAGGTGTGCTTCTTGCCGCTCGGGTCGGTGCAGGTGTAGATGGTGGTCGCGGCCAGCGCCGCGCCAGCGCCCGCGAGCCCGGCCAGCAGGCACAGCGCCGCACCGAGTCGCTTGGCGTTCCCTGCCGGCGCTGAAATCATGCCGCGCTTGCCCATTCACACTCCGTATCGCTCACGGTAGGCGGCGACCCGCGAGAGGTGAGCGCTCAGGGCCGGGTCGTCGGTCGAGCGCAGATACTGCATCAGGTCGGCGAGCGTCGCAATGGCCGCGACCGGCATGCCGTAGGCACTCGTGAAGTCCTCAACGGCCGAATGCGCCGACAGGTTGTCATCGCGCCCGCCGCGCTCCATGCGGTCGAGCGCGATCAGCACCGCCACCGGCTGCGCGAGTGCGCCGCGGATCATCTCGACCGACTCGCGCTTGGACGCGCCGTCGGTGATCACGTCGTCGATGATCACGACGCGGCCCTGCAGCGGCGCGCCGACCATCGTGCCGCCCTCGCCGTGGTCCTTGGCTTCCTTGCGGTTGTAGGCGTAGGGCACGTTGCGGCCGAGCCGCGCGAGCTCGATCGCGGTCGCCGCAGCCAACGTGATGCCCTTGTAGGCCGGGCCGAACAGCATGTCGAAGCCGACACCCGACGCGAGCAGGCGGCGCGCATAAAATTGCCCGAGGCGGCCGAGCTTGGCGCCGTCATCGAACAGGCCGGCGTTGAAGAAGTAGGGCGAGAGCCGCCCGGCCTTCGTCTTGAACTCCCCGAAGCGCAGCACGCCGGACTCGACCGAGAACTTCACGAAGTCCTGGGCGAGGGCATCGGTCACGTCGTTCGCTGCGTTCGGGCTCATGGGGGACAGGGTGTGTTGCGTCTGGTCACGTTGAATCTGAACGGCATCCGCTCGGCGGCGAACAAGGGCTTCGAAGCCTTTGCCGAACGCATCGCCGCCGATTGTATGGGGGTGCAGGAAGTCAAGGCCCAGGCCGCCGACATCGCCGGGCGCTTCGACAGCGTGGCCGGCATGACGGGCCATTTTCACTTCGCCGAGAAGAAGGGCTACTCGGGCGTCGGGCTGTACGCGCGCAAGACGCCGAGCGACCTGATCGTCGGCATCGGCGACGCCGAGTTCGATGCGGAAGGCCGTTACGTCGAGATTCGCTACGACACACCCAAGCGCAAGCTGAGCCTGATCAGCTGCTACTTCCCGAGCGGCTCCAGCGGCGAAGAGCGCCAGCAGGCCAAGTTCCGCTTCCTCGCGCTGATGGCGCCGCACCTGATCCGGCTGAAGGCCGAGCGCGAGTTCATCCTGGTCGGCGACATCAACATCGCGCACAAGGAAATCGATCTCAAGAACTGGAAGAGCAACCAGAAGAACAGCGGCTTCCTGCCCGAGGAACGCGCCTGGATGAGCCACGCGCTCGACGCGATCGGCCTGGTCGACGTGTTCCGCACGCTCAACCCGCACCCCGAGCAATACACCTGGTGGAGCAACCGCGGCCAGGCCTGGGCGAAGAACGTCGGCTGGCGTCTCGACTACCACCTGGCCACGCCGGGCATCGCGACGAAGGCGCTGCGCGAGCACATCTACTTGCAAGAGCGCTTCTCCGACCATGCGCCGCTGGTGATCGACTACGACCTCACGCTCTGAGCGCTCCCTAGAATGCCGGCATGAGCTCTCCCGTCACGCGCGCGGCCGCGGCATCGCGCTTCAGCCCGGCAGCGCTGCACCGGCTCGTCGTCGTGGCGTGGCTCGGTTTCGCGTCGGGCCTGCCGCTCGCGCTCACCGGCCAGGCGATGCAGGCCTGGCTCAGCGTCGAGGGCATCGACGTCGCGACCATCGGCTTCCTGAGCCTGGTCGGCCTGCCCTACACCTTCAAGTTCCTGTGGGCGCCGCTGATGGACCGCTTCGAGCTGCCCTGGCTCGGCCGGCGCCGCGGCTGGCTGGTGGTGACGCAGCTCGCGCTCGCCGCGGCGCTGTTCTGGATGGCCGGCACCTCGCCCACCGCGGCGACACGCGGCTTCGCGCTGCTCGCGGTGCTGGTCGCTTTCGTCTCGGCGTCGCAGGACGTGGTGATCGACGCCTACCGCACCGACCTGCTGGCGGCGAGCGAGCGCGGCCTCGGTTCGTCGCTGACCGTCCTCGGCTACCGGCTCGCGATGATCCTGTCGGGCGGCGTCGCCTTCATCTGGGTCGACCC
>DASXQQ010000288.1:0-3199 GCA_036507085.1 Piscinibacter sp. | reverse complement strand
TGGAAGCTCTACATCGACCATGTGCTGCAGGCCGATGAGGGCGTCGACCTCGACTTCCTGCGCGGCATGCGCGGGTCCTTCGTACCCAAGGACAACCATTGACATGAACACGAACCGGATTGCACTCGTCACCGGCGCCGGCAGCGGCATCGGCAAAGGCTGCGCCACCGCGCTGCTGCGTGACGGCTGGCAGGTCGTCTTCGCCGGCCGTCGCGCCGAGGCGCTGCAGGCGGCGATCGCCGACGCGGGCGAGGCCGGCAGCCGCGCGGTCGCCATTCCCTGCGACGTGACGAGCGAAGCCTCGGTCGCGGCGCTCTTCGACGCCGTGCGCCAGCGCTTCGGCCGGCTCGACCTGCTGTTCAACAACGCCGGCATTTCGTTGCCAGTCGCGACGCCCGACGAGTTGAGTGCCGCCGCCTGGCGCAATGCGGTCGACACCAACCTGAACGGCGCGTTCTTCTGCCTGAGCGAGGCTTTCAAGCTGATGCGCGGCCAGAGCCCGCAGGGCGGGCGGATCATCAACAACGGTTCGATCTCGGCGCATGCGCCGCGGCCCGGGTCGATCGCCTACACCGCAACCAAGCACGCGATCACCGGCCTCACCCGCGCGGCGGCGCTCGACGGCCGGGCGTTCGACATCGCCGTCGGGCAGATCGACATCGGCAACGTCGCCAGCGACATGACCGAGAAGATGGTGAAGGGTGTGCCGCAGGCCGACGGCAGCATCCGGCCCGAGCCGCGCATGGAGCTCGCCGCCCTCACCGACAGCTTCATGGCGATGGCACGGCTGCCGCTGTCGGCGAACGTCTTGTTCATGACCGTGATGGCCACCAAGATGCCCTTCGTCGGCCGCGGTTGAAACGTTCCATGGATGCACGACACAAGCTCCGTTCGGGCTGAGCCTGTCGAAGCCCGCGCGCCTCGCGGTGCGGCACTTCGACAAGCTCAGTGCGAACGGACCTGGATTTGTCTCGAGATCTGAAAACATCAATACGGAGAAACAACCCATGTCCCAAATCGGATTCATCGGCGCCTCCGGCCTCATGGGCCACGGCATGGCGAAAAACCTGCTGGCCAAGGGCCATGCACTGACCGTGACGGTGCACCGCAACCGCGAGCGCCTGGCCGACCTGCTGGCGGCCGGCGCGAGCGAAGCGTCATCGCCCGCGGCGCTCGCGTCTCGCAGCGAGATCGTCTTCCTCTGCGTCACCGGATCGCCGCAGGTCGAGGCGGCCGTCGCCGGCCCCGACGGCCTGCTCGCCGGCGCGAAGGCCGGACTCCTCATCGTCGATTGCTCCACCAGCGAGCCGGACTCCACCACCCGCCTGCGCGAACGCTGCGCGGCGGCGGGGGTCGTGCTCGTCGACGCGCCGCTGGCGCGCACGCCGGTCGAGGCCGAGCTGGGCAAGCTCAACGTGATGGTCGGCGCCGACGACGCGGTCTTCGCGCGGCTTGAACCGGTGCTGCGCTGCTTTGCCGAGAACGTGTTCCACGTCGGCGGGCCGGGCGCGGGCCACGTGATCAAGCTGCTGAACAACTTCATCGCGCAGGCGATCTGCACGGCGACCGCCGAAGCCTTCGCGGTCGGCCAGCGCGCCGGCATCGACCCGAAGAAGCTCGTGGAGCTGGTCTCTGCCGGCGCGGTGAACTCGGGTCTGTTCCAGGCGATGGCCAAGACACTGTCGGGCGACCTTGCGGGCTTGAAATTCGAGCTCGACAACGCGCGCAAGGACATTCGCTACTACACCCACCTGGCCGAAGGGCTGGCGATTCCCACCATCGTCGGCGAAGCGGTGCACCAGTCGCTCGCGCTCGCCACGGCGCTCGGCCATGGCAAGAAGTTCGTACCCTCGCTGGTCGAAGCGCAGGAGCAGCTCACCGGCGCGCGCCTCGTCCCGCGCTGAATCCACTTCACGGAGACCCACGATGTCCATCGCCTGCCTGATTCACGGCGCGCTCGACCTGCGGCTCGAGCAGGAGACGCCCGCGCCGCTGGGGCCCCACGATGTGCTGCTGCGCCTGGGCGCCGGCGGCATCTGTGGCTCCGACCTGCACTACTACCAGCACGGGCGCGTCGGCGCCTTCGTCGTGCGCGAGCCGCTGGTGCCGGGGCACGAGGCCTCGGGCATCGTCGACGCGGTCGGCGCCGAGGTCACGCGCGTCAAGCCGGGCCAGAAGGTCGCGATCAATCCGTCGCACCCCTGCGGCCGCTGCGACTACTGCCACGAAGGCCGCGGCAACCTGTGCCGGCAGATGTTCTTCCTCGGCAGCGCGAGCGTGTTCCCGCACGCGCAAGGCATGTTCCGCGAACGCTTCGTGATGGGCGAGCGGCAGCTGACGCCGGTGCTCGAAAGCGAGATCACGCTCGGCGAGATCGCGTGTGCCGAGCCGCTGTCGATCGGCCTGCACGCGATCCAGCGCGCCGGGCCGGTGCTCGGCGAGACGGTGCTCGTCACCGGCGGCGGCACGATCGGCTGCATGAGCGTGATCGCCGCGCGGCTGGCGGGCGCGGCGCAGGTGATCGTCTGCGACATCAACGACCGCGCGCTCGCGATGGCGCGCACGGTCGGTGCCGACCGCACGATCCGCAGCGACCAGGTCGGCGCCGCCGAGTTCGCCGATGTCGCCCATGTCTCGATCGAGGCTGCCGGCAGCCCGGCGGCACTCGCGACCTGTCTCAGCGCCACCCGGCGCGGCGGGCGGATCATCCAGGTCGGCACGCTGCCGCCGGAGCTGAGCTTCCCCGCCAACAGCCTGATGGCGCGCGAGCTCGACTACCGCGGCGCGTTCCGCGCCCACCTCGAGTTCGACTGGGCCGTGCAGGCCATCCGCAGCCGCCGCGTCGATGTGCGGCCGCTGATCAGCGCGCAGCTGCCGCTCGAGCGATCGAAGGAAGCGTTCGAGCTCGCGCTCGACCGCACACGCAGCACCAAAGTCCAACTGGTCAGTCCTACCCAACCGGAACAACACCGATGAAACTCCTGCGACACGGCCTTAAGGGCCACGAGAAACCCGGCCTGCTCGACGACCAGGGCCGGGTGCGCGACCTGTCGACATTGATGCCCGACATCACCCCCGCCATGCTGTCGCCGTCGGCGCTGGCGGAACTGCGTCGCGTGGACGTGAGCAGCCTGCCGGTCGTCCCGTTGGGCACGCTCGCGGTGCCGTGGTCCGGCTGCGCCAAGTTCCTGTGCATCGG
>DASXQQ010000287.1:0-3837 GCA_036507085.1 Piscinibacter sp. | reverse complement strand
AAGGCATGGTGGTCTCCTTCATTGACAACGAAGCCGGGCCCGCCGGCCCGGCGGGTGGCGAAATCAGTACTCGTCGGGCAGCAGCACCGTCGTCACGCTGCGATCGGCCTCGGTGATCACCCAGACCTTCGTGCGCGTGTCGATCGGATAGCTGGACATGACGCGGCCGCCATCGGTGATCGCGCGGCGGTTGTGCTCCTGGTCCTCGGGACCGAGCTCGCCGAAGTCGCCACTCAGGTGACGCTCGATGAGGCTGTCAGCGATCGGCATAAACCGGCCACCCGAGAGTCGGCATATTCAGGCCAGCTGAGGCTGGCGGCGGCGATCGCCAGAGTCGGCATATACCGGCCAGCGCAGAGTCGGCATAAACCGGCCACGGTGTAGTCGGCATTTACCGGCCAGCGCCCGGTGCCCAGGGGAGTCTCGAAGCCTTCAACCCACCTCCGCCGGACTACCGTCCGAGCTTTTTGCTCGGGAGGCCAGTCCGGTGAGTCGCAGAAGGATCGAGATGTTCCAGTACCGACAAGCGCTCGTGCGGCTGCGCGCGGGCGACACCGTGCGCGAGATCGCGCGCACGGGCCTCATGGGCCGCGACAAGCTCGGCGAGCTGCGCGCGCTGGCGCACAGCCGGGGCTGGCTGACCGCCGGTGCCGAGCTGCCCGATGATGCGACGCTCGCTGCGGCGATGCGGCCGCGCCGGCGAGCGGCGTCCACCGTCTCCAGCGTCGAGCCGCTGCGCGAAGTCGTACAGCACTGGTTCGACGCCGGCGTGCAAGGCCGCGCGATCCATGCCGCCCTGAAGCGCGAACACGGCTTCACGGGCAGCTACTCGGCGGTGGTGCGCATGTTGGGCCACATGCGCGCGAGCCGGCCGCCGGAGGTGACCGTGCGGCTGAGCTTCGCGCCAGCCGAGGCTGCGCAAGTGGACTTCGGCGCCGGGCCGGTGCTCATGCACCCGGACGGCCAGCCGCGGCGCACCTGGGCCTTCGTGATGACCTTGTGCCACTCGCGTCACCAGTACGTCGAGTTCGTGTGGGACCAGACGGTGGCCACCTGGCTCGGGTGCCACCGGCGCGCCTTCGAGTGGTTCGCCGCCGTGCCCGAGCGCGTGATCGTGGACAACGCCAAGTGCGCCATCGTCAAGGCCTGCCGACATGACCCGCTGGTGCAGCGCGCCTACGCCGAGTGCGCCGAGGGCTACGGCTTCAAGATCGACGCGTGCCCGCCGCACGATCCGCAGAAGAAGGGCATCGTCGAGTCAGGCGTGAAGTACCTGAAGGCCAACTTCCTGCCCACGCGCACGTTCCGCGACCTGGCCGACCTGAACGCGCAGGCGCGCGCCTGGGTGATGACCGAGGCCGGCGTGCGCTGCCACGGCACCACGCGCGAGCAGCCGCTGGTGCTGTTCGCACTGGAACGGCCGCTGATGAAGGCGTTGCCCGCGGTGGCGCCGGACCTGGGTACCTGGCACCGCGTGACGGTGCACCGCGACTGCCACGTGCAGTTCGACCGTTCGTTCTACTCGGCGCCGTTCACGCTGGCGACCAAGCCGCTGTGGCTGCGCGCCACCGACAACATGGTGGCGCTGTACGAGGACTACCGGCACGTCTACACGCATCTGCGCTCGCGCCGACCCGGGCAGCGCATGACGGTGGCCGACCATCTGCCGCCCGAGGCCCGCATGTTCTTCGAACGCGACCGACGCTGGTGCTGCGCTCGCGCCGCCGAAGTGGGTCCGCAGTGCGCCGAGCTCATGGAACGCTTGCTCAGCGACCGCATCGCCGAGCGGCTGCGCTCGGCGCAGGGCGTGATCGCGCTGGGCACGCGCTACGGTGCTGCGCGCCTGGAGGCGGCCTGCGCGCGGGCGCTCGCGCACGACAGCGCGCATTACCGCACCGTCAAGACGATCCTGGCCTCCGGCGCCGACCAGCAACCCATGGCCACGCCCGAGACGCCGGCGGCGTACGCCAGCGCGCGCTTCACGCGCACGGCGGCCGAGCTGTTCGACGCGGGCACGACGCTGCATTGAACGTTCCTCCTGCGCGCGGCAGCTCGAGGCTGTGGACGTGCGCATGAGGACACAAGACCGCCACAGCCTCGGAGGACCAAGACCATGAACCTGAACCCCATCCCCGAACTCGCGCCGCAGCTGAAGCTGCTGCGCCTGTCGGGCATCCTGGACTCGCTCGAAGCGCGCAACCGCCAGGCCATCGAGGGCAAGCTCGCCTACACCGAGTTCCTCGCGATGCTCATCGGCGACGAGGTCGCCCGGCGCGAGAACAAGAAGTTCAGCATGCGGTTGCGCCGTGCGCAGTTCCGCACCACCAAGACGCTGGAGCAGTTCGACTTCGGCCGGCTGCCCAAGCTCAACCGGCAGCTCGTGCACGAGCTGGCCAGCGGGCGCTACTTGCAGGAGAAGGCGCCGGTACTCATCGTCGGGCCCTCGGGCATCGGCAAGAGCCATCTCGCGCAGGCCCTGGGCCACTGCGCAGTGCGCCAGGGCGTTGACGTGGTGTTCACCACCTGCGCGCAGCTGACGCAGAGCCTGAACGCGGCGCGCGCCACCGGCAGCTACGAACGCAAGCTCGCCACGCTGGCGCGCGTGCCGCTGTTGATCGTCGACGACTTCGGCCTCAAACCCCTGCGCGCGCCGGCCGACGAAGACCTGCACGACCTGATCGCCGAGCGCTACGAGCAAGCAGCCACCATCGTCACCAGCAACCTGGACTTCGACGAGTGGGACCAGGCCTTCGCCACCAACCGGCTGCTGGCCTCGGCCACACTGGACCGGCTGCGCCACAACGCCTACTGCATGGAACTCGAAGGTCCCAGCTACCGCGACCCGAAGGTGCCGCCCACATCAAAGAAGACCGCCTCGAAGGGGTCGGGAAACACCGCAAAATAGCGCCCTCAACGGAGTCCTTCGAGACGCTCCTCGGCACCGGCTCAACTGGCCGATATATGCCGACTCCGAGTGGCCGGATTACGCCGACTCGCGACAGCTCACGGCTGCGTTGCTTGGAGCATCCGTGACGCGAGCGCTCCGCGGTACTCCGCAGCCGTCGGATGGGGAGGCGACACATGAACCGCTTGGTCCTCGAATGGGTGCTGCGCGTGGCACTGCACTCGCGAAACGCACACACGAAGCACCGCGCCGAGTTGCGCCGCATCGCTCATATCACCGTGCAAAGGCTGAGAGCACTCGCCGCGGTCTGAGCTTGCGAGGTCTTCCGGTACTGAGTTGAGCTGTTGATCAGATTGCCGAGGAGCTGTCGGTCGCCGACAGCTCGACTGCCGTCTAGCGTCTACCAGCGTTCGGCACTCGTGGAACTGCTGCGGCCCTTGGGTTTCGACTGCGAAGAGGCCACCAGCAGCCGTGCCTCCGTGAACTCATGCTTGACCAAGCCTATTGACGCGGCCCCGCTCGGCATGACCATGGACCGCCCGATCAAATCAAGTAAGCGCGAAGAGGCACGACGAGAGCGCGCAGACGGTGGGCCGACTTTTTTGGCCCATGGACTCCGCGGCGACAACACCTCCGGCGGCTGCTCATGTGGTCATGGGCCGGCCGGGCTCGGGCGTATCCTGCCCTCATCCGGCGCCGCTTGACGACCACAATGGGCGCGGGTGCCCGGGCCGCCAGCCTCTTGGCAGGCACCTTCGATATCTGTACCTTTGCCAACGCGCAGCGGATCTGGCTGTTGTTCAGCGGAGTCAGGTAATCACAGTTGACTTGCACGTAGGTGCTCTCCGGCGTCACGGCCAATGCGCCTATCCGCGCGCCACATCGCACGCTGCCAAGGAGGCGCAGCGGATCACCGTCCGGCCGCGCATAGG
>DASXQQ010000286.1:0-3301 GCA_036507085.1 Piscinibacter sp. | reverse complement strand
GATGCCCGACATCACCCCCGCCATGCTGTCGCCGTCGGCGCTGGCGGAACTGCGTCGCGTGGACGTGAGCAGCCTGCCGGTCGTCCCGTTGGGCACGCTCGCGGTGCCGTGGTCCGGCTGCGCCAAGTTCCTGTGCATCGGCCTGAACTACGCCGACCACGCCGCGGAGTCGAACCTGCCGATCCCCAAGGAGCCGATCGTTTTCATGAAGGCGCTCAGCGCCGCGGTCGGCTGCAACCACGCCGTGGTGCTGCCGCAGGGTTCGGTAAAGAGCGATTGGGAGGTGGAACTCGGCGTCGTCATCGGCAGCACCGCGCGCTATGTGTCCGAGGCCGATGCGCTGGATCACGTGGCGGGCTACTGCGTGGTCAACGACGTGTCCGAGCGCGAATACCAGATCGAGCGCGGCGGCACCTGGGACAAGGGCAAGGGCTGCGACACCTTCGGCCCCGTCGGCCCGTGGCTGGTGACCGCCGACGAGGTGGGCGACCCGCAGAACCTCGCGATGTGGCTCGAGGTCAATGGCCACCGCTGGCAGAACGGCAGCACGAAGACGATGATCTTCGGGGTGGCGCAACTGGTGAGCTACCTGAGCCGCTTCATGACGCTGTACCCCGGCGACCTCATCAGCACCGGCACGCCGCCCGGCGTGGGCATGGGCGCGCGGCCGAACCCGGTGTACCTGAAGGCCGGCGACGTGATGCGGCTGGGCATCGAGAAGCTGGGCGTTCAGCAGCAGGCCGTGCACGCCTGGGACCCCGCGCTGATCGACGACTGAGTCTGTCGAAGGCGCCCGGTCATCCTGAGCCTGTCGAAGGACTGACGCCATGGCCCACCCGATCGCGGCCGGCAGCACGCGGGTGCAAGCCGACACGCTGCGCCACTGGGCGGCGCAGTGCCTGCGCGCCGTCGACATGCCCGACGACGATGCCACGCTGCTGGCCACGAGCCTCGTGCAGACCAGCCTGTGGGGCATCGATTCGCACGGCATTGCGCGCCTCACGCACTACCTCGACCGCCTCACGCGCGGCTCGATCAAGGCGCGTCCGAGCCTGAGCGTGCAGCGCACGGGCGCGTGCACCGCGCAGCTGGCGGGC
This sequence comes from Piscinibacter sp., assembly GCA_036507085.1. Lineage (GTDB taxonomy): Bacteria > Pseudomonadota > Gammaproteobacteria > Burkholderiales > Burkholderiaceae_C > Albitalea. The sequence goes on along the minus strand of DASXQQ010000286.1, from coordinate 2,204 downwards.
GACCAGGGGCAGGGCATCGTCGTCGCGCACAAGGCCAACCGGCTGGCGATCGCGATCGCGCGCGAGCAGGGCATTGCCGCGGTGGGCGTGAGCGACTCGTCGCACTGCGGCGCGATCGGCCTGTACACGCGCGAGGCCGCGCGCGAAGGGATGGTCGCGTTCGCGTTCACCCATGCCGACAGCATTGCCGCGCCGCATGGCGGCGAGCGGCCGTTCTTCGGCACCAACCCGATCTCGATCGCGTTCCCGCGCGAAGGCGGCGAGCCGGTGTGCCTGGACATGGCGACGACCTCGATCCCGTGGAACCGCGTGATGAACGCGCGCCGCGAAGGCCACCCGCTGCCGAGCGACGTGGCGATCGACGCGCAGGGCCGCAGCACCACCGACGCGCAGGCGGCCGTGGCCGTCACGCCGCTCGGCGGCGCGAGCTACGGCCACAAGGGCTACGCGCTCGCGCTGATGGTCGACCTGCTCTGCGGCCCGCTGCTGGGCAATCCGTTCGGCCCGCACATCCCGTCGATGTTCGGCAATCTGGACGCGCCGCGCCGCATCGGTGCCTTCTTCATCGTGATCGACCCGGCGCGCTTTGCCGGCGGGACGACGATCGCTGCGACGGTGGAACAGATGGCGCGCGCGCTCGCCGACGAGCCCGGCGCGCCGCGCCTGCCCGGCGACCCCGAGCTCGCGCACCAGGCCGAGCGCTTGCGTGCCGGCGTTCCGATCGAGCCGGGGCTTGCCGCGCAGATGCGCGACTGGAGTGCGCGGCTGCGCATCGCCGCACCGGTCTAGCCGCAATATGGTTCAGTTACTGTAAGCACAAGTCCCGTTCGGGCTGAGCTTGTCGAAGCCCTGTAGGCATGCCACCCGCCCTTCGACAAGCTCAGGGCGAACGGTTCAGCTGTCTAAACGCGCCGCACCGGGCTCGCCTCGATCGGCATCGGCGTCAGCGGCGGCGCCGGCTCCGGTCGGCCGATGAAGGCCTCAATCAGTTTCGCCAACTCCCCGGGCGGGCAGGGCTTGGCGACGAACTCGTCCATGCCGGCGCGCCGCGCTTCGGCCGCATAACCGGGCGACGCGTTGGCCGACAGGCCGATGATCGGCAACTGCGGCAGCTCGTGCGCCCGCTCGTACTCGCGGATCGCGAGCGTGGCCTGCTTGCCGTTCAGACGGGGCATGTCCCAGTCCATCAGCACCAGGTCCGGCCGCACACCGGAGCGCGTCAGGCGCGACACCAGCGCCTGGCCGTCGCCGAATTCCTCGATGTCGAAACCGAGCCGACGCACCGTGGACGCACTGACCAGCGCGCTCAGGGCGTCGTCTTCGGCAATCGCCACGGTACGGCCGGACGACTGGCGCCGGCTCGCCTCGAGTCGCGTCGACTCGGGTTCTTCCTTCGGCCAGTCGACGTCGGCCAGCGGCAATCGCGCGCTGAAGACGAAGGTGGAGCCCTTGCCCGCCTCGCTGATGCAGCGCACGTCGCCGCCCATCGCGCGGGCCAGCTGGCGCGCGATCGACAGGCCCAGGCCGACGCCCTCGGGTCGTGACCCGGCGCGTGCACTGCCTTGCACGAAGGTCTCGAACACCCGCTCGGTTTCCCCCGCTGCGATGCCGTGCCCGCTGTCGCGAATCTCGAACTCGACCATCGCGCTGCCCGGCTCGCGCCGCACCGTCAGGCCGACCTCGCCGCCGAGGGGCGTGAACTTGAACGCGTTGCCCAACAGGTTGTGCAGCACCTGCGCGACCCGCACGTCGTCACCGATGACCCAGCTGTCGACCGTGCCGCGGGTGAGCGTGGTGAAGCCGATGCCCGCCTCCATCGCGCGGGCGTGGTAGGTCTCGCGCAACAGCATGATTTCGCGCGCCAGATCCAGCGGCGCGAGCTTGAGCTCCAGCCGCCCGGCCTCGATCGAAGAGATGTCCAGCAGGTCGTTGACCATGCGCTTGAGGTGCTCGCCGGCCTCCTCGATCAGCTCGAGGTGGTAGTGCAGCGCGCCGTCGGCGCGCGGCACCTCGCCGCGCGCCAACCGCGTCAGGCCGAGGATGCCGTGCAGCGGCGTGCGAAGCTCGTGGCTGACGACGGCGAGGAAGCGGTCCTTCGCGGTGCTGTGCAACTGGGCGAGGGCGAGCGCCTCCTTGCGTTCCTGCGAGACGCGCTCGGTGACGATGCGCAGGCGAAAGACCTCTTGCATGCGCGTTTCCCAGCG
>DASXQQ010000285.1:0-4317 GCA_036507085.1 Piscinibacter sp. | reverse complement strand
GGCCTTGTAGCTCGATGCCTTGCCCACATAGGCGGGCGAACCCGGAATCGTGCTGAAGATGCTGTCGTGCAACGCCGTCGCCTTGCCGTCCGGACCCTTGAACGGTTCCATGTCGGCCGAAACCGCATTGCCGACGCGCAGGCGTCCCTTGCCCTCCTCGACCTCGAAGGTCATCGGCACCCGCTCGACGCCGACCACTTCGCCGACCAGCTTGGCGAGGTCTGCGACCGGCCCGCCCTTCTGGCCGGTCCAGACGGCGAGGATCGCCTCTTCCTGCGGCTTGGTGGCCTTGTCGTCGACGTAGGCGATCATCTTCCAGTTGCCCTGCAGGATGTTGCCGGGAATGTGGGTGAGCGCCGCAAACGTCAGGCCGGAGACATTGACGCCGTCGATCGTGCCTTTGTCGATGTGCCAGGCCAGCATGCCCTTGCAGGTGCCGTTGTCGGGGTCCTCGCCGACCCAGCACGGGCACAAGGTGTGGCAGTCACAGACTTCGAGCAGGCGCCCTTCGAGGGTGTAGGCCATGGTCGCTTCCTTCGTGTGATGGACACAAGAAGTAACCTTAGGCGCTGCCCGCCCGGCCTGCCACCCCTAGTTCGCGATCCGGATCCAGGGCCTGGCACGAAGCTCGCTTCTGCGCAATCGTGGGCCGCAAATCGGGGCCCGAACGATCGATCAGCCGCCCGCCGCTCGGTCTGGATTGCCGGAGTTCACATGACTGACAAATACCGTCGCCGCCACGTCCATGCACCGCATGGCTTTCTGCCCAACTGGGTGCTGGTGGCCTTCGCCGCCTGCGCCATCGCGATCGCCGGGCTGGCGCAGTCGCTGGTTTGATTCCGGCAAGCGCCGCCGGCATGGGCGGCGATCCAGGGCCCCACGGCCCGCGACCCCATGCCTGCATGGCCACCGGCCATGCAGGCATGGGGTCCCTCACCGACGCTTGCGCAAGCACATTCGCGAGGCGTTCTGCCTGACTCGCTGATCCCCCCGGCGTTCGATCCTTCCTTGGCGAAGAGCACGCAGCTGGCCTCATCCTGAGGACTCGGCTGCACGCAAGCGTGTTTGCGTGGCGGTACGCGTCGACACGGGGGCGGTGCCAACCCTTCACGAGCGACAACCGGCGCGCGGACTGGCGTGCGCAGTAACGACAGGTGCAGCCCGTGCAAGGCCTACCGTGCCGTTCCCGTGATCACGGTCAAAAGCGTTGCAAAGGTCGCCACTTTCAGCGCAACACCGCGCGCAGCGCGCCGATACCGCAAGCGTGCGTGGGGTCGCGGCGAACGACCGTGGCCGGCGCACCGGTCCAACGATCCAAACACCGCTGAACAGGGAGTTCGCCATGTCCGCCTTCCACCGGCTGAGCCTGTCTCAGCATTTCATCGTCCTCGGACTCGTCAGCCTCGTCATCGTCGGCAGCATTCTCGCTGTCGTGTCGCGCACGCGCAGTCAAACCGTCGAGCAGGCGGGCCTGACCACCGGCCGAGCGGTGGCCAACCAGGTGGTCACGCTGCGCAGCTTCTACACCGCCGAGATCGCCTCGCGCGCCAAGAAGGCCGGCATGCAGCTCGGCGTCGACTACGCGCAGAAGGACGGCATGCTGCCGCTGCCGGCAACGCTGGTCAAGGCGCTGGGCGAGAGCATCGCCAAGCAGTACCCGGGCACCGACGTGCGCCTCCTGTCGAAGTACCCGTTCCCGAACCGCGCCGGCACCCAGCTCGATGCGTTCCAGGCGCAGTCACTGGCCGCGCTGGAAAAGGACCCGACGACACCCCAGCACCGCGTGGAGGACATGAACGGCCGCCTGTCGGTGCGCTACGTCGTGGCCGACGTGATGAAGGAGGGCTGCGTGGCCTGCCACAACAGCCATCCGCAGTCGCCGAAGACGGACTGGAAGGTCGGCGACGTGCGCGGCATCGTCGAGGTGGTGGTCCCGGTGGATCAGGTCGACCGCAGCATCAGCCGCAGCGCGATGACGATTGGTGTCCTCGTCGTCGCGAGCTTCGGCGCGCTCGGCCTCCTCGTGATCGTGCTCACGCGACACGCCGTGCGCCGGCCGCTGCGCGAGGCAGCGCAGGTGATGGAGCAAGTGGCCGACGGCGACCTGACCGTGCAGCCACGCTCGGGCGGCAATGACGAGGTGGGTCGACTGTTCGGCTCGCTGAACAGCATGATCGACAAGCTGCGCCGCACCGTCGGCCATGTGCGCGACAGCGCCGAATCGATCCAGTTGGCGAGCAACGAAGTGGCCAGCGGCAATGCCGACCTGAGCCAGCGCACCGAGCAGGCAGCGAGCAACCTGCAGCAAACCGCCAGCTCGATGGCGCAGCTCACCGGCAGCGTCACCCAGACCGCCGATTCGGCGCGCACGGCCCATCAACTCGTCTCGTCGGCCACGTCGGCCGCCGCGCGCGGCGGTGCGGTCGTGGGGCAGGTCGTGTCGACAATGGACGAGATCAACACGTCGAGCAAGAAGATCGCCGACATCATCGGCGTGATCGACGGCATCGCCTTCCAGACCAATATCCTGGCGCTCAACGCCGCGGTCGAAGCGGCGCGTGCCGGCGAACAGGGGCGCGGCTTCGCGGTCGTGGCCGGCGAGGTGCGCAGTCTTGCGCGCCGCAGCGCCGAAGCGGCCAAGGAGATCAAGTCGCTCATCGGCAGCAGCGTGAACAAGGTCGAGATCGGCTCCCAACTCGTGCAGGACGCGGGCGCAACGATGGCCGAGATCGTCGCGTCGGTGAAGCGCGTGTCCGACATCATCGGCGAGATCACCGCGGCTTCGTCGGAACAGAGCTCGGGCATCGGCCAGATTCACAGCGCGGTGACGCAGCTCGACCGGATGACCCAGCAAAACGCCGCGCTCGTCGAGCAGGGCGCCGCGGCGGCCGAGAGCCTGAAGGAACAGGCGCAGGCCCTGACGCGCGCGGTCGGCAGCTTTCGGCTGAACGACGCGTCGGGTGACAGCACCGATCAATCCGGTGCAGCCTTGCAGGTCATCGAGTGAGTCTTTTGCAGACGAGGTAGGCCCCGGCTGAAGCGACCGCGGTCATTGCAAGAATAGGTTTGCCCTTCCCATTTGCGCTTCCCACGCGCTCCGGACCGCCTATATTGCTTTTAGCCCGCGCGATGCGGTCGAACGTGCAACTGAAGGAGGAATCTCATGGAGGACATCGGTCGTCGATCTGCGCTTGCTCTCGGGCTGGCGACTGCAGCCACAGTGCCTGCTTTGATCACCCCGACACCCGCATTCGCCCAGCGCTACCGCCCCGACGAGGGCAAGGAAGTCGCCCCCGGGGTGAGGCGTGTCGATCTCACGAAGCGCGCGTCGGAAATCCCTGCCTATGCGACCGTGTCGATGCGAGACATCGTCTACCAGCCGGGAGCGAAGTCCAGTTTCCCAGCCATGCCGAACGACATGGTGTGCCATTGCCTTGAGGGCGAGCTGCAGGTCAGCCAAGGGCCGGGCAAGCAGTTTGTCGCGAAGGCCGGGGACGTGTGGTCTTGCATGAAGGGGATGCCGGAAGCGGGCGTTAGCAGCGGCAGCACCGTAGCCATCATGCGCGTGATCGATCTCATCCCTCCGGCGTAATGTCATGCGGGCGGTGCGCTGCGCTATCACGCTCAAGCGCGCTGGCCGGAGATGTAGTGCTCGAGCTGTTCGATGATGAACTGCTGCTCGGAGATGATGTCCTTCACCAGGTCGCCGATCGAGACGAGGCCGATCAGCCGCTCGCCATCCATCACCGGCAGGTGGCGCAGCCGGTTCTCGGTCATCAACGCCATGCACTCCTCGCTGCTCTGGTCGGGGCGCACATACATCACCGGCGCGCTCATGATGTCGCGCAGCGGCGTGTCTTTCGACGAGCGCGCGAGCAGCACGACCTTGCGCGCGTAGTCGCGCTCGGACACGATGCCGACGACGCGCTCGCCGTCCACCACCACCAGCGCGCCGACGTTCATTTCGGCCATGCACTTGACGGCATCGAACACCGAGGCGGTGGGCGCGATGGTGTGGACGCTGTTGTGGACTTTCGACTTCAGGATGTCGGCGGCGGTCTTCATGCTGGATCTCCCCGGGAAATGTCGGTCTACCACAGCGGCTTGCTCAAGCGCTCGGTGAACGACGAAAACATCAGGTTGAAGCTGAGGCTGATTCGTTCGGCATCGCTCGCATTCGCGTCGACCGAGTGCTCGAGGTAGGACGGAAAGAGCAGCAGCGTGCCGTCGCGCACCCGCACCACCACCTGGTCGGTGTTCTCCGCGGTGAGCTCGACGACCGGCGGGCGAATCACGCCGGTCTGTCGGCGCGGGTCG
>DASXQQ010000284.1:0-4655 GCA_036507085.1 Piscinibacter sp. | reverse complement strand
CGCTTCTTCAACGCGGGCATCCGCACCGCTGCAGCACCGGCGGCCTACTTCGGCGCCAAAACGGTGCTGGCGGTCGGCCTGCCCATGCTCACCCTCGTGGCGCTCACGCTGTTCGCCGGTTCGCCCGCCAAGGGCCACGCGCTGCTGCTGTGGCTGTTGCTGGCCGCGGCCGTGGGCTACTACCTGCCGAATGTGCTGCTGTCGCGCCTGATCTTCGTGCGCCAGCGTGAGATCTTCGAGAACTTCCCCGACGCGCTCGACTTGATGACCGTGTGCGTGGAAGCGGGCCTGGGCACCGAGGCGGCGCTCAACCGCGTGGCCGACGACATGGTGCACAAGAGCCGGGTGCTGAGCGACGAACTGCGCCTGGTCGGCCTCGAGCTGCGCGCCGGTGCACCGCGCGAGCGAGCCTTGCGCAACCTGGCCATCCGCACCGGGGTGGAAGAAGTCGACGGCTTCGTGTCCATGATCATCCAGGCCGAACGCTTCGGCACGAGCATTGCCCAGTCGCTGCGGGTGCATGCCGACATGCTGCGCACCCGCCGCCGGCAACGAGCGGAAGAGGCCGCGGCCAAGATCGCGTTGAAGCTGCTGTTTCCGCTGATCTTCTTCATCTTTCCATCGTTGATGCTGGTGCTGATGGGCCCGGCCATGATCCAGATCTACCGCGTGCTGCTGCCGACCATGAGTGGCGCGGGGCACTGAGTCAATCCCGGCTTTGCGCAAGGAGCCTGCCATGAAGAACGTCCTCATCCCGGGCCTGATCGCCAGTGCCGTGCTGGCCGCGATCACCGGCTGCGCGAGCGTTGACCCGATGGACGCCACCCGTTGGCGTATCGAACCGGTGATGAAGGTGAAGCACTCGGAGGCTTCGAGCCAGGCCTACTATCTGCTGGGCCGCTACCACGACGGCATGCACGCCTGGGATCGGGCTATCGATGCCTACCGCAAGGCCATCGGCGCCAACTCGATCAACGTGGAGGCGTACAACGCGCTCGGGGTGGCGCTGGCGCGGCGCTCGAAGTTCGACGACGCCGAGGCGGCTCTGCGAAGCGCACTGGCGATCGACCCCGGCCGCGCCCACGTGCGCAGCAACCTGGGCTATGTGTTGCTGCTGGCGGGCAGGTCACAGGAGGCAGTCACCGAACTCACCGCCGCGGTCGAGCTCGATCGCGAGGACGTGACCGCGCGCAACAACCTGCGCGAGGCGTCTGCGCAGTGGGGGCCTGAACCGGGACCCCGTACGGACGACGCGGTCGGGGCGCAGCCCGCGGCGCCGGCAAACACCAATCCTTCCACCGATGCCGCCATCGAGACCCCGGCCGCCGGGCTGGCGTCGGTGCCTGAGTCGGCCCCGGGGGCGCAAGCGCCGCTCCCGCCGAGTGCCGCGGCCGGCGCTGCGACGCCCGCAGCCCTGCACGTGATCGACTGGCCGACCGTGCCGGCGTTCTCGACCGGTGCCACATCCGAGTCGACCGGACTCCAGTTGAAGATGCCGAGTGCGATCCATCGCGTCGCGCTCGTCGCGTCGGCATCGACGGTCGCGGCCACGAGCAGCCGCTTGGAGTTGAGCAACGGCAATGGGGTCAGGGGCGCGGCCGCCCGCTTGCAGCAGTGGCTGGCCAGCCAGGGTGTGCGCGCGCATCGCCTGACCAACCAGCGGCCCTATGGCCAGCAGCAGACGGTGATCCAGTACCGCAGCGGACAGGAGGAGGCAGCGCAGCGCGTGGCAAGCTCGCTGCCGGTGGCCGTGGAGCTGGCTGCAACATCGAGCGACGGCCTGCGCAGTGACGTTCGCGTCGTGCTCGGAATGGATTGGGTGCACACGGCCGCTTGTCTTGCGCAAGGCACTTGCGAACCTCGCGCGCCGCTCGTCGCCGCCACGCCCGCGTTGACTCGAGAGCTCTCTAGGCCGCCTGGCGGTCGCCAGGCGAGTGCGAAGGAACTGGTGAATCCTTGATCGGCCGTCCTGCGGACGGCATGCTTTAACGCACAGCTCCCCCGCGCCCCCTCCGAGAGGGGGCTCCAGCATGTTGGACCACTCACCCCAGCCCCTCTCCGTGAGAGGGGCTCCAGCGTGAATGACGGGCCCGCCGCATCTCGCATGTCGCACAGCGTCTTCGCCGCGACCGACTTCGCCAAGGCCCTGTCAATCAAACTGGAGCCCTCCTCGCGGAGGAGGGCTGGGTGGTGTCGTCGAACATGACGGAGCCCCCTCTCGGAGGGGGCGCGGGGGAGTCGTGCGTTAAGTCGTGCCGTCCGAAGGACGTACGTCAGTGCGACCGGATCATCGTCCCGTAGGCCTGCTCGGTCAGGACCTCCAGCAGCATCGCGTGCGGCACCCGGCCATCGATGATGTGCACCGTGTTGACGCCGTTCTTCGCCGCGTCGAGCGCCGAGGCGATCTTCGGCAGCATGCCGCCGGAGATGGTGCCGTCTTCGAACAGCTCGTCGATCTCGCGCGCCGACAGGTTGGTCAGCAGCTGGCCCTGCTTGTCGAGCACGCCGGGGATGTTGGTCAGCATCATCAGCTTCTCGGCCTTCAGCACCTCGGCCAGCTTGCCGGCGACGACGTCGGCGTTGATGTTGTAGTTCTCGTTGTTGCTGCCGAAGCCCAGCGGCGAGATGACCGGGATGAACTGGTCGTCCTGCAGTGCCTTGACGACGCTCGGGTCGATCGACTCGATCTCGCCGACCTGCCCCACGTCGTGTTCCTTGGTCGGGTCGTTCTTGTCCATCATCTTCAGCTTGCGCGCACGGATCAGCCCGCCGTCGCGCCCGGTCAGGCCGACCGCCTTGCCGCCGGCGACGTTGATCAGGCCGACGATGTCCTGCTGCACCTGGCCGGCGAGCACCCATTCGACGACTTCCATCGTCTCGTCATCGGTGACGCGCATGCCCTGGATGAACGTGCCCTTCTTGCCGACCTTGGCGAGCGCCTCGTCGATTTGCGGTCCGCCGCCGTGCACGACCACCGGGTTCATGCCGACGAGTTTCAGCAGCACCACGTCTTCGGCGAAGTCCTGCTGCAGCGCCGGGTCGGTCATCGCGTTGCCGCCGTACTTGATGACGATGGTCTTGCCGTGGAAGCGGCGGATGTAGGGCAGCGCCTCGGCCAGGATCTCAGCCTTGTCGCGCGGCGAGATGTGGCTGAGGTCGGGCGCGTTGTGGTGCGGCAAGGCGGGGGGCTCGGCGCTCATGGCGGGTCTTTCTCGATGAAGAGCGGAACAGCCGCAAATTGTAGGGGCGCGCCAGCAGGTTCAGTAGGTTCGGCCGCGCTTGTACTGCGCGTGCGACCGGCGCGCGAGCTTCGTGGCCTTGGCCATCGCCGCGAACGAGGCGCCCGCATGCGCATGGCAGATCGCGAGCCCCAGCGCGTCGGCGGCATCCCTGCCCGGCAGGCCGGGCAGCTTCAACAGCCGCATCACCATCTCCTGCACCTGCTCCTTGCGCGCCTGGCCGTGGCCGACGATGGCTTTCTTCATCTGCAGCGCGGTGTATTCACAGACGTCGAGGTCGGTCGAGACCAGCGCGGTCAGCGCCGCGCCGCGCGCCTGGCCGAGCAGCAGCGTCGACTGCGGATTGACGTTGACGAAGACGATCTCGACCGCCGCACAGGTCGGCTGGTAGCGCGCCGCGACTTCGCGCACCCCGTCGAAGATGATCTTCAGCCGCGCCGGCAACTGGCCGGTGTCGACCGCGTCGGTCTTGATGGTGCCGCTGGCGATGTAGTGCAGCGCCGCGCCTTCGGTCTCGATCACGCCGAAGCCCGTGGTTCGAAGTCCGGGGTCAATGCCAAGAATTCTCATCGTGCCCATCATCGCAGCCCGAAATACCAGCGCACCGCGTGGAAGAACACCGGCGCCGCGAAGCACAGCGGCGCGACGCGGTCGAGCAGCCCGACCGCGCCGGTGACCGAGGCCAAGCCGGCCCAGCTGCGAACGCCGGCGTCGCGTTTCAAGGCCTTCATGACGAATTCGCCGAGCGTGCCGGTCGCGCCGGCGATGCCGCCCATCACCAGCGCCGGGATCGGCTTGAACGGCGTCGCCCAGTAGAGCAGCGCGCCGACGACGGCCGCGCTGAGCGCGCCGACCAGCCAGGCGCGCCACGAGAACGAGCGGCTGATCGCGCGCGCCACCGGCCGGCGACGCAACCGGCGACTCGCCACCTCCTGCACGATCTGCGCGGTGGCGACGACGACGACGAGGTAGAGCACCAGGAAGGCGCCGCGGTCAGTGTAGCCCGGCAGGTCGACCAGCAGCAGTGCCGGTGCGTGGCTCATGCCATAGACGCAGACCATGATCCCCCACTGGATCTTCGCGGTGCGTTCCAGAAAACGCTGCGGGTCGTTGCCGAAGGCGCTGACCACCGGAATCGCGAAGAACACATAGACCGGAATGAACACCGTGAAGAGGTCGAAGTGGCGGCTGCCGGCGAGCACGAACTGCAGCGGCAGCACCAGGAAGAAGGCGAGCAGCAGACTGCGGTGATCGGCGCGCCGGGTGTGGGTGAGTGTGATGAACTCGCGCAGCGCGAGGAACGCGATCACGCCGAAGAGCAGCGTCGCGGCCAGCGCGCCGAGCGCCCACGAGACCCAGAACAACACCGCGCCGAGCCAGGTGGCGCGCAGGTCGCGGTGGAACTGCTCATGGGTT
>DASXQQ010000283.1:0-13207 GCA_036507085.1 Piscinibacter sp. | reverse complement strand
TCACGTCGTTCGGGTGGATCTCGCAGTACACATGCGCTTCGCGCACGCGGCGCGCGATGAGCTGGGTGACCTGGGAGCCGAAATCGAGGATCAGGATCTTGTCGTGCATGGGATGCGCTCAGACGGAGGAACCGGCAGCTTGCGCCGCCAGGCGGGCGCGGCGCAGGCCGCGAAAATGAAGCCAGGCCAGCGCCAGCGCGGCACACTGCAGCGCGGCACAGAGGTAGAACGGCGCGCCGATGCGCCAATCGCCGCGCGGCAGGTGCGACACCACGCCCAGCAGCGGCGCGCCGATCACCGGCGCCACCACCGCCATCAGGCTGTTGAGCGAGCTCACCGCGCCCATCGTCCGGCCTTGCTCGCTGGCACCGGCCGCACCCGAGATGATGCTCTGGATCGACGCCGCCACGGTGAAGCCGAGCAGGTTGCAGCAGATCACGACGATCATCATCCAGCCTTCGCTCGCAAGGCCGTACAAGGCATAGGCCAGGGTCGACGACACCAGGCCGAGGACCGCGAGCCGCGGCGGGCTGAAGCGCTTGAGCAGCCGCCCGAGCAGCACGCCCTGCACCAGCACCGACGCGACGCCGACCACCGCCAGCGACCAGCCGTTTTCCAGCGGCCCCCAGCCGAACTTGAAGGTGGTGTAGAGCACCCAGACCGTGTAGAGGATGAACTGGGCAAGTCCGCTGCATGCGATCACCGCGACCAGTGGGCCGGCGCCCTTGAGTTGCGTGAGCGCGCGCAGCGAGGTGATCGGGTTCGCGCTCTTCCAGGCGAAGGCGTGGCGACGCTCGGCCGGTAGCGATTCGGGCAGCACGAAGTAACCGTAGAGCAGGTTCAGCAGCGACAGCCCGCCGGCGATGAAGAACGGCAGCCGCAAACCCAGGTGACCGAGCAGCCCGCCGATGACCGGGCCGAGGATGAAGCCGACGCCGAACATCGCGCCCAGCATGCCGAAGCGCTTGGCGCGCTCTTCCGGCGGCGTGATGTCGGCGACATAGGCGTTGGCCACCGCGATGTTCGACTGCATCGCGCCGCCGACCAGCCGCACCGCGATCAGCATCCACAGCGCGGGGGCGAGCGCGGTGGCGAAGAAGTTCAGCGCCAGGCCGCAAAAGCCGATCAGCAGCACCGGCCGGCGGCCGTGGCGGTCGGACAAGGCGCCGAGGATCGGCGAGCCGAAGAAGTTGGCGATGCCGAAGGCGAAGGTCACCGCGCCGTACCAGAACGCCTGGTCGGCCTGCGAGCCGGTGAAGGTGCCCACCAGCGCCGGCAGCACCGGGATGATGAGCCCGATCGACACCATGTCGATCAGCACCGTCAGCATGATGAAGCGCATCGCCGCGGGACGGGCGGCGGCGTCTGCAGCGGGTCGGTCCTGAAGTTGCATCAACGCTCGGTGTTCGCCGGCTGCCAAGCCGGCTTGTCCTTCATGCTGGAGCCGCCCTCTCGGAGGGGGCTCGGGGGAGCGGTGTGTGGTGGTCCACGGAGTGGGGCGGCCCCGCCGCCTCACTCCATGCGGTAGTTCGGCGCTTCCTTCGTGATCTGCACGTCGTGCACATGACTCTCGCGGATGCCGGCCGAGGTGATCTCGACGAACTCGGCCTTGCTGTGCATGTCTTCGATGGTGGCGCAGCCGCAGTAGCCCATCGAGGCGCGCAAGCCGCCGCCCATCTGGAACACGATGCTGACCATCGAACCCTTGTACGGCACGCGGCCCTCGATGCCCTCGGGCACCAGCTTGTCGGCGTTCGGGTTGGCGCCGGTGTTGTCCTGGAAGTAGCGGTCGGCGCTGCCCTGCTGCATCGCGCCGATGGAGCCCATGCCGCGGTAGCTCTTGTAGCTGCGGCCCTGGAACAGCACGATCTCGCCCGGCGCCTCTTCGGTGCCGGCGAACATGCCGCCCATCATCACCGTGTGGGCCCCGGCGGCGATCGCCTTGGCGATGTCGCCCGAGTAGCGGATGCCGCCGTCGGCGATCAGCGGCACGCCGCTGCCCGCCAGCGCCTTGGCGACGTTGTCGATCGCGGTGATCTGCGGCACGCCGACACCGGCGACGATGCGGGTGGTGCAGATCGAGCCCGGCCCGATGCCGACCTTGACCCCGTCGGCGCCGGCCTCGACGAGCGCCAGCGCCGCCGGGCCGGTGGCGATGTTGCCGCCGATCACGTCGACCTGCGGATAGTTGTGCTTGACCCAGCGCACCCGCTCGATCACGCCGGCGCTGTGGCCGTGCGCAGTGTCGACGACGATCGCGTCGACACCGGCCTGCGCCAGCGCATCGACCCGCTCTTCGGTGCCCTCGCCGACGCCGACCGCCGCGCCGACGCGCAGCTTGCCGTGGGCGTCGCGCGCCGCGTTGGGAAAGCTCGTCTGCTTGGTGATGTCCTTCACCGTCATCAGGCCGCGCAGCTCGAACGCGCTGTTGACCACCAGCACGCGCTCGAGCTTGTGGCGGTGCATCAGCGCCTTGCCCTCTTCGAGCGTGGCGCCTTCGGTCACCGTGATCAGGCGCTCGCGCGGCGTCATGATCTCGCGCACCGGGGCATCGAACCGGGTTTCGAAACGCAGGTCGCGGTTGGTGACGATGCCGACGACCTTCTTGCCATCGACCACCGGAAAGCCGGACACGCCGTGCTGGCGCGACAGCTCGATCACCTGGCGCACCGGCGTGTCGGGCGCGACGGTGATCGGGTCGCGCAGCACGCCCGACTCGTAGCGCTTGACGCGCGCGACCTCGGCGGCCTGCTGCTTCGGCGTGAGGTTCTTGTGGACGATGCCGATGCCGCCCTCCTGCGCGATGGCGATCGCCAGGCGGGCTTCCGTCACCGTGTCCATGGCTGCCGATACCAGGGGCAGGTTCAGGCGGATGTTGCGAGACAGGGAGGTCGAGAGGCTGGTGTCGCGGGGCAACACCTGGGAGAAGGCTGGCACCAACAACACATCGTCGAAGGTGAGCGCTTTGCCGAGAAGGCGCATGATGGAGAAGCTCCAGACGCAAAAGCGAATTATACGGATGCGCCAACAGCCACACGCTTTGTGACCATCGCCCCGTGGTACGCCGCGGGCCCCGCCGCTACACTGGTCGCTTCCTTGTCCTTGTCCTGGACTGCCATGCGTCGATTCATCGTCATCGCCCTGACCGCCTTGCTGGGTGCCACCTTGTCGTTGCCGGCGGCCGCGCAATGGAAGTGGCGCGACAAGGGCGGCCACATCCAGTACAGCGACCTGCCGCCGCCGCCGGGCGTGGCCGAGAAGGACATCCTGCAGCGGCCGAATTCGGCCCAGCGACGTGCCGCGCTGGTCGTGTCCGAGCCGGCCTCGGCCGCTTCGGCGGCACCCGCCGCACCGAAGATGGTCGAGCCCGAACTCGAGGCCAAGCGCCGCAAGGCCGAGCAGGAGCAGGCCGCGAAGAAGAAGGCCGAGGACGAGAAGCTCGCCCTGGCCCGCGCCGAGAACTGCACGCGCGCCAAGGGCCACTTGCGCACACTCGAAGACGGCGTGCGCATGGCTCGAACCAACGAGAAGGGCGAGCGCGAAATCCTCGACGACAAGGCGCGCACCGAAGAAGTCCGGCGCACCCGCGAGATCATCGCGGCCGACTGCAAGTAGCCGTCTAACTCCGATACGGTTCAGTTAAGCACAAGTCCCGTTCGGGCTGAGCTTGTCGAAGCCCTGTAGGCATGCCACCGGCCCTTCGACAGGCTCAGGGCGAACGGCCTAACTGATCCGCATTGCGTCTAACTCGGCTTCTTTTGTCGCTCGCGGTGGCTGCGATAACGCAGCCGGCGCGCTTCCTTCGGGTCGACCTTCAGCGGCCGGTACACCTCCACCCGGTCGCCGTCGCGCAGCACGTCCTGCGGCTCGCGCAACTGGCCCCAGACGCCGAGCTTGTGCGTCGCCAGGTCGATCGCGGGGTAGCGCTCGAGAAAGCCGCTTTCGCGCAAGGCCTGCAGCACCGTCGCGCCGGCGGCGAGCGAGAGGTTCACGAGCTCCACCTGCCCGGCAACCGGGCTGTAGGCGACCGCGATCTTCAGCGGCGCGGATTCGTCAACGGGGTCCATAGACCTGCTCGGCTCGCTTGACGAAGGAATCGACGAAGGTGTTCGCGATGCGGTCGAACACCGGGCTCACCACCGCTTCGAGCGCGCCGCTGGCGAAGGCATAGGCCATGTCGAACTCGATCTTGCAGGCGCGCTCCTGGCCCAGCGGCAGGAAGCGCCAGGTGCCGTCGAGCGTGGAGAACGGGCCATCGACCAGGGTCACGACCACCGAGCTGTCGGGCACATGCTGGTTGCGCGTGGTGAATGCATGGCGCACGCCGGCGTAGTGCAGGTGCAGTCGCGCGGTCATGCCGTTCGCGCCGTGCTGCAGCACCTCGGCACGATCGCACCAGGGAAGAAATTTCGGATAGTCCACGACGGCAGTCACCAACTCGTACATCTCATGCGACGAGTACCAGAGCAGGACGGACTTCTTGACGTGCTTCATACAATGCCCGAATTGTATTGACGGCCCAAGGCCTCGACTGCTCCCCATGTCCATCGCAGAAAACCGCCGCGCGCGCTTCGACTATCACATCGAGGAGCGTTTCGAAGCCGGCATGGTGCTGCAGGGCTGGGAGATCAAGGCCGTGCGTGCCGGCCAGGTGCAGTTGACCGACGGCTATGTCGTCATCCGCGACGGCGAGCTCTACCTGATCGGCTGCCGCATCAACGCGCTGCGCAGCGCCTCGACCCATGTGAACCCCGAGGCCGATCGCACGAAGAAGCTGCTGATGCACAAGGAAGAGATCCGCCGGCTGATCGGCAAGGTCGAGCAGAAGGGATTCACGCTGGTGCCGCTGGATCTGCACTACAAGGGCGGCCGGGTGAAGGCCGAGATCGCGCTCGCGAAGGGCAAGGCGCAGCACGACAAGCGGGATACGGAGAAGAAGCGGGATTGGGAGCGCGAGAAAGGCCGGCTGATGCGACACAAGGTCAGCACCAAGAGCTGAGCCGCCGGGGCGAAGCCTTCGGACGGCACGACTTAGCACGGCACGACTTAGCACGGCACGACTTAGCACACAGCTCCCCCGCGCCCCCTCCGAGAGGGGGCTCCAGCATGTTGGACGGCTCTCCCCAGCCCCTCTCCGCGAGAGGGGCTCCAGCATGAATGACGGGCCGGCCTTGCGCCCGGCCACACCTCGCATGTCGCACAGCGTCTTCGCCGCGATCGACTTCGCCAGGGCCCCGTCAAACAAACTGGAGCCCTCCTCGCGGAGGAGGGCTGGGTGGTGTCGTCGAACATGACGGAGCCCCCTCTCGGAGGGGGCGCGGGGGAGCTGTGCGTTAAAGCATGCCGTCCGAAGGACGGCTTGGCAGCGGTGGCAGGAAACCCGAGTGAATGACGCTTATCGCGTCAACGCGCCCAAGGCTTGTTCGCAATCGGCGATCAAGTCGCTCACCGCTTCCAGGCCGACCGAGAAGCGCACCAGCGGCGCGCGCCACGCCGGCGTCGCGCGCATCGTCGCCACGTCGTAGGGGACGACCAGGCTGACCGGCCCGGCCCACGAATAGCCGATCTTGAACAGCTTCAGCGCGTCGACAAAGGCGTCGACCTGCGCCGGGCTGAAGCGCTCGTCGAAGACGATCGAAAACAGACCGGCGGCCGAGGTGCACAGCGTGCGCCAGTGTTTGTGGCCGGGCGAGCCCGGCGTGGCCGGATGCAGCACCTGCGTCACCTCGGGTCGCTGCGACCACCATTCGGCCAGCGTGCGCGCCGCCCGGTCCTGCGCGTCGTAGCGGATCGGCAGTGTCGGCAGCGAGCGCAGCACGAACTCGGCGTCGTTCGCGCCGACGCCCCAGCCCATGTGCATGTGGGTGAGCTTGAGCCGCACATGCAGCGCCTCGTCGCGCGTCGTCACCGCGCCCATCAGCACGTCACCACCGCCCGAGGGGTACTTGGTCAGCGCGTGCATCGAGATGTCGACCGCCAGCGGGCCAGCAGCCGGCGTGAGGTCGAAGGCGCTGAACGCGATGCCGGCGCCCCAGGTGTTATCGAGCGCCGTCGTCACGCCGCGCGACTGGGCAATCCGCACCAGCGCCGGCAGGTCGGGAAACTCCATCGTCACCGAGCCGGGCGCTTCCAGCCAGACGAGCCGCGTGGCCGGGCCGATGGCGTCGGCGAGCGACCGCGGGTCCATCGCATCGTAGAAGCGGTGGGCGATGCCCCAGTCCCGCAGCTCGTGGCGCGCGAGTTCCTTGCTCGGCCCGTAGGCGTTGTCGGGCAGCAGCACCTCGTCGCCCGTCTTCAACAGCGCCGCGTCGACCAGCGCAATCGCCGCCAGGCCGCTGGGCAGCAGCACAGTGTGCGTGCCGCCTTCCAGCGTGGCGATGCGCTCTTCCAGCGTGAAGGTGGTCGGCGTGCCGTGCAGGCCGTAGGTGTAGCCGGCCTTCTCTTTCCAGTTGCGCGCGCGCATCGCCGCCGTGTTGCGGAAGATCACCGTCGAGGCCTTGTGCACGCCCGGCTGCGGCGCGGCAAAGCCCGGCGGCGGCTGGTACGGATCGTGGATCAGGGCGGTGCTCAGCGAGGCTTTCGCTGGGCCCGCGGGGCGCTTGGCCATCGGCAACCTCATCGGGGTGAACGCGGTCTCGACGCAGTGTAGACGCAGCATTGCGCGTAAGGATCGGCGTGCCCGCACGACTGAGCCTGTCGAAGGCGCCCGGTCATCCTGAGCTTGCCGAAGGACTGAGCCTGTCGAAGGCGCCCGGTCATCCTGAGCTTGTCGAAGGACTGAGCTGCGATGCGCCCCCACACCCAGGAGACGAACCATGTTCCAAGGAAAGACCGCCCTCGTCACCGGCTCGACCTCCGGGATCGGCCTGGGCATCGCCCGGCACCTGGCGACACTGGGCGCGAACGTGATGCTCAACGGCTTCGGCGACCCGGCCGAAATCGAACGGCTGCGCGCCGAGATCGCCGAGCGCAGCGGCGTCCAGGTGGGCTACGACGGCGCCGACATGAGCGACCCGCGTTCGATCGAGGCCATGATGGCGCAGACGTTCGACCGCTTCGGCGGCGTCGACCTGCTGATCAACAACGCCGGCATCCAGCATGTGGCCCCGGTCGACGAATTCCCGCCGGCCAAGTGGGACGCGATCCTCGCGATCAACCTGTCGGCCGCCTTCCACACCGTGCGCCTGGCGCTGCCACGGATGAAGCAGCAAGGCTTCGGGCGCATCGTCAACGTGGCCTCGGCGCATGCACTGGTTGCAAGCCCGTTCAAGTCGGCCTATGTTGCAGCCAAGCACGGCATCGCCGGCTTCACCAAGGCGGTGGCGCTGGAGGTGGCCGAGCTGGGCATCACCGTCAACGCGATCTGTCCCGGCTATGTGCTGACGCCGCTGGTCGAGCAGCAGATCCCCGACACGGCGAAGGCACGCGGCATCACGCCGGAGCAGGTGGTGCGCGACGTGCTGCTGGCGGCGCAGCCGACGAAGAAGTTCGTCACCGTCGAGCAGGTGGCGGCGTTCACCGCCTTCCTCTGCTCGGGCGACGCGGCATCGATCACCGGCGCGGTCCTGCCCATCGAGGGCGGCTGGACGGCGCACTGAGAAGGGGACCTCTGATGGACATCGATTCGATTCTCGGCCTGGCGTCGATGCCGATGGCGTCGCCCTCCTACCCCAAGGGCCCGTACCGCTTCATCGACCGCGAGTACCTGATCATCAGCTACGAGTCGGACCCGCTGGCGATCCGCGACGCGCTGCCCGAGCCGCTGCAACCCGACGGCAGCAACAGCGTGCTCTACGAATTCATCCGCATGCCGGACTCGGCCGGGTTCGGCGACTACACCGAGTCGGGCATCGTCATTCCGGCGCTGCTGGGCGGCGAGCACGTCAACTTCACCGCGCAGATGTACCTCGACGACGAGCCGCCGATCGCCGGCGGGCGAGAGATCTGGGGCTTTCCGAAGAAGCACGCAAACCCGAAGCTCGTGGTGGCGCAGGACACGCTGACCGGCACACTCGAATACGCCGGCGTGCAGGTCGCCGTCGGCACCATGGGCTACAAGCACCAGCACATCCTCTACGACGTGCAGGGACGCAAGGCCTGCTCGTCGGCGTCGATCGTCGAGAAGATGAGCAAGATCCAGGTCAACCTGAAGCTGATTCCCGATGTCGACGGCAGCCTCGCGATCGCGCAGCTGGTCGGCTACAACCTCGCCGACATTCAGGTGCACGGTGCCTGGTCCGGGCCGGCCCGGCTGCACCTGGTGCCGCATGTCAACGCGCCGGTGGCCGACCTGCCGGTGCGCCGCGTGATCGGCGGGCTGCATTTCATCGCCGACCTGACGCTGCCCTACGGGCGGGTGCTGCACGACTACAAGGACAAGGCGCGTGCCGCGAGTGCGCCGGCGCGAGCCGACGCCGCGCGCGGAGTGCCGGCATGAACACGCGAACGCGCCGCGCCGCGCCGCAGCGCAAGCTGCCGGGCCAGGTCGTCCTGGTGCTGCAAGGCGGCGGCGCGCTCGGCGCCTACCAGGTGGGCGTGTACCAGGCGCTGCACGAAGCGGGGATCGAGCCCGACTGGGTCATCGGCACCTCGATCGGGGCAATCAATGCCGCGCTGATCGCCGGCAACCGGCCCGAGCATCGGATGGCGCGGCTGCACGCGTTCTGGGACCGGATGGAACAGCAGGTTCCGAGCGCCGGCCCGCTGGCGGTGTGGGGCCTGGGCGGCGTGCTCGCCAACATGATGACGCTGACGCGCGGCATCCCGGCGTTCTTCTCGCCCAACCTCGCCGCGCTGCGCGGCACGCACGCGAGCGTCGGCATCGAGGCGGCCGCGTACTACAGCACCGCGCCGCTGCGTCAGACGCTCGCCGACCTGGTCGATTTCGACTACCTGGCGCAACGGCGGACCCGGCTCACCGTCGGCGCGGTCAATGCGCGCAGCGGCGAGATGCGCTACTTCGACAGCCGCGATGAAACGCTCAGCGCCGAGCATGTGATGGCCTCGGGCGCGCTGCCGCCGGCGTTTCCCGCGGTGCGCATCGCGGGCGTTCCCTACTGGGACGGCGGCATCTACTCGAACACGCCGATCGAGGCCGTGCTCGACGACCGCCCGCGGCGCGACTCGGTGATCTTCGCGGTCAACGTCTGGCACCAGCAGGGTCCGGAGCCGGACTCGATCTGGCAGGTGATGGGCCGCGAAAAGGACATCCAGTACGCGAGCCGCGCCGACAGCCACATCGCGCGGCAAAAGCAGATCCACCGCCTGCGCCATGTGATCCGTGAACTGTGCGCGCAGATTCCGGCGAGCAAGCGCGACACCGAACATGTGCGGGAACTCGCCGCGTTCGGCTGCGGCACGACGATGCACGTGGCGCACTTGGTGGCGCCGCGCCTCGACGGCGAGGACCAGACCAAGGACATCGACTTCACGACCACCGGCATCCGCTCGCGCTGGCAGGCCGGCCACGCCGACACGCTGCGCATGATCGGGCGCGCGCCGTGGGATGAACCGGTCGACCCGATCGAAGGCGTCATCGTCCACACGCTGGACGCTCATCCAACGTCTCCCTAACCTGAATCGCCTCGCCCCCTAGTTGGCAGGAGGTCGATCCGCGGATCGGCCACTAGAGTGAATCGGAGCTTGCGCGCATCGAGAGGTCGAGCGCCGCGGCCGACGGTTCACCACTGGCAATCAGGAGGAGCTCATGGCTTCATTCGGCGTCGAAGCGATTCGATATTTCAGCAATGCACGAGCCGCGGGCGTCAGCTCCGCCGGCGATCTGACCTACACCTTCAACCGCAGCAACGGCTTCGACAGCAAGTTGCGCTCGGGTGGCCTGTCGCGAGCTTTCTACTTCGCCAACACCGACTGTTGGGAGACCGACATCCGCGACTCCGACCAGGGCGGGGACGACCGCTCGTACGTCGACAACGCCGACATCTTCTGGATCGAGACGCACGGCAACCACGAGTCCGACGGCCGCGCTCGGATGCTGTACGACACGCCGCAGACGCAGTGGCGCACCTGGTCCAACCAGTGGCAGCTGGGCGAGAACTGGAATGCCGAATGGGTGATGGCCTATTCGTGCAAGACAGTCGATCGCAACAACGTCGGCGGCCTGTGGAACATCTTTGCCGGCATGCACATCTACTGCGGCGCCTGGGACAACATGTACGACGCCTGGACCACCGACGAATGCGGCGAAGACGTCGCCGACAACCTGATCAGCGGCGACACCGTCAGCGACTCGTGGATCGACGGCGTGTCCGACTGGTGGGTCGACAACCACCCGATCACCGTCTGCGTGGGCGACGCGGCCACCTGGAACAACGGCAGCATCCGCTGGGACCGCAGCTACCTGAACCGCGATCACCTCTGGGGCCACGGCAACGTGGAGCCCGATCTGCCGCCTGCACAGCAGGCATGCATCCTGTGGCGCTGGGCGGAGGGTTGAACCATGAGCGAAAAGCAATTTGTCGAGCGGATGTGTTCGGACGCGGCCAACGCACCGGACTCGGTCGAGATCTTCGCGGTGCGCCAGTTTTCCATCGACGAGAACACGCGACGCGCCAAGCGGCTGATCGGCGCGACCGCCGAGATGTGCAGCGTGTCGATGGATCGCGCCGACTGGCAGCAGCAAGCCGATCGAACCGTGGCGCGCCTGCCCCACGGCGGGCGAGCGGTTGTCTACCACGCGTCGGGTGCGCTGAAGCTTGTCACCGGCCTCGCGCCGATGGAGTCGCTGTTCGAGAAGGTCGAGCCGCGCGAGCGGCTGCAGAAGATGGTCGCCGCCGCGGTCGAGCAGCTGCGCATCAAGGACTGGGTGGGTCAACGCGAGTCGCTGGCCTTCGAACGGCTGTGGCAGATCAAGGCCGCGGCCGCGGACCGCAAGCAGAGCGCGATCGAGCCGGTGCTGTGCCGCGTCGTCGGCGCATACCGGCAATCGGTCGGCAAGCTGCCGGTGTTCGGCGCCGCGTCGGTGGCCATCAAGCTCGCTGCCGGCGGGACGCTCGATGCCGTGGCCATGCAGTTGCTCGAGCCGAGCGGCGATCCGCTCGAAAGCGCTGCGCTGATCGGCCCCGACCAGGCCGCCAAGCAGATCTATCTGCAGCTCGCGAGTCTGATGGGGCGCTCGAAGGTGCCGGTCGACGAACTGAAGGCGAGCACGCAGCCGCTGCAGCTCGGCTACATCCACCTCGGCAAGCGCAAGTCGCAACGGGTGCTCGCGCCGCATTACATCGCCTCGATCGAGATCGATGGCGAGGAAGCGCAGGCCTACCAGTTCATCGTGCCGGCGACCGAGAAGACCTTCCAACCGCTGTGCTTCGCGGGGCAACAGCCGCCGCCGGCGCAGCTGCGCCGCGCCGCGTAGCCATGCCGCTCAGATCGGCACGGCCACGAGGTCGTGCCCCTGGGCGCCGACGATGCGCGCCTTGGTGAACTCGCCGACCTTCAAGGTCTTCGACGCCTTTTCCGGGGGAAGCAGCTTCACCGTGCCGTCGATCTCCGGGGCGTCGGCATAGGAGCGCCCCACCCCGCCCTTGCGACCGAGCGCCGGGGCGGCGTCGACGAGCACCTGCATCGTCGCGCCGACGCGCTCGCGCAGCTTCGCGGCCGAGACTTCCTCGGCCACGGCCATGAAGCGCGCGCGCCGTTCTTCGCGCAGTTCTGCCGGCAGCATGCCGGGCAGATCGTTGGCCGTGGCGCCCTCGACCGGTGAATAGGCAAAGCAGCCGGCGCGGTCGATGCGCGCTTCGCGCATGAAGGCGAGCAGGTGCTCGAACTCCTCTTCGGTTTCGCCGGGGAAACCGGCGATGAAGGTGCTGCGCACGACGATCTCGGGACAGATCTCGCGCCAGCGCTGCAGCCGGTCCAGGTTCTTCTCGCCGCTGGCGGGCCGCTTCATCCGCTTGAGCACTGCGGGATGCGAATGCTGGAACGGCACGTCGAGGTAAGGCAGCACGGCCCCCTGCGCCATCAGCGGCAGGATCTCGTCGACATGCGGGTACGGGTAGACGTAGTGAAGCCGCACCCAGGCGCCGTAGCCGGCGGCGATTTCGCCGAGCTGCTGGCAGAGGTCGAGCATGCGCGTCTTCACCGGCTTGCCGTCCCAGAAACCGGTGCGGTACTTGACGTCGACACCGTAGGCGCTGGTGTCCTGGCTGATGACGAGCAGCTCCTTCACGCCGGCTTCGAACAGGCGCTGCGCTTCGCCGAGCACGTCGCCGATCGGGCGTGAGACCAGGTCGCCGCGCATGCTCGGGATGATGCAGAACGAGCAGCGGTGGTTGCAGCCTTCGCTGATCTTCAGGTAGGCGTAATGCTTGGGCGTGAGCTTCACACCTTGCGCCGGCACCAGGTCGACGAAGGGGTCGTGCGGCTTCGGGCTGTGCAAGTGCACGGCATCCATCACCTCGTGCGTCGCATGCGGGCCGGTGACGGCGAGCACGCTCGGATGCATCTGCCGCACCAGGTTGCCGCCGCCCTCGCCTGCCTTGGCGCCGAGACAACCGGTGACGATGACCTTGCCGTTCTCGGCCAGTGCCTCGCCGATGGTGTCCAGGCTCTCCTTCACCGCGTCGTCGATGAAGCCGCAGGTGTTGACGATCACCAGGTCGGCGCCGGCGAAGGTCTTCGAGGTGTCGTAGCCCTCGGCGCGCAACTGTGTGAGGATGAGCTCGGAGTCGGTGAGCGCCTTCGGGCAGCCGAGCGAAACGAAGCCGATCTTCGGCGCGGCGCTTTGCGCCAGGGTGTCTTGGGTCATCCGGCGATTTTCGCCGATCCGCCCGATAGCCCCTTTGATTTACTCGGGCTCGATGCCGGCCGCCTTGATGATGCGGCCCCATTTCTGCGCCTCGTCGTGCCGGAACTTGGCGAGACCCTCCGACGTGGTCGTGAAGGCTTCGGAGCCGGTCGACTCGAAGAAGGCCGCGGCCGCCGGGCTCTTCGTGGCCGCCACCAGCAGCTCGCGCAGGCGCTGCACCACCGGCGCCGGTGTTCCGGCCGGCACATAGGCGGCGAACCAGTAGCTCATGTCGTAGCCCTTGACGCCGGCCTCGTCGATGGTCGGCACCTCGGGCAGCAGCGCGATGCGCCTGGTCGTCGACACGCCCAGCGCGCGCAGCTTGCCGCCCTTGATCTGCGGCAGGCCGGTGGCGGTGTCGGTGATCATCAGGTCGATCTGGCCGCCCAGCAGGTCGGTCAG
>DASXQQ010000282.1:0-1536 GCA_036507085.1 Piscinibacter sp. | reverse complement strand
GGCTTCACCATCAAGACGATCAACGACGACTACATCGGTGCGCTGCGCGCGGTCGACCCGAAGAGCGGGAAGATCGTCTGGGAGGTGAAGAACAACGCGCCGCTGTGGGGTGGCGTGCTGACCACCGGCGGCAACCTCGTGTTCTGGGGCACGCCCGAGGGCTATCTGAAGGCGGCCGACGCCAAGACCGGCAAGGTGGTGTGGGAGTTCCAGACTGGCTCCGGCGTGGTGGCCCCGCCGATCACCTGGAGCCAAGGCGGCGAGCAGTACGTGAGTGTCGTGTCCGGGTGGGGCGGCGCGGTGCCGCTGTGGGGCGGCGAGGTGGCCAAGAAGGTCAACTTCCTCGAGCAGGGCGGCATGGTGTGGGTGTTCAAGATCCCCCAGGCCGCGAGTGCCAAGCACACGGCGAAAGCGAACTGAAGGGCTGAACCCGGAGTCGCCCTGCGTGTTGTGCAGGGCGGCCCATCGATGTTGGAGACTGAAGTGAAAGACACGACCCGGCGCATTTTCATCAACCGGACCCTCGCAGGCGCTTGCGCCGTGCTTGCATCCCCCGTCATTGCGCAAGCCGCGCCGTCACACGTCGACGAAGCCGACGAGACGGCGCTGGCACTCGGCTACAAGCACGACACGAACAAGGTGGACAAGCAACGCTTTGCCAACCACAGCACGGCGCAGCGTTGCGCGAACTGCTCGTTCTTCCAGGGCAGTGCCACCGACGAGTGGGGCGGCTGCGCCATGTTCGGCCGCAAGCACATCGCAGCCGCCGGCTGGTGCAGCGCGTGGGCCAAGAAGCCTGGCTGACGCTGGCCGCGCGGCGCTGGCTGATCGAGACCGTTCGCCATGACCTGCATCGTGGCAGTGCCAAGAGCGGCGCATTGACAGAGCGAACGCCCAAGCGTAGAGAGTGAGCTGCCGTTACGGCTGCGCAGACTTCGCCGTGGCAGACGGCGACCGGATCGACTTCACAGGAGGATCCCATGTCCAGCAAGTCACTGTGGACGCTCGTCCTTGCCATCGCCCTGGCCCCTGTCGCGTTGGCGGCAGGCTCGACCAGCACGTCGCGACCACCGGCAGTCCAGAAGGCCCAGCCGAGCGATTACGAACTGGGTGTGCAGGCCGTCCAGGCCCGCGATTACCAGCGCGCCTTGACCCTGCTTCAGAAGGTGGCTCAGGCCGAGCCGCGCAACGCCGACGCTTGGAACTACATCGGCTTCAGCCAGCGGCAGCTACGGCATTTCGACCAGTCCCTGGCCGCGTACCAGAAGGCGTTGGCGCTCAGCCCGAATCATCGGGGAGCCATCGAGTATCTGGGTGAGCTGTATCTCGACCTCGGCGACCTGGACAAGGCACGCGAGCAACTCGCGAAGCTTCAAAGCCTCTGCCCGACGGGCTGCCCGGAACGCGACGATCTGAGCAGGGCCGTCGGGGCCTTCCAGGCGACGCAAAAGAAGAGCTGACCAGCGCCGCACTCGCGCACCCTTGGACGTGGCTTCGCTGCTCGAAGATTACGGGGCCGCGCTCCTCGTATTCGGC
>DASXQQ010000281.1:0-3526 GCA_036507085.1 Piscinibacter sp. | reverse complement strand
CCAGACGTTTCGCGCGTCCTGGCCCTATCTCCTGGCCGCGGGCGCCCTGCTGTTTGTGCCCGCGATCGTCAGCTTCTTCGTGGTGCTGGCGAACCCCGACGCGGCCTACGCGATCGCCGACCCCAAGCTCATCGAGCGCGTGCATCGTCACGAGCTGTGGACGCAGATCCCACCCGACGAGCGGATCCAGGTGGCGGGCCTGATCATGGTCAACAACATCTATGTCTCCATGGTCGCGTTCGCGCTCGGAGTCGCGTTCGGCCTGCCGGTGATGTGGGTGATGATCACCAACGGCATCCATCTCGGTGGCCTTTTCGGTTTGACGCAGGCTTATGGAATCGCAGGCGGGCTGTTCGATTTCGTGATCGCGCACGGCGTCCTCGAGCTGTCGATCGTCGTTGCGCAGGGTGCCGGCGGCCTGATGATGGGCTGGGCGCTGATCTCCCCGGGCAACCGCAAACGCTCCGACGCTCTGGTGCTCGCCGCAAGGCGCGCGTTCACGCTGCTGCTCGGGCTCGCGCCGCTGCTGGTCATGGCGGGCATCATCGAGGGCAACGTCTCGCCGTCGAATGCGCCCTTTGCCGTCAAGCTCGCGATCGGGCTGACGACGGGGGCGCTGTTCTACGGATATCTGCTGCTAGCCGGACGCAAGGCCGGCGCCCCTCTGGCGGCCGGACTTGCTCCGGCCGCAGCGCGCGGCACCTGAACCTGGAAGGCTCCCTCTACTCTCTAGAGAAGGGCTCGCTCCTTCAACTCGAGATAGCGCTCGACCAGGGCAGGAGACAATTTGCCCGCGACCACGTCCAGGCCTAACACCCCTCCCCGGCGAAGCAACTCGAAGCTTTCGCGCCTGCTGGCCACGAACTCCTCGGCCGCCGCCCACTCGTAGGCCCGGCTGGTGGTATCGATCGGAGCGTCGCGCGCGTTGAGCACGGCCGGGTCCGACATCGCGACCACGAGCACAAGGTGTCGTGCCGCGAGCCGCAGGGCATGCGCCACCAGCTCGCGCGACGCCTCGGGGTCCTGGACGTCGGTCAGCATCACGACCATCGAGCGGCGGCCGACGCGTAGGGCAAGGTGCGTCATCGCGTGGCCGAAGTCGGGCTCGACGTACTGCGGCCGGATCGCGTAAAGCGCCTCGGTGATGCGCCTCAGCTGCGCCGCGCCGCGCTCGGGCTTGATGAAGCCGGTCACGTCGTCGTCGAAGGTCATCATCCCGACGCGGTCTCCGTAGGCCTGCGCCACCCACGCCAGCATCAGCGCCGCGTTGACGGCGTGGTCCAGCTTGTCGAGGTCACCCGCGGGCGCGGTCATCAGGCGACCGCAATCGAGGGCGATGATCACCTGCTGCCCGCGTTCCGCCTCGACCTCGACCATCACCGGCCGGTCGCGGCGCGCGGTCGCCGTCCAGCTCACTCGACGCATGTCATCGCCGCGGACGTAGTCGCGCAAGCCTGCGAACGCGGTCGACGCGCCAGGCGGCCGAGCGCGGCGCATCCCCGCCATCGCGCGGAGCCCTCTCCGCAGCGAAAGCTGGATGCGTTTGATGGCGACCACATTCGGAAAAACCGCCACCTCCCGGGGCAGCGGCACCCGCACCTGGCGCCGCCACCAACCCTCGTCACGCCAGACCTGCAGGTCCACCGGCCCGAAGGTGTACGCGCCTCGGCGCGGTGAGTAAGTGCGGTAGCCGAGCTTGACCACCCCACGCTCGTCGAAGCGGCCGGGCAGCTCGCGGGGTGCGGGTCGCAACCCGCCGGGCGCGTGGTCGGCGATCCTTGCCCACAACCCTGCGGCGGCAGGATTCTCGACCTCGATCGTGACTCCCTCGGGCTCGCCGAGTGAGAATGGTTCGGGCACCATGCGCTTCACGACGTAGCCGGAGCGTCCAGGCAGGAGCGCCAGGTCGCGAGTGGCGATGATGACGAGGCCGGCGTGGTACACGACGGCCACCAGACCGAGCACCGGGGACGCTACCGCGAGGGCAATCAGACCGGCCCCGATGGCCACCGCCCAGATGAGCTTCGGCCGGGGCGCCAGGCCGCCGAGGGATTTCAGCGCGGCGGCACAACCCGGCCGGCCACGGCGTCCAGCACGCTGTCCGGCGTCTGGCCGGCCACCTCCGCCTCCGGGCGCAGGATCAGACGGTGGCGAAACGCCGGTGCCAGCAGTGCCTTCACGTGGTCGGGCGTCACGAACTCATGGCCCGCGAACGCGGCGTACGCGCGGGCGCCGAGCATCAACAGCACCTCTGCGCGGGTGCTCGCGCCGAGGGCGATCTCCGGCGCGGCGCGAGTGGCCGCCGCAAGGTCGACCACGTAGCGGCGGATCTTTTCGTCGATGACGACGCGCGCCACCTCGGCTCGACATCCGTCGATGTCGGCCTGGCCAAGGACCGGCTCGACCCCCGCTTTGACAGGGTCGCGGAGCTCGATCCCCGACTCCCACCGCCGCAAGACCTCCATCTCGTCGGCCGGCGCCGGGTAGTCGAGACGCACCTTGAACAGGAATCGGTCTTGCTGCGCCTCGGGCAGGGGATAGGTCCCTTCGTACTCGATCGGGTTCTGCGTCGCCATCACGAAGAATGGCGACGGCAGCGGGAGCTGCTGCCCTTCCAGCGTGACCCCTCGCTCCTCCATCGCCTCGAGAAGCGCCGACTGCACCTTGGCGGGAGCGCGGTTGACCTCGTCGGCGAGGAGGATGTTCGTGAAGATCGGTCCCCGCCGCAGCGCGAAGGTGCGCGTGGCGAGGTCGAACACCGACGTGCCGAGGATATCGGCCGGCATGAGGTCAGGCGTGAACTGGACGCGCCCGTACTCAAGCGTCAGTGCCCGCGCGATCGCCTTGGCGAGAAGAGTCTTGCCGGTGCCCGGCACTCCCTCGAGCAGCACGTGCCCCGACGCGATGAGCGCGATCGCGCACAGGCGGATCGCCTCGTCCTGGCCGACGATCGCTTTCGCCAGCTGTTCGCGGAACCGCTCGAAGAAGCTCGTTGCGTTCCCTTCCCCGCTTGCCGTGGAAGGTGGCCCGCCGGGCAGCGGCCGGCCGGATGGTGCCGATGCCGTGTCAGTCACCGCACGGCCCTGCGAATTCGCTCTTCCACCGGGTGCGCGATTCGGTGGAGGCGTCCTGCCGCCTCGAGCAGGTCTCGCTCGGTGGCCGAAGCCGACTGCAATGTGTCCTCGACGTGTGCCAGCTCGCTCGCTACTTCCGGTGCGCGCACCCAGAGAGCATTCCAGAAGCGCTCGCGCGGCTGCAGCGGCAGCCCGTTATAGGACGCGACAGCGCGCTCGGTCGCGTTTGCCAGCAGACCCAGTGTGACCATGCGCGCGCTCGAGCGTCGGAGTAGCTGGCCGACGGCGGCCGACCACTCGGCGTCCGAGCGCGCGACCTCAGCCGGCCGCTCCACCAGCGGCCCAAACCTGCGCCCGCGCATAAGGAGCCCGAAGAACACCGCCACGAGCAGCCACAGCAGCGCAGCGCCCCACGGCGTCGTGACCCAAGCCTGGGGGGCGAAGTCGCTGAC